>JACNGQ010000255.1 GCA_014384025.1 Planctomycetota bacterium | reverse complement strand
AGACAGCTCCTGAGGTGAAACTTGCCGGTGCTCTTGTGATTGCGGCGGTGGCGGTTTTTTACATTATCTTCTGGTAAAAGGTGTTATAGAATCTTCCTTATTATTTTTCAGAAGCGGGGATGATATTAAGCTCGGCTATCGAGGCGAATGCCTGGCCGTCGAATCCGGAGAGCGCTACGAAACGTACGAATTTGCCTGTGCCTGCCTTCTCGAAAAGGATGTTCTTATCGCTCCTGCCTTTCTGGAAGGTTCCGGCGGCGCACGGCTGGCCCCAGTTTTTGCCATCAGAGCTTACATATACCTGATATTCGGAAATCCAGCCGTTCGACATATCCTGGCGGGGGGTATAGTTCAGACCTTTGATTGCGATTGGTTCGGGAAGCTCTATTCTGATTTCGTGCGGGTATGCCTTTGGTGTAGGTTCCCAGGATGTATGCCAGATAGTACTCGGGTTGCCGTCGATGGCGTTGCGAGCTTCGTGGCCCTGTGCTTCACTATCCACCATTGAAATCCGGGCCTTGCTTATCAGGGTGGGTTTTTTGAAAAGGCTTTTGACATGTTCAGTATCGGTACTGAGCTTCGGCTTAAAGGCGCTGCTGTCCATATAACTTAGCAGGCTTTGCAGCATTTGTCTTGCCACCGGGCGATTTGAGAGGTTGCTGCGAAGGTCGATACTGCAGACGAGGAGTTTGCCAGCGTCCATCTTTGTTTCAAAAACCAAGCCGAGCTTGCGATTGGTATTCCAGTCGTCAATAACCTGGACGATGGGGCGAAATTCAGGGGCGAATTCGTCGAGTACCATAAATTTAGATTTTGTTACCAGGTCCCACCACTGCCAGTCGCTGTGAAATTCTGTTGGGAATTTTGCCAGAGCCGGATGTTTCGGGTCGCATAAAATACCGAGAGTGTGCGGGGGCTGCTGTCTTGTCCATTGCGTATTCCAGAAGATTGATGTGAAGCCGGCCGGGATGTCGCTGTTGATGGAATTCAATTGCGGCATGAGCAGCACTTTGCCGCCGGCTTTCAGGGCGGCCTGAATCTTCTCGTCGAAGCTGTCTGCTATTAGTATGTTGTCCGGTGGTTTTGTTTGCGGGCGGGCGGGATATACCCAGATGTCCCAGTGATTTTCAAATGAGGTTCCCTCTATCGAGATTATTACAGCCAGCTTTTTTGGTGCGTCAATATTGGCAAGCGGAACATTGATATTTCCCAGCTCAATGGCGTTGCTTATCGGGATTGTAATCTGAGGTAATTGCCCTGAAGCAACTTTGCGGACATCGGAGTCATAGATCGACCAGAGTACATTTGCATTGTTCATTGGAGCCGGTCCGAAATGGGCAATCTCAACGCCGGCAGTGAATGTTTCGGCTGTAGTCCAGATTCGTTTTTTCATTCGCAGCAGCGGTACGGTTTCGCTGCAGTATTGTTTGTGCTGCTGTGGTTCTATGTAGCCCTTCGAATCCCAGAAGGGGTCGAGAATTCCCACAAGCGCCGTGCCCTGGCCGGGGAAGTCGTGAATGTCCAGCAGTTGAAAACCGCCGAAGCCGGGAGTGCGCAGTGCGGATTCTATCTCTTCCTTATATAACAAGGCCTGTAGTTTTCCGGAGGCCATCAGGAAATCCTGTGCCTGGTCGAGCATGTTCTTTTCGGCAAGCGAATCACGGACAATCTCGAAGTTGAGCGCTCTCAGGACGCCTGTGTACTTTTCTATTTCTTTTAGGTTGGGAAATACACACCACTGACCGATCTCGTGACTGACAACGGGGACATCGTATTTTTCGATGATGTCCCGGTAGTCGCTTGCGGTCTCGGGTGGTTTTGCGTTGAAGCGGCTGCTCAAACCAGCGCCCCACTGATGGCCGCGTGGAGCGGGTGTGCTGTGGTACTGGTTTTCAGGAATGATGGGCCATCCGGCCGCACTGGTGTAAAGGCGCCGCGGGTCTTTTTCTTTCCAGTAGTTGACCAAATCGCCGAGGAACCTTTTTTGATTTTTGCCGCCGGGCTCATTTCCATAGGCAAGCATGCAGAAAGATGGATGATTACCATATGCTTTTAGAATACGGTCACCCTCGTCGTAAATGAATTTATCGATTGGCTCGCCGTCGCCGATAGTTGCCCATGCGGGACATTCGACGTGAAAGATAATTCCCATTCTGTCGGCGGCCTCGAACGCGGCCTCGGGCGGGCACCACGAATGAAAACGCAGGTGGTTAAGGCCGTGCGCCTTTGCGGCTCTTAAGATTTTGAGCCAACCATCGACGTCCATGTGCGGATATCCTGTTAAGGGGAAGATACTGCATTCCAGTGTTCCGCGCAGGAAGGTAAAGCGGCCATTGATGGTAAATTGTGTTCCTTTTGTGCCAATCTGGCGCATGCCGAATGTGACGGTTTTTTCATCTCGAAATGTATCTTTTGCAGTTTTGGCTGTGAGTGAGGCTGTCAGCTTGTACAACGCCGGAGAGAACTCGTCCCACAACTGCACCTTATTGCCCATAGCATAATCAAATTCGAGGATGGTTTCGGATTTCGAGGCAGTGAATTCGATGCTATGCTGTGGGACCGTGTGGCTTTGTGGGGTGTTTAAGCTTTCGGCACGGATGTTGAGAGTTCCTTTGAGATTTTGATTGCCGGGGCTGCTGATTGTTACAATAACCTTCGCTGATTTATTACTTATGTTCGGATAGATCTGAACGTCACTGAGCCGGAGACTATCGGCGGCCTGCAATTCGATTCTGCCGATTATGCCGTTCCAGTTGGACTGGGTATGGTCGCTGATTGAGTGGGCGTTATCTCCGACGTTATATTTCATCGAATTATCCACGCGGATAGTCACTGTATGTCTGCCGGGTGTCATCAGGCTGCTCAGGTCGTGGAGCTGCGGCGTGCAGAGACTGTCTTGCGAGCCGACGGCGGTGCCGTCCACCCAGACTTTTGTTTCCCAGTGGCAGCGTTCCAGAAAAAGAGATATTCTTTTGCCGGCCCAGTTGGAGGGTATTTCTACCTGCTTCTGGTACCAGGCGGGGCCTTTATAGTGTTTTACGGGGGTCAGCCAGAAGGGGATTTTTATTGAGCCGGGCTGTCTGTACTTTTCATATTTGGAGTCGGTGAAAAATGACTTGTCGATAATACTGCCGGTCCATTTCGTATCGAGGGAGATATCGTCGCCAAAGCCGTTTTCGGTCGTCGAGCCGGGCAGGTTGATTTGGTCGGGGAGTTTGCTGCTGTACCATTTTTCTTTCTCGCCGGTATTGGCGGGGTCCAGCTTGAAGAGCCATTTACCCGCTAATGGAATAGCTTTCCGGCTATGTTCCGATGTTTTTGCTTTGGCGTTCTCTGGATTTTCGGCTGTTGTACAGCCGGCGCATACTACTATTCCAATACACACTGCTATCATTATCGATTGAGTGATAAACGTTCGCTTCACTTTGGTACTCCTCGTTTTGGTTGTGGTGGGGGGTGTAATTCAGGCTCTCGTAAACAGGCTGTTGCTGAGCCGATTCCGATGTCAGCACCGGGAACCAAGACCTTTTTGCCTTTCAGGTCTTCGTAAATCATTTTCAAATTTCCTGTTGGTGCTCAGATTGTTGAGTTTTACAGCAGTTCGTCAATTGCGGCGGCGAGGTCCTTTTTGCTGGTTAAACCTACCCATTTTTTTTGTACCTGGCCGTCCTTGAATAGAATGATCGTCGGTATCGCGCTTATGCCGAATTCCATTGCACTGTCGCGGGCATCGTCGGTGTTGAGTTTGCAGATTTTGGCTCTGTCTATATATTCGTCTGCGATTTCCTTGATAAGCGGAGCTATCATTTTGCAGGGACCGCACCATGGCGCCCAGAAATCAACCAGCACGGGCACATCGGAACTATGAACAGTTTCGTCAAAAGTAGCATCGGTTAACTCAATTACATTACCAGCCATAATTTTTTATCCTTTCAGCGAAGAATTCGCATGAAATTACCGCCCGACAATAAAAGCCGGATTTGCTCGGCCGCTATAATACCTGAGCCATTGTCCGGCGTCAACAAAATTAGTGATTATACTGTACAAGTCGGTCGGCAGGCTTATTTGAGGGCTTTTTTGCCTGTTTTACCATCCGCCGGGTCCGAGCAGTTCGCTGACGGGCTCGTTCCACCAATTCGGGTCTCTGAAATACTGCTTTATCATCATAGCGGCGACGACGCCGTCTCCTACGGCGGTAGCCAACTGCATGGCCGCTCCGATTCTGCAATCACCTGCCACGAAGACACCCGGCACGCTCGTTCTCAGATATGCGCAGTCGCACTTTATAAAGCCGTGCTCGGTAAGCTCTACAGAGCCTTTAAGAAAGCCGGTGTTCGGCACCATGCCGATAAAGATAAATACGCCGTCGCAGGGATAGTCTTCTTCGGCGTTTGTTTTTACGCTTTTGAGTTTGATTGACTGGGCTTTGCCATCGCCCTGTATAGCGGTCGCAACGGTGTCATACTTTATAATAAGATTTGAATCGGATTCGTTGGCTTTTACAAGCAGCTCTTCGACCAGAACCTTTGCCGCCCTGAATTCGTCTCTGCGGTGTATCATCGTTACCTTTTCGGCGAACTTTGTCAGGTGCAGCGTTTCTTCGACGGCGGTGTTGCCTCCGCCGATGGCGACGACCTGTTTGCCCTTAAAGAAGGGCGCATCGCATGTGCCGCAATAGCTGACGCCAGCGCCGGCGTTTCGGAATTCTTCTTCACCGGGGACGCCGAGCTTTCGATAATCGCTGCCGGGAGTTAAAATAACGGCCCTTGCAGTGTATTTATCTTTGTCGCAATAGACCGCGATATTGCCGTCTTCGAGTTTCTCCAGGCTGGTTACCTCAGAGCTTGATTTTATCTCTGCTCCGAAGCTTTCGACCTGCTTTTGCATTTGCATGATAAGGCCGGGGCCGTCGATGCGTTCGATTCCGGGGTAGTTTTCGATTCTGTCGGTGTTGATTATTTGACCGCCGGGCATTAACTTTTCGAGTATCAAAGTTTTCATCCTGTCGCGTGCCGTGTAGAGGGCCGCCCCGAGTCCCGCCGGGCCGCCTCCAACTATGATGCAATCGTAATTTTCAGACATAAGAAATATCCTTATATTCATTTTTTAATTTCTTTACTGAACAGATTCGTTTGTTTCTTCCTTTTCTTCCTGTATGTGGTTTAGCTGGAGGCCGAAGCGGTCGAGCTTTTTCTGGCCTTCATCGTATTGGCTGTAGGCGTTTCGCAGGTGTTTGCCGAGTATGTCCCAGGTGCCGGTGTAGTCGGCGAAAGAGGAGTTGAGCTTTTTCAGGTTTTGCCGGATTTCGGCAGCCTGTTTTTCTATCTGCAGGCCGTGCAGGCCCATCGCCACTGTCATAAGATAGGCATATAAGAGATTGGGCGAAACGGGGATTACCTTTTTATCGAAACAGTATTGCAAAATATCCTGATTTTCTCCGATGTATTTTACTATCGTTTCGTAATAGACGTTCTCTGCGGGTATATACATTAACGCAAAATCAAGTGTGCCCTCGGCGGGCCTAATATAGTCGGAGGCGATTTTGTCGATGTGATTATTTACATCCTTAAGAAATTGCCTGCGAAGTTTTATTTTTTCCGCCTCTTCTTCGGTTTTTACGATTTTCTCAAAACCCGGCAGCGGGAACTTTGCATCTACGGGCACGGAGAAATCGGCCAGCTCTATCAGGGCGTCAACCGTTTTGCCGTCTTTGAATGTGTACTGGAGTTTGTATCTGTCTTTGGGCAGGATATTGGCAAGGAGATTTTCGAGCGACCATTCGCCCATCTGGCCACGGAGTTTTGGCGAGCTTAGGATGTCCTGGAGCCGTCTGACTTCTGTTCCGACCTGCATCATCTGCTTGTTTGTGCCCTGCAGTTCGCCTATCTGCTTATTGAGCCGGTCGAGGACCTCCTGGCCGGCCTGCATGTTTTTGCCTATATTTGTCTGGCCGTCCAGAAGGGATTTCTGGAGTTTGTCTTTCGTGTCGTCCTGAGAGCTTTTGAGGGCTTCCAACTGCTGCTGCAAAAGACCTATGGAGGCCTGCTGGCCCGCCATTTTTTCGGCGTTGGCGGAGTTCGAGATAATGAGCCAGACCAAAAGCCCCAGCACAGCCAATACCAAAACAATAATTACAACAGTTAAAATCAGATCCATAGTTTTCCTCAAAAAGAAATTCTGATTATAGATTCTACAAGGCCGTTCGTCAAAGACTATTGGCGATAGTTGAGCTGGGACAAAAAAATATTGATATGTGCGTTGAACCTTTGTATCGTCCTGATTTGGGAAATAACGGAAGCCGCTTGTATAAGGGATGTTTGCGATGGAAGTAATAGAATCTGTAATATTCGATTGGGGAGGCGTTTTGATAGAAGATCCCAGTCCGGGTATTGTGAAATATTGCTCGGAGGCTTTGGCCGTATCGAAGGAAGACTATATAAAAGCGCATCGCAAATTCATAGAGGACTTCGAGAAAAGCGTAATCAGTGAAGAAAAGTTCTGGGAAAGAATTTGCAACGAATTAGGAGTATCGAAGCCGAAAGTTCCTTCATTATGGGCTGATGCGTTCAAGGCCGGCTATGTGCCCAGAGAGGAAGTGTTTTCTTTAGCGGCCGGGCTTCGTAAAAAAGGCTATAAGACGGCGTTTTTGTCCAACACAGAAGAGCCGTCTATGCGGTACTTTCATCAGTTCGGATATGACATGTTCGATGTGCTGGTCTTTTCGTGCGCCGAGGGGACGAGAAAACCCGAGAGCAGAATCTATGAACTGACTGTTCAGAGACTCGGGTCGGAAGCCGGGCAATCGGTATTCATAGATGATAAACCTGAGTATATAAGCGGCGCACAACAGGCGGGATTACATGCAATTCTTTTCGAGAATGTGAGCCAGGTTAAGAATGAGTTGATTATGCTTGGCGTTGAATAGAATAACCAAAGCGAGGAATAAACCGCTAATGAATTTATCCACGGCCTTAAAGAACAAAGATGTTGTTTTGCTTGATGGAGCAATAGGAACCGAACTGGGCAAGCATGGTCTTATGGGGCGGGCAAGGCCTAATCTTGATAATCCTGAAGTTGTACTTAAAATCCAGCGGGAATATGCCCGGTGTGGGTGTGATGCAATAACGACCAATACTCTGACGATGAATCGTATCTATATCGAGTCGCACAATGTCGGGGTATCTGTACAAGATGTGAATCGTGCCGGGGTGGAGATTGCAAGGAAAGCTGTTAGTGAGGGGCAATATGTGCTTGGGAATATCGGCTCGACGGGTCAATTGCTTGAACCGTATGGTACTTATAAGGAATCGCAATTTTATGAAACATTTAAAGAGCAGGCGGGAATATTAGCGGAATCAGGAGTGGACGGATTTATTATTGAGACTATGTTTGATTTGCAGGAGGCGATGTTTGCCCTTCGTGCGTGTAAGGATAATTTCTCGCTGCCGGTGATTGTATCGATTGCATTTTCGAGTGAGACAAAAGGCGGAAGGACAATGATGGGCAATTCGGCGCAGCAGTGTGCGAAAGGCCTCACGGACGGCGGTGCGGATGTTATTGGCGCTAATTGCGGTGAAATAGATCCTGCTCAGATGGCCGTGATTGTGTCAGTGCTTAAGTCGGCAACGTCACTGCCTGTCCTGGCTCAGCCGAATGCCGGTAAACCTCAACTGGTTGATAATGAGACCGTGTTTAAGATGGCCCCGGATGATTTTGTACGGGGAATCGCGGAATGCCTTTCTGCCGGGGCCCGAATTGTGGGTGGCTGCTGCGGCACAACGCCAGAACATATCGTCGCGGTAGCCAACCTGTTAAAAAGGGACGAGTAATGAAGGCGGTCTGTTTGCATGATAAAGATACGATAGAGACATTTCTCCGCGGCAATGTGTTTCTTAATATTTATAGTCTTGGTGACCTTGACGATTTTTTCTGGCCATACACTACATGGTATGCATTGACCGACTCAACAGGTATCCGGGCCATAGCATTGATATACACTGGCGGAAGCTTGCCGTGTCTTCATGCTCTCGCAGAAGATGATAAGGCCGTTTATACGGAAGAGCTTTTGCGTTGTTTGATTGGTATTTTGCCAAGGCTTTTTCATGCCCACCTGATTTCAGGGTCGGAGAGTATATTAGCGGAGCGTTATCATTTTCGGCCATTCGGCAGGCATGACAGGATGGCTTTGACAGATAAATCATTGTTAACGGACATTGATACCTCCGAGGCAGGAGGGCTTTCAATGTCTGATTTAGATGAAATAATGAGCTTATTTGAAAAGGCTTATCCCGGGAACTTTTTTGAACCGAGGATGTTGGAGACGAAACAATACTACGGCATTCGACAGTCTGGTGCACTGGTAAGTGTAGCTGGTGTGCATGTTTATTCTGCCCGCTATCGGGTTGCCGCCTTGGGCAACATCACAACGCATCCGGATTATAGGGGTAGGGGATATGGCAGAATTGCAGCCGCACGGGCTTGTAAATCGCTGTTAAGCGAAATAGACCATATTGGCCTAAACGTAAAAGCGGACAATACAAGTGCAATCAGGTGCTATGAAAAACTGGGCTTTGAAGTAATTGGTTCCTTCGGTGAGTTCGAAGCTGAGCTTAAAGCGTCTTAAAAGTATGTGTTAAAGCATATAGAAACGCGTTATTTTAGTGATTCTGTCGGAGAGAAATAATTTTAGGGTGTTGAATGCGGACAACTAAAATATATTTTTTTATGGATTTTTCAAGCTGACCGCAATAAAGTCACCTTCCGAAATCGTCTTTAACTATACTTATCCAATATTACAGCACAATGACTAACTGTATTTTTGAAAGGAGAAAACAATGTTAAAGAAGATTATGCTGGTTATTGGAGCGGTGGTTATATTAGGATTGGTTGTTGAGAGCTTGACAGCTCAGCCGGAACCGCGAGGCGGAGATTTCGGCGGCAGGCGTGGTGGCGGCAGGGGTTTCTCTGCTTCGCCTCAGCAAAATCCCCCTACTGCGGTGAACGAAGAAGAGAAGAAAATTTTGAGCGTTCTTGATGAAATGGACCGCAACCAGCGTGGCGGGAATATGAACGTGCCGATGGAGGACGGTCGAATACTGCGACTGCTTACCGAAGCGATTGGCGCCAAACATGTTGTCGAGATCGGTACTTCCAACGGGTACTCGGGTATCTGGTTCTGCCTTGCCCTGCGTGCCACCGGCGGCAAGCTCACTACTCATGATATCGACGAGGGACGGGCGGCAATGGCGCGTGAGAACTTCAAACGTGCCGGTGTTGATAATATCATTACGCTCGTTATGGGTGATGCACACGAAACGGTTAAAAATATCAAAGAACCGATTGATGTTCTTTTCATTGATGCTGACAAGCCCGGTTATATTGACTATTTACAAAAGCTTCTGCCGTTGGTGCGTCCGGGCGGATTGATTCTGGGCCACAATGTTAATATGGGTTCACAAATGCAGGATTACATTAAGGCTATAACTACAGATGCGAACCTGGAGACGGTTTTTCAGGGACAGGGTCAGGACCTTAGTGTTACGCTTAAAAAACGCTTAAGTAAATAACGGAATTGCTGTTAATATTGGATGGATTTGTAATTATGTCTTTCGAAAGAGAAGCACTCTCACGCCGCAGCTTTCTTGCGCATGGTGTCGGTGTTGTTGCCGGTGTATGTGCCGGGGCAAGCTTAACATCATGCAGTCGTACTTTGAATACATCAGCGTCGAATCCCAATGTCAGGACGAGATTCGGATTTACGACCTATCAGTGGGGCCAAGACTGGGACATCCCGACGCTGATTGCCAACTGCTGCAAGGCCCGGGCTTTTGGCGTTGAGCTGCGAACCAGCCAGTCCTATGCTCACTGTGTCGAGCTTGAAATTGATGCGCAGCAGCGCCGCGAAGTACGGAAACAGTTTGAGGACAGCCCAGTAACGTTAGTAGGTATTGCCAGCGGTGAACGTTATGATTCGCCGGACGCTGCGGAGCTCGAAACGGCGATTGAAAATACCAAGGGCTATATAAAGCTAAGCCGTGATGTAGGTTCCAGCGGCGTGAGGGTTTTCCCCAACAGTTTTCACGACGGTGTCCCGAAAGAGAAGACCATCGAGCAAATCAGTAATTCGATGAATATTTTGGGGGCATTCGCCGGTGACTATGGCCAACAGGTTCGCCTCGAAGCGCACGGCAATGTCGGCGAGCTGCCGACACTGAGGGCGATTATGGACCGTGTTGACCAGCCGAGCGTTCGGATTAAGCTTAATTCCAGTACAAGGGATTCCGCGGGCAACGGGTTCGAGCACAATTTCAACCTGGTCAAGGATTTGCTGGGTGATACACTGCACCTGCACAATCTCAAAGACGCGGAATTTCCGTATCAGCTTCAGATGGATCTTTTGGTGAAAATGAACTGGAAGGGCTGGCAACTGCTGGAAGTAAGTGATAAGGTTCCCGACCGTGTTCAGGCGTTGATTGAGCAGCGACGTATCTGGGACGGATTTTTGGACAAGTCCCTGAATGCGTGAATAAAAGATACTGAGTCAAAATAATTAATACCGAACGTCGGAATTTGCCGGTTTGCTCCCGACGTGGCAAAGACGCATCTTGGAAGTGAAGGGCGGGCCGCCATTAAAGATGGGGGTACTTTAAGGACAATAAGAATGCCAAATGAAGAATTGCAGCGAGGATTTGGTCTATCGACTTCGACCTACGTGGTTATTGCCAGCATGGTGGGAACAGGAATTCTGATCTCGCCCGGATACATGATGGCTTCACTCCAAAACTACCCCGTAATATTCGGGCTTTGGGCCCTTGGCGGGTTGTTGGCCATGTGCGGTGCTCTTTGTGTGGCGGAGCTGGCGGCCGCTCTGCCCCGATCGGGCGGAGAGTATATTTACCTTCGCGAAGCATACGGTCCGATGCCCGCCTTTTTATCCGGCTGGACATCGTTTTTTTTGGGATTTTCTGCGCCGTTGGCTGTAGCCGGCTATATCGCGGCTAAATATCTTTTGACGCCATTCGGATTGGCCGAGAAGGAGACCGGCCTCATTATCAAAACGACCGCTGCTGCTATTATCGTAGCGGTTACGCTGCCCAATCTTTTTGGTCACCGTCAGTCCGCCTGGACGCAAAACCTCACAACGGTTCTCAAATTCGGTCTGTTTGTGTTTCTGGTATTGTTTGCGTTTCTGTTCGGCAAAGGACAACTGGCAAACCTTTCAGAAGGGCAGCCGATAGGGAAGGTCAAGTTTGGAACTGCAGTTACTCAATTGTTCTATGTCATGTTTGCCTACAGCGGCTGGAACGCCGCCAGCTACCTGGCCGGTGAGGTTAAGAATCCTGCCAAAATTCTCCCCCGGTCGCTGCTGCTTGGCGCCGGATTGGTAGTTGTTTTGTATCTGGCTTTGAATCTCGTTTTTGCTTATGCGGTACCTCTGGCTGATGTGGGATTTGACAACGCGGAACTGGTTCCCAAACTGGCGGTCGGAAATCTTTTTGGATCGAGAGCCTCCAACGTTTTCTCCGTTTTATTAGGATTAACGTTTTTGGCTACGGTGAGTGCTTTCATTATTACCGGCCCGCGGATTTACTACGCCATGGCCAAAGACAGATTGTTTCCATCCGTAGCTGGGCATGTCAGCTCAAAGGGGCGGGTTCCTGTTTACGCGATGCTCGCACAAAGCACATGCGCAATCGCTATTCTGTTCGGGGTGAAGTATTTCAGGGACTTATACCAGTATGCCTCGGTGGGATTGTCGCTTTTTGCATTGCTTTTTGTAGGAGCGGTTTATGTCCTTAGATGGCGCCGGCCGGATATGGAAAGACCATTTCGCGTGCCCGGATATCCTGTTGTTCCGGCAATCTTTATGGCGGTGATTATTTTTATGGCTGTTTTTGCGTTCATGCAGTGGCCGAAACCTTCGATTTACAGTCTCGGCAGCATCCTTGTAGGTATTCCAGTCTATTACATCTGGTCTTTTGTACGTCGCCAAAGGGATACACAGCAATAAGTTATGCGAATATATGAGTTTTGAAAATACGAGTTCTGTTTTCAAATCCAATATTAGGTAATTGTCGTGCTTTTTCAAACCTCATCTAATTATCTTTTTCAGGAGTTTTCTGCCCATATTATCCAGCGATTTTTCTTGACGAGACGGTGGATAATTTGGTATAGATAGTATTAGTAAAGCTTGCGCCTGCACAGGCGGGAATGTGACGATTTTCTTTCCTGGCCTGTGGAAACTTCGGAGCTTCTTGATAGAGGAGGAATTATTATGTGAGCCACAGAGTAAGTCGTAGGAGGCGGGAAGTGTGCTTCACAGAAGGAGGTGTTAACATTTCAACGATAAATTTGTATCCCGCTTCTATGGGAATGAATGTTTTGATGCATAGTCAGCGAAGAATTTTACTTTTAGCCATTGTTGATAAAGGAGGAAAAAAATGATTGTTAAAGGATTCGTGTCATTCGGAATGCTTATAGGTTTGATGTTCATCTCACTGTTTTCTACGCCTGTTGATGCACAGACATATTTCTTTGACGACTTCGAGAATCCTGGGGAGTCTGAGGGTAAATGGGAAGTGGTCACAGGGGATTGGCAGGTTGCCGATGGTGTATATCACCAGCTCGCCGCGGCTGATCCGTGGCAAGCATCAATGGTTGCGGCGGACCAATGGAGCAATGAATGGGAAGAATACACTATTGAATTCAAGGTCAAGCCGCTTACTGAAGGAGATGCTCCTGTTAATGTGCTATTCAGAGTCCAGGATCCGGTACCGACGGTGTGGGCCGACCGTAATGGGCCTAATACTCATATGTATAGATGGATAGTAAACGGATGGACGAATACGGAATCCAGACCGTATATATATAACGCCGGTTCGGCTGTGATGCTGGCTCAGACAAATAACTCATTGGTAGTGGGAAGCTGGCATAACATTAAGCTGGTTGTCACAAAAACAGGACTGGCCGGTTATGTGGATGATGTTGAAATGTTTGATGTTGAGCATGCTCAGTGGATTAATGGGAGGGTTGGAATTCAGGCTTACAGCGGCATGATGGATTTCGATGATTTCATCGTATATGGACCGAGTGGCCGTAAAAGTTTGCCGGTTGCTTCCGGTCCGACGCCCGGGGATGGTGAATTAATCAAAGCAACCTGGGTAAACCTGAGCTGGAGGCCCGGGGATTTTGCCGTGTCCCACGATTTGTACATCGGCTCCGATTTCGACGATGTTAACAACGGTGCCGAAGGGACATTTGCCGGCAGCACGAGCAGCGTTTTTCAGGTTGTTGGCTTTCCCGGTTTCGCCATCCCTGAGGGCCTGCAGCCCGGGGCGACCTACTACTGGCGGATCGACGAGGTCAATGACCTTGACCCAAATAGTCCATGGAAGGGTAAAGTCTGGAGTTTTGCGATTGCTCCCAAAACAGCTTATGAGCCCAACCCGGCCGGTGGTGCAGAGTCTGTAGATCTGAATGTGGAGCTTAACTGGACGGCGGGTTTCGGCTCTAAATTGCACACGGTGTATTTTGGAGACAATTTTGATGATGTGAACAACGCCGCTGGTGGACTTCCACTGGGTTCTGCAACATATACTCCCGGCATACTTCAAATGGCCAAGACCTACTATTGGAGGGTTGATGAGTTCGATGGTATCGATACTTATAAAGGCGATGTCTGGAGCTTTACAACTGAGGGCGCTGTCGGAACTCCGAATCCGGCTAAAGGCGCCGTGGATGTCACTCAGGCACCTGTTCTTACCTGGGTGCCGGGAGTTTTTGCCGATTCACATGAGGTCTATTTCGGCACTGATGCAGAAGCTGTGAACAACGCCGATACAAGTTCGCCTGAGTTTAAAGGCAGCGGAAACCTTGGTTACGAAAGTTATGACGCCGGACAGCTTGAATGGAATACTACCTACTACTGGCGGATTGATGAGGTAAATAACGCCAACGCTGACAGTCCGTGGACAGGTCCTCTCTGGAGTTTTACGACGGCTGACTTCCTTGTTGTGGACGATTTTGAGAGCTACAACGACCTTAATGAAGATGAACCCGGGAGCAACAGGATATACCTTACGTGGCTGGACGGATTCGACAATCCGGCTATCAACGGTTCTATCGTCGGTCATGCCAATCCTCCATTTGCCGAGCAGACTATCGTTCACGGTGGTAATCAGTCGATGCCGTTTGAATACAACAATGCTGTCGGAAAATCGGAGGCTACTTTGACATTGTCTTCCAATCGTGACTGGACAGTCAATGGCGTTAACACACTAACAGTTTGGTTCCGAGGTAGTGCCGGTAACGCCGCTGAGAATTTGTACGTTGCCCTCAACGGCAATGCCGTGGTCAATCATGACAATCCTGATGCGGCACTGAGAACTTCCTGGGCCGAATGGAATATCGACTTGCAGGCATTTGCCGACTTAGGCGTGAACCTTGCCAATGTCACTTCGATTACTCTTGGCCTTGGTAACAGGAACAATCCGGTTGCCAGCGGTCCAGGTATGATGTACTTTGATGATATTCGTCTGTATGCTCCATAACCGTAAAAAACATAAATGACATTATACGATTGATGAGAGCCTAACAGTTGGAGATTGACATTTTTTTGAAATATTTTTGGTATAGTAAAAGCATAAATAGCTATTTTCACTTTTTTTAAGGAGGAATATTATGATTAAAAGACTGATTTATCTGCTCTCTTTTGTTTTAGTGCTGAATACCGCCGGCAATGTCTCAGCAGAACTGGTGCTTCACCTGCCATTCGAGGATGCACAAAGCCCCATTGATGCCTCTGCCAATCCCGCTACAGTAAGAGTTCTTGGTTCACTTAATCTTATCGACGGGAAGATTGGTAAGGGATTAGAGTTTGACGGGAATAACGCCAACCGTATTGAGGTTACTCATGCGGCCAAACTGGAGGGCATGTCTGCTCTTAGCATAGCAGCATGGGTGCTGCCCCGGAACATTGCGAGTCACGAAGGAATGTCCATCATATCGAAAAGAAATGCGTATAATGACGGCGATGTTTACAACTTGTTTATCTGGACAGGCCAGCTTGTTAATGGCCGGATTAACGGTAACAACACGAATATAGGGCTGTCCATGGAACCCCTCGAAGATAATGTCTGGTACCACATCACTCTCGTATTTGACGGGGATGGGAATGCCGGCGAGAAGATTAAGCTGTACATCAACGGTGTTCTGGAGTCCAGCGATGACCATCCGGCCAGCGCTGTGGGCACAGGGGGTGCTCCCGTGTGGTTCGGCGAATTAGATGCTAATCGAGGATTTGCGTGGGATGGTATTATGGACGAGGTGCGGCTTTACAACCACGCTCTGTCAGAGGTCGAGATACTCGGCGCCATGGAAGGTAAGCCGTGGCCATACGCTTTCGGACCTGATCCGGCTGATGGCGTTTTACTTTCAGACACGTGGGTGAACACGAGCTGGACGCCCGGGGCTCTTGCGGTATCGCATGATGTGTACATTGGCGATAATTTTGATGCCGTGAACGAAGGTGTCGAAGGCACGTTCATCGGCAATCAGGCCACGACATTTGCTGTCATTGGCTTTCCCGGATTTGCTTTTCCGGATGGCCTTGTGCCGGGAACAACTTACTACTGGCGAATCGATGAGGTCAACGATGCTGAGCCGAACAGTCCGTGGAAGGGCGATATCTGGAGCTTTAGTATTCCCCCTAAGACAGCATATTTTCCCAGTCCGGCTGATAGCGTTGAGACTGTAGATGTGGATGTGAAACTTAGCTGGACGGGAGGTTTCGGTTCTAAGCTGCACACCGTATATTTCGGGGACAATTTTGACGATGTCAGCAACGCAACAGGTGGTCAGGCTCAGGGAACTACGACCTATACTCCCGGCACACTCAAAATGGCCAAAACTTACTACTGGCGGGTGGATGAGTTCGATATTATCGAAACGCATAAAGGCGATGTCTGGAGCTTTATTACCGAGGGGGCAGCCAGCAGCCCGAGCCCGGCTAAAGGCGCTGTTGATGTGACGCAGACACCAGTTCTTACATGGGTGCCGGGAGTTTTTGCAGATACACATGAGGTCTATTTTGGCACCGATGCAAGTTCACTTGAGAATAAAGGCAGCGGAATCCTTGGTTCCGAAAGCTATGATACCGGTAACCTTGAATGGAATACTACCTACTACTGGCGTGTCGATGAGGCCAATAACGCCAACACTGACAGCCCGTGGACAGGCCCTCTATGGAGCTTCACTACGGCCAACTTCCTTATCATAGATGATTTTGAATCTTACAATGACCTTAATGAAGATGAACCCGGGAGCAGCAGAATATATCTTGCCTGGGTGGACGGATTCGACAACCCGGCTGTAAACGGTTCCGTCGTTGGTCATGCCAATCCTCCATTTGCCGAGCAGACTATCGTAAACAGCGGAAATCAATCAATGCCGTTTGCTTACGACAACGCAGTCGGGAAATCTGAGGCTACTTTGACATTGTCTTCCAATCGTGACTGGACAGTCAATGGCGTTAACACACTGACGATTTGGTATCGAGGCGCATCGGCCAATGCTGCCGAGCCGATGTATGTTGTTCTCAACGGTAGTGCTGTGGTCACTAATGATAATCCTGATGCAGCAAAAGCAGGTTCCTGGACACAATGGAATATCGACCTTCAGGCGTTTGCGGACCAGGGTGTGAACCTTGCCAATGTCACTTCGATTACCCTTGGCCTTGGTAACAGGAATAATCCGGTTACCGGCGGCTCAGGGATGATGTACTACGATGATATTCGCCTGTACGCACCGGTTCCATAAGTGATAAATTAGTAATTGTAAGAGCAGTCAAGATTTGAATATATTAATCCTTTAGAGGAGGATTGTTATGCACTGTAAATTGATGTATCTCGCTTGTTTTGTTATAGCGTTTTCTCTGGTTAGTAACGCAGCGGCAGATGATTTTTTCTGGGACAACAGCGGCGGTGATTCTCTCTGGAGTAATCCGGAGAACTGGGATATCAACAAAGTCCCCAACGCCGGCGATGCAGTCTATATCGATTGGAGAAGTGACCCGACAGAGGTCATTATTGATGCGGACACTGAGGCACGGTTTGATAGTGTCACCATAAGCAACGACTCTGTCGGGGGTCAGGACTTTGTCCACCTGCATATGACCGGAGGGACTCTATCGGCGGGCAATCTTATCAGAATAGGCAGGGAGCAACTGGGGATGTTCACTATTGATGATGGTGATGTCACGTGCGCCGCTTTTCAGCTTGGGCGAAAAGACCCGAGCAAGGGCGTGGTAAATATCAACGGTGGTACGGTAACCGTCTCGACGAATGTGAGAGTTCCCCGGGGCGGCTCGCAGGGAAGTGAATTACACCTGAATGGTGGGATTCTCTATGCCAATGGCCTTGTGATGAATGACCCGGATGATGAGTTGTCCGGAACGAATGGAAGCGTGAATATGGCCGGAGGCGTGCTGGTATTAACGAGCGAAGAAGATCAGACAGAGAAAATAAAAGAGTATGTACAGAACGGCTGGATTACGGCCTACGGTGTCAATAGCGGTGAGCTTCTCGAAGATGGTCGTCTGGCACTGGTGCAGATTGACTACAATGTAACCAATGCCGGTATGACTACAGTCTGGGCGGTTGCGGCAAATCCGGTACAGGCACGTTCGCCTCAGCCAAAGGATGGGGCGATATTGGATATAGCTGATGCGACCTCGTTAAACTGGACGGCGGGCCGAACGGCTGTTCGGCATGATATTTACTTTGGGGACAGTTTCGAGGGTGTCAATGCTGCCGATATTACTGATACGACAGGTATATATCGGGGCGGCCGGGATGTCAGCGGTTATATTTTCCCTGAAGCTCTCGAATGGGGGGCTGCTTATTACTGGCGTATCGATGAGATAGAGGCCGACAATACTTTGCACACAGGCCCGGTATGGAGCTTTACGGTGGCAGACTATCTTCTTGTGGATGATTTTGAGGCCTACAATGAGCTTGATACAACTAACCCCATGAGTAACAGGATATTTTCTGCATGGATAGACGGATGGGACGACCCGGCCAATGGTTCTGTAGTTGGCTATGAGAATCCCCCTTTTACCGAACAAACTATAGTTCACGGGGGCGGGCAGTCGATGCCGTATTTCTACAACAACGATAATGTAATAAACTACTCTGAGACAACAAAGACATTGATTTATCCGCGTGACTGGACCGCGCAGGATGTCGGAGTATTGTCGCTGTGGTTCAGAGGCCATTCACAATATGTCGGCGGTTTTGCGGAGGCTCCGGCCGGTACCTACACGATGAGTGCCTCGGGGGAGGATATCTGGAACACATCCGATGAGTTCCACTTTGCCTATAAGGAGCTGTCCGGCGCCGGTGCGATTATAGCTAAGGTTGAGAGCGTTGGGAATACGGACCCCTGGGCGAAGGCGGGAGTGATGATTCGTGATACGCTTGAGGCGGATTCGGCACATGTGATGATGGCCGTGACGCCCGGTAGCGGAGTCTGGTTCGGATGGCGTGAAACGGCGGGCGGCGGCGGCTTTAGCTCAAAGCAGGAAGGGATTACCGCACCTCAGTGGGTGAAGCTGGAGCGCACCACGGGCGGACTCGTCAGGGCATATTATTCGGCGGACGGCACGACGTGGACACAACTGGATATAGCGTCCGTGATGATGGATATGCCTGTGTACATCGGGCTGGCTTTGACCAGCCATAATCCCGATGCTGCGTGCGAGGCTGTGTTTTCCAACGTCAGCTTCCCGAATACTGATGTTGGTCCGCAGTGGACAGACCTGGATGTTGGCATAATCGGTAATGAGCCGGAGCCGATGTGTGTTACTGTATCTAATAGTGACGGCGTAAGCGCTACAGTTGTGCACCCTGACCCGAATGCGGCGCTTATAGAAGACTGGACCGAGTGGACTATAGACCTGAATAGCTTCAGTGATGGTGGTGTTGACCTTACCGATGTCAACAGTATATCTATCGGTTTGGGTAATAAGGCCGGCCCGCAGAATGGCGGCTCAGGTAAAATGTATTTTGACGACATCCGATTATATAGACCTGCTGCGGAGCCTGAAACGATAGTTAATATTCAGTGGCTGGGTCATTCGACTGTAAAGGTCTGGGATGAGTATTGTATAGTATATGTGGATCCGGAGAGGGTGAACGAATCGCTGCATGATGCTGCTGTAGTCTGTGTAACTCATACTCACGGCGATCATTACTCGCCTTCGGATATTGCGAAAGTTTCCAATTCCCAGACGCGATTCATCGGGCCGCCTGATGTCGTTCAGCAGTATGGCAGCGGGCAGGCAATCGCACCAGGTGAGACAATCGAATTTGAGAATGCCGGCATAACAGCCGTGGCTTCGTATAATACCAACAAATCGAACCATCCAAAATCGAGGAACTGGGTCGGGTACATAATAGAAATCGGCTCGAAGCGGATTTATGTCGCCGGTGATACCGACCTGATCGATGAAATGAAAACGCTCGGACATATAGACGCGGCAATACTGCCGGCGGGCGGCACATATACGATGAACGCGGTTGAGGCGGCGGAAGCGACGCAGTATATAAAGCCGGAGCTGGCAATACCATATCACTGGGGCCAAAGTGTCGGCAACCTTAGTGATGCGCAGACCTTTGCAGAGCTTGCTCGATGCGCTGTGAAGATTTTAACTGTTGGCGAGACAATAAGCTCTGACAACTGGCCTGATTATTCTCCCTTGTTAGCACACTGGAAACTTGACGAGATAGACAATATTATCGCAGATGATGACGTTGGTGACAACGATGGCACACTTTATGGAGAACCCCTCTGGCAGCCTGCCGGTGGTAAGATAGATGGCGCGCTTGAGTTTGATGGACTCGACGATTATGTCGAGACCGGTTTTGTCTTGAATCCGGCCGATGGAGTATTCAGCGTTTTTGCCTGGATTAAAGGAGGCTCGCCCGGACAGGTAATCATATCTCAGGCAGACGGCGGGGGAAACGGTGATACCTGGGCAGGAGCGGAGTCATCAGGCGGCAAACTTATGACCGGTTTAGTGCCTCCACCGGCGGGGCGGTTTGTTCCGCAGCCGTTGGTTTCGGAACTCATAATCACTGATGGCGACTGGTACCATATCGGTTTTGTCTGGGATGGCTCCTACAGGTCCCTCTTTGGGGATGGCATAGAAGCAGCAAAGGATGCCCAGCCATTAAATCCGCTGAAGGACGCTGATGGCAGTCTATACATCGGTGCCGGTAAAACTCTTGAAACCGGTACTTTTTTCTCCGGTCTGATTGACGATGTTCGGATTTACAACCAGGCACTTAACGCTGAGGAAATCATGACTTTGGCGGAAAAAGTCAGCCGCTAAAAGAAGAAAATGATAGTTTTGGAATCCCCCCCAGCCAAGCTTGAGAGCGCTGCTTGGGATTTATTTTTTTCCGTAAAGTTCAATAAAATAGCCCAAAAATTGGATTTTCCCCACTTTTTTATAAAACTTTCCCGAAAAAGGCAATATTTCAGGCTGAATGTGCGTCTATATATGTGAAAACCGGTGCCGGAGTTAATAAAATAGTGGCTAATTAGGGGACCAAAAAAATGTTGATGACGGATATCAAGGCGGCACTTTTACTGATAGTAACAGAGAATGTCGCTGCTATGCGGATGTTTGTCAGAAATTTAATGAAGTCAATTGTTAAATCCGCTCCTAAACATCGAATTGCGAAGGGGCATAACAATAAAGAGCCTATGGCTCGGAAAGAGACGTAAAATGTTGAAAAAGATAATTACATTAAGCATTGTAACAGCAATTTTGCTGATTGGAGTTGAAAACATTATTGCTCAGGAAGGAACAGACAATCCTGAGCAGGGGCAAAGACGCAGGCAGGGTCAGGAAGGCCGTGCAGGACAAAGGGGCCGGGCCCAGCAGTTTAGGGGACAGCAAGAAAAGGACAGCGAATCACCGGCCAAAGGAGCCGAGACTGACAGGAAAATCGGGGCAATGGAAAAGAAGCGTCAGAAGGCGTTGACGCAGAAAGGCACGCCCCGTGACAGAGTGGGCCGCAGGTCGCAGCAATCTCGACCATGGCGTAATCAACCTATGCAGCGGATGTTTGGCGGAAGGGGACGAGGTTTTCAGGGTAGAGGTATGGGTGGATGGAACCGACGTTATCAATATGAAGGTTTATGCCCGTGCTGTCAAAGATTTATGGGCGGAATGGGGAGAAGTTTTCAGGGCAGAGGTATGATGGGGCAAGGTGGTCCAGGCTTCCAGGGCAGAGGTATGATGGGGCAGGGCGGTCCAGGCTTTCAGGGTAGAGGTATGA
>JACNGQ010000094.1 GCA_014384025.1 Planctomycetota bacterium | reverse complement strand
AACTGTAGAGAAAGCTCTACAAATCCACCCTTTTTATGCAAAACAAACCCAATTTACGAAATGATAAAATGAACACAACTTTAGACATGACAAGCATTTACATGATTTTATCCGCTGGCTCAGGCCAAAAAACAAAGCCAATTCAAACCCAATTCAAACCCAATAAAGCCAAAAACAAAGCCAATTTAAGCCAAAACAAACCCAATCAAAGCCAATTTGTCAGCAACGAACTGATTTCATCAGACGAACATTCTTGTTACAATACCATGAAAAGTATGTACAAAATACCATTAATCAGGAAAGAAAAATCATGGAAACAAAACGAATCCGAGCTGCAGCCCTGGCCTTAATAGTTACGGCTTCCATCTGCGTTTCATTATCGTTCGCCACTAATGTCGACAATAGTCCCGGTTGGCCAGAGTTTCACGGCTCCGGCCGAAAGAACATATCACCTGATATAGGCCTCTTAAAGAAATGGCCCGAAGGCGGCCCACAATTACTCTGGAAATATTCGCAATGCGGCAAAGGATTTTCGGGAGTAGCAATTGCCCGGGGGATGATTTTTACCGCCGGCGACTTTGGCCGCGAAGAAATGGTCATAGCTCTCGATATGGACGGCAATCTGTTGTGGAAAATGCCCAACGGTGAAGCATGGCGCGGGCCGAGCCCGGGCTCACGTGCGACGCCGACCTACAACGATGGAGCTGTGTATCACATGAATCCGGACGGCAGACTGGCAGCGTACGAGGCTCCGTCGGGCGAACAGCTTTGGGCTGTGGACCTAAAATCCCAATTCGATGCAAAGTTCGGTATCTGGGCTTTCGCTGAGAATGTAATTGTAGATGGAGACAAAGTCCTTTGCATGCCCGGCGGGCCCAAAAGCCGCGTTGTTGCCCTGGACAAACGGACGGGAAAGACCCTCTGGGTTAATACTGAAATTGAACACTCCGCTGCTTACTGCTCCGGGATTGTCGTTACCAACGCCGGCCTGCGCCAGTTGATCAACATGACACAAAGATCGGTATTCGGTCTGAACGTCGAGACCGGTAAGCTCGTTTGGTCGGCGCCTTTTGTACCCATGTCACCGCAAAATGCCCTGAGACCTGTGTTTCAGGACGGCTATGTTTTCATCGCCTGTGGACACTCTTCTGGAGGAACCCTGCTGAAAACCGATCCCGGTTCAAATACGGCCTCAACTGTATGGCATCGGCGGGACCTGGACGACTGCCACAGCGGCACCGTTCTCTTAAACGGCAAACTATACGGTAGCGCATGCCGCCAGGGTGGAAGGTGTTTCTACTGCGTTGACTTTCTAACAGGTAAGACCATCAAGCTCGACAGCACGCTGGGCAAAGTTGGCATCACCTGCGCCGACGGAATGATTTATGCCTTAAATCACCAGGGCACGATGTCTCTCCTGGCCGTAACTCCCGATGGATTCGACATTGTCAGCCAATTTGAGCTGACAAGGAAGCCGGCCAATTCCTACCTTGCACATCCCGTTGTTTGCGGTGGAAAATTATATATCCGGTGTGATCAGGACCTTTACGTCTATGACGTTCGCGCGAATTGAGCGGATTATTTGGATACGCGCTATTAAAGAAAACAAACTCATTTCAAAAAAGTGAAAATTAACACAAGCTCTTTTATGACAAGTAAATATGTGAAATCAGTCTTCTATTGAATTGCCGGCTTCCTGACAATCCAGCGTCTTTCAAGAAGCTGGATATCATCTAAATCAATATCGAATTTAGTTCCGTCAGAGACTACGATTCTATCAGCATATTCGATGACTTCCTGAGCCGAGGATTTCCAGGCTGCCTCTTGGATCCCCCTAATCATGATAAATGCCCCAGGCTCGATTATTCTTCGCGCACGATTCGATTCGCAGATCGATACGGTTTCATCGCTGAAATTGTCCACCAGCGCCCTTATGCCTTCTTCAAGGTGAGCATTCAGAGCCTGAAGCCACAACACCTTTTTGGCGCCTGCCGCCATCATTCGGGCCGTATCAGTATGCCCGCATCTTTCTTTCTCCTGGGTAATGTAATAGGGACGCAAAGGTGAGTTGTTCCTTCCGACTCCTGTGATATCCGGGTGGTGACTCTTGTTGATCGAGTCAATCGTACTTATCTTCACTCCGACAATATCGAGCTGCGAACTGAATTTCTCGATCAAAGAACATGTAAATGTAGTCTTGCCATCAGCCTTGCAACTCGCTCCAACCATCAACATGCCGGGGATATTAATCATTCTTGCCCCGGCCCCTTATCCGGAGCTTTCGAAATCTCCAGGTTAACGGATTGGATATCACCGACACCACGCAATGACGAAAGCATGCCTATGATTGCCCGTCCCATGAAGCTCTGAATAAAGTTATTCAGTTCGATTTTTTGACCGTTGACCGTTACGTCAGTTTGTAAGGCCGGCTCTTGATCTCGTTCACATACCATCTATTTATCCTTTCTCTGCTCATGGGAAGTTTCTGCCGGATTAATAATTCAGCGATACGATACATGCCTGACAAGCGCATGATGAACAAAGATTTTCGACCTGCTAATAATAAAGCAAAAAAGCAGGCCCACAAAATAGATATAATGTGGGCCTGCTTAGCCTGTCTTTGTTCTTCAAAAAGTCAAACCATGTCTTTTAGATTCTTAAGCGGCCTAATCTTCACAACATTACGTGCCGGCTTGGCCTTGAACATAGTTTCTTCGCCAGTGAAGGGATTTATACCCTTACGAGCCTTGGTTGCAGGTTTTCGCACTACGACCAACTTCATCAAGCCGGGCACGGTGTATGCGCCGACGCCGCTTCGACCGAGACTCTTTTTAATTTGATCAGCCATCGCTTCAAATACAGAATTAACATCCTTCTTCGTCACTCCTGTCTTATCAGCGATCCCAGATACGATTTCACTCTTGGTCATCGGCTTAGCATCTGCCTTGTTCTTTGCCATAACATACTCTCCTTACGATGAAAAATATTAGAAACAACAATCCTTTAGACTACGGTTTCTACCGAGTCAACAATCAATAATACACTTAAATATAGACTTTTACTGAGCCTGTCAAGCAATAATACGCTGAGTATTTCGAAATATATCAAGTTTTAGCATAATCAACACCAAATAAGGACTATTACTATCGAAAAATCTGTTGGTTATGATTATTTTTAGTTGTTGCTCAACGACAACCACTCACATCGATTGATAGATAAAAACGGTCCGAGATATTTCGGTGATAGTGATAGTGCATAGCGAAGTTAATTTTAGCCGGCGCTATGGAAATTCATCAAAGAGTAATATCACGGCTTCCTAAGATACGTCAGGTCAGTTGCTCACCGAACAGGAATACTCTGAATCGCTATAAGACACTCAAATCTTCTATTTGCGAGCGGCCACAATAACCTCTTCCGCGGGTGAGAGTGGTTGGCCATGGGTGCCACTGAGGCATAGCACCTCCCCACTAAGGGTCGAAACATAGAGCCGTCCATTGGCTGCGATGAGACCATCGAACCGAGGGACGAAGTCGAGGCGATAAGCCGCGAGTTTCTCTCCATTGTCTCGAGATACGGCTACTAATAACGCTCCTTTCCTGCCCTCGAAAGCAGCCGATTGCTCGGCAAGCTTCTTCTGTGTTTTGGGATCGAGCAGTGTCTTAACGGATTCCTCTTCGTCTTCCAAATCGGGCGGGCCCGCGGCGAAGACCGCATTTTCGGTCAGGACCATTGAGTTGACATGTACCGAAATATCATCGGACCAGTCCGGGACAAATCGTGTGACCGGTATCTTCCGTGACCCAACCCGCTTGCCGCCTTTCTTGACCGTTTTTCGCTCGGTGCCGGCATCGACAATTTCCGGCTGTTTTTTCGCGGCGAAAAAGTGAAACTCCAGCGGTGTAGTCCAGCGACAATATTGCCAGAGCCGTCCATAGCCATATACTTTTTCTTCATCGAACACGAGAGGCCGGCCGGCAGGAATCACTCTACCGGCCTGGTGGTATCCGCCGGCGCCGGATGCCCAGGCACGGCCATACCCCCAGTAGGTTCTGTGCCATAGAGAATCATCGAGGAAGCCTGTGGGACA
>JACNGQ010000394.1 GCA_014384025.1 Planctomycetota bacterium | reverse complement strand
CATCAACAGGATATGCATTTCTTGCCGCAAAAGTTTACCGAGGCAAAAGCTCGCGCAGCTTCAAGAATGATGAAATCTATCAGCAAGGCCGCGTGATAATGGATAGACGAAGCGCAAGAGCGTTCCGGAAAAAAACGAAATGGGGAAGGCACGTGCAGTCGCAGAACTGGGCGTCATCTGAATATGAGACGATGAATCTTCTATATGATGCGGGAGCCGACATACCCAGGCCGATTGCGTATTCAGGCAATGCGATACTAATGGAATACGTGGGAGCTGGGGAATCTGCCGCACCAATGCTAAGGGAGATAACACTTGGCGCAGAGGAAGCTCGGGGGGTTTTTGGTTCAATCATGGGCAATATCGAGCTGTTTCTCGCTGAGAACCTCGTTCATGCGGATCTATCAGCGTTCAATATCCTCTATTGGGATCGTGGCATACAGATCATTGACTTTCCACAATCGGTTGACGCTCGATTCAATCCGAACGCATATTCCCTCCTTGAACGAGACATCGCCAACGTGGAACTCTATTTCTCAAAATGCGGCATCCGTGTCGACTCGTCTGGGCTTGCAATGCGGCTGTGGTCACGATTTCAGCAGGCCAGACTATGAGCATTGATCCCAACAGCAGTAGGGCGAGGGACTATGGAACCGTACCCAAAAGAATAGTGAGAACATCATGATAGAGAACCGAATGTCGAACACAACATTAGAGTTTCTTGACAACTGCTGGGCCTTATCTCTTGGATGCTCGGCCACACAGCTGAGGGATGGTGGACGCCATGTTGTCGCATCTCCGCAATCGATGACAGGCATAAAGAGGCCGTACCCTCTGAAAGAGGATTCGATAGCCATGGTTACCTATGGGAATGGATGGGTACTATCAGTGCCACCGGCACTGATTGAAAGGGCTATGGCATTATGTTTGAGTTTGTCTTTCCAGGAGATTGCGCATGAGAGTGACCAAGTGCTTGTCGCTTGGTTCGGAAAGCTCGGAACAGCTCAAGAGATCAGAAGACCAGGGGAGACAGCTTACCAGCCCTTATCTCAACTTGCAGAGCCTCTGAAACTGCGTGGTTGGTCACATTACTTGCATTGGTACTGCGATGATTCCTCAAAGCAGCTTAGGCCGATAGACCGTCATGTGATTTCCATAGGCAAGGACAATCCGGAAATCTGGGAACAGTGGCTCAGGTGGCCGGGGCCTGTTGGTGGGCCTGGGAATCACCAACACTTCGAGGTGTCTGATGCGTTTGGCTACGTTCTCCAAGAACAACTTGTATCGGCAGCAGCAATTCCCGTCCGTCACGGTATAGACTCATCTGCCACCACATATGGGTAGAATACTTGGCGTATTCACTACATGTTGCGGTTATTGATGAAGATTTGTTTGCATTGAGAGTAGTTTGTGGGGAAGAAAGCACAAAGGAGCATATCTTGAGGCAGGAGAACCTGTCTCTAAGCGCAGCTGTCCTATCCGGAAGATAGACGGATGTTCTCATTGCGTTGCTTCAATTGGGTAGCTTCTTGTTTTGTCTGTTTAGGGGATAGTACTTCTATGAGGTGTCATCATACAAAATGATCGGGGGTTGGAGCTTGACGCCGTAGAGAATAGCGTGATAGAGCGTTTGCATCGATTCAAATGCAAACTCTTTAAACAGTGATCTCATTCGTTCCCATAGGGCTCTTTTACTTTTTAGCTTTGTCCATACGGCTCTAAATAGCTTACAGGAAAGCTGCTGGGTTTGATCTACCAAAAAAGCCAACATCATGAGCATGGCAAAAACTAAACGCAAGTTCTTCTTGCCGAGACCATAGCTATGTTCGAAATGATAGCCCTGATTCTTAAGCGTATTGAAGGTTTCATTTTCGATTTTCCAACGAGCACGCCCGCCGCGCATGAGTAGATAAGCAGTATTGTCTGTAACCGTAAAATCGGTAACCCAGCTGAAATGCTGTACCTTATCGGGAGTAATCTCCCAGTACTCTAAGAAATTGACCATTAGATCCTGATTTGACTCGTTGAGAGGGACTTGGTTTAGGAAACTGAAACGATGAACCATTTCCGGATTCTTTTCATCTACAATTTCAAACTCAGTCGTCTCACCTGCACTTTGGGCTTCTTTTACCTGCTGGAACAAAAATGAATGGTCCCCCTCTTTGACCCCAAGAATATAGTGTAGATTGTATTTCTGTGCCTCCTTGATATGGGGGGCGTTTGAGCTCAAAGCGTCTTCAGTAATGATAAGGGGCAAATGAGGGTGATCTTTCCTCAATTTTTCAAAAAACCGCTTGGCGGCATTTCGTTCGCAGTCGTTCTTGTTCTGCCCATCCTGTTTGACTATGAATTCCGGCGGGAACGGAATAACTTCCTTGAAAGCAGGATGGACTATTGCCGCGCCTATCATCTGCAAGTAATAGGTAACTTCACCTGTCTTCGAATTTACCTTTTCCAAGCAAATGTCAGATTGCAGTTTCTTCGATGTGAAAAAGCCCGTTCCGTCCAAGCTCAGTAGATAACATCCCTGAAAAAATACCATCTCTTCAAGGATCTTCCCTCTCTGCAGTTGCCGAATGGGGCCTCTAAATGGTGCTCTGAGTTGCTCGGGGTCGACCGGGTCAAGAATTGCCCGCATCTGCGTATCACAAGGCACTTTGTCTATATTGTAAATAGTCCTTAAGTTTTCATCGGTTCCTCTTCTTTCATCAAAGGCAAGCAATGATGGATCTTTGAGGGAAAACATGGCAAAACCTGACATCAAAGCGTCTGCCATAGAAATATCAGAAGCGTCTGGACGAAAATCCGATACATTCGAAAAATCGTCACCAACGGCTTTGAAAAGGGCATCTGCATTAAGATGCTTGCGGAGCTTGGGTGGTTGTGACATGCGAAATCCCTCCTTTGCACCATAATCATAAGGAAAGGAGGGTGATTTGTCCAGTTTAGCATAGAATGACTATCGGTTATTATCCGCAAATAAGGCTGTCTTTAGACGCTAATGTCTCTTTTTCATGGATTTTCTCAGTATTTCTCCACCTAAGGTCCTCATGTATCCTAGGCTGAACTATCAATCTACCGCCCATGACACGCAATGCGATGTTTGAGCAAATCCGCGACAGGCACATGAAGGCTTCCCCGGCCCAGCCCCATCGGTGCTTTACCATGATTGACTGCGCCGCCAAAACTTAGTAGGTCAACACACAAACAACTATCAAGGATAGCAAAACAGGAATGCATGGAAAAAGGCAAGTATTTACATAGCGTAGCAGACAATAGCTTCTATTCGTGCCAGGAGTTTACGAAAAACAAACCCCTGAACGCCTGGTTTTCAAGGGTGGAACATGCGTGCGGGAATTGCTGTATCGGCAGCACAGATCTTCACGAACAAAGAGGAGTTTGCATGGGAGTTTGGGCCGTCCACACTGCCGGAATTCCGTCGTAGAGGCTTTGCCACTGAGGCATGTAGAGCTGCCACAGGGCTCATCCTGGAACTGGGCCGGATCCCATGGTATTACTATGACCATTACAATGCTGCCTCGGCACGCATTCCGGAGAAGCTCGGGTATTCTCTCTATTCGGAAGGATTGTTCAGCCACAACAATTGAATGGCACGACGGAGGAGGAAGAAATGGATCTACTTGACTTGGTGAAGGAGTTGGAGGTGGACTCGCCTGCTGCAAATACGGTTTCCCCGCTTCGCTTGCTGGCACTCGGCAAGTATCTGCGCTACCGGCAGCAATGGCAAGGAATGGCGTTTCTGACCCCAGTTCCATCCCGGATCGTAGTGGAAGCGTCGGCACTGAGGGATTGACAATGTATATACGGGTGGGTATATTTGGACATGGGTATTCGATGGGACAGGGACAGGAACGAGTGGCTGGTCTTCCATAGAGACATCTCCTTCGAGGAGGTCAGCGACAAGATACTGAACAAGCGATACATCGATATCATAGAGAATCCAGCACGTGACAGCCAGCAGTGCGTCGTCATGGAGATAAGAGACTATGTCTGGGTTGTGCCTTTCGTCATAGACAAAGACAGCAACATCATACTGAAGACAGCCTATCTCAGCAGGAAATTGAACAGGAAGTATGGAGGT
>JACNGQ010000346.1 GCA_014384025.1 Planctomycetota bacterium | reverse complement strand
AAGGTTATGCTCGGCCAGGTTCGTACCGGATGGCTGGGTGAAATTCAAACAGGTCGCATCAGGACAGTTCTAACTGAAAAAGATGAGGCCTGGGTTGACATTGGCGACGACCTGAAGTGGCTGGATGACGGCAGCAGCTTTACCTGGGTAAGTGAGCGTGACGGTTGGCGGCATCTGTACCTGGTTTCACGGTGCGGTAAAAACATAACTCTTTTAACGCCGGGCCAATTCGATGTAATAAGTGTTCAGAGCATCGACGAAAAGGGCGGCTGGGTGTACTATATCGCTTCACCTGAAAATCCGACCCAGCGCTATCTGTACCGGTCTCCCCTGGACGGCAGCGGTAAGGTTGAACGATTAACTCCGATTAGCCAGAAAGGCACCCACAAATACCAGATATCACAGGATTCGAAGTGGGCCTTTCACACTTATTCATCTTTCGATACCTCACCAATTATTGAATTGGTCCATCTGTCGGAGCATAAAACTATAAGAACATTGGCGGATAACTCAGAATTGCGGGATAAGCTGAGTGAACTTAAGAAGCGCCCAACTGAATTTTTTCGCATAGATATCGGTGACGGCGTACTTCTGGACGGCTGGTGTATGAAACCACCTGATTTTGACCCTGAAAAACAGTATCCATTATTGTTCCACGTCTATGGAGAGCCTGCCGGTCAAACTGTCATGGATAGATGGGGTGATAACAAATATCTGTGGCATCTCATGCTTGCCCAGCAGGGATATCTGGTAATGAGTGTGGACAACCGAGGCACTCCGGCACCCCGCGGCCGCGTGTGGCGTAAGTGCATCTATCGCCAAATCGGTATTCTCGCCTCAGCCGACCAGGCCGCTGCAGCACGAGCTATCATTAAAAGTCGGCCTTATATAGACCCGGCCGGAATAGGTATATGGGGTTGGAGCGGCGGCGGCTCTATGAGTCTAAACGCCATCTTCAGGTATCCCGACCTTTATCATACCGCCATGGCAATAGCGTTTATAAGCAATCAGCGGTTTTATGACACGATTTACCAGGAACGATATATGGGGCTCCCCGATGACAACGAGCAGGGATACAAAAACGGTTCACCCATAACATATGCGCACCAGTTCAAGGGTAATCTTCTTATCGTTCACGGTACGGGCGATGATAACTGTCACTATCAGAATTGCCAGGCCCTTATTAACGAGCTGATTAAGCACAATAAGCATTTTTCAATGATGTCGTACCCGAACCGTACCCACGCGATAAAAGAGGGCGAAAATACAAGGCGCCACCTCTACGAATTACTTACCGGATACTTGAAGGAGAACCTGCCGGCCGGGGCTAAACAAACTGAAAATTCAAATTAGAATATTGTGATTAGTTATACTCGCGACCGTTACAAAACGATTTCCTGTCCCAGACCTTTTTGGATTGCCTTTTCATAAATCAATTTAGATGCACATACATCAAACAAAGCCATACCAACCGACTTGAACAAAGTAGTGTCACCCTTAACCTCATCCAGTGACTTGTCATCAATAAGAAATCGCCCCAGGGTCATAATCTGTTCCTGCCTGAGCCAATTATTTTTTAGTGGAACTATAATATCACCCGATTCCTGCACAGCATGCTCGGTGTCGATGAAGACGTTCTTTAGCAGATTGAATAATGCATGGGGAAATTCTCTCATATTCGGCTTATAAGAGCCAATTCCGACAAAATGTTTACCGGCTAATAAATCCTCCTTGTCCGGTAATACAGGTTCAAAAGAGGTGGTTGCCGTAATAACGACCTGGCTGTTTTCGAGCAGTTCCTCGACACAGGCGGCCTGATGAAACTTAACATCAGGAATCATCTCCGACAGTTTTTCTTCCAGTACCGAAGTTTTTCCCGGATATAGGTCATAAACAAAAACATCTTTGAAGTTCCCCCCCGCACAAGCAACCCAGGCCTGGTAAAAACCCTGGACACCTGCACCGATGATACCCAGACTCTTATTTTTGTCCGGGGCCATATGACGGATGCTCACCGTACCGACCGCTGCGGTTCGCAAGGCCGTTAGAGCAGGGCCGTTAAGCAATGCAAGGGGCACGCCCGTTTGTGCATCATTGAGAACCATTATTCCATTCAGGACGGGAATATGCTTTTCTGGATTCTCCGGGAACAAAGTTACAAGTTTGGTTCCAAAACAATCTTTGATAAAACACGGCATTAGCAGCAAAGTGTTTTTTTCATAATCTACGCTGAGCCGTTGCGGCATGTGAAATGCTTTTTGCTCGTACAGGCACATTGATATTTCGATGGCATTTAATACCTCATCAATCGACGCAGCTCTTAAAATATCTTCCTCGGTTAAATAAATCATTTGTGCCGACTCCTTTTATGCCTCCTGAGTGTCCAATTCTACTGCTGAAACTGAGGCCGGCGGGAATGTCCATAAACCGCTGCCGGGCAGGTCTTTTTTCACAGGAACTATCCGGTCGGATTGGGTTTGTATAACCTCGAATTCAGGATTTGCAGCTAATTCGAAAATACGACCTGTTCTTATCTTCATCCCATTTATCATCAGTTTAGCCGTGGTGGAGCGTTCTCTGCTGGTATTGACCACATGCAAAAATATTCGGTCTCCTGTTCGGCTGGCCGTAACATCAAGACCATCCGGCGATTTGCTTACATCAACGGCTTTGTTTCCGGTATGATGCCGGTAGAGACTCATGACAATAGCAACGGGCATCATATATGATTTTCCTCCTGGCACAGGAATCATCACAGCGTTAACCTGCCACCTGGTGCCGCAGAAATCGGCTAATGTTGCAATCTTGAGCTTATCACCATGCCTTTCGTGAACATTTAACAGTCTTGCGTTTGCAACTCCCGCCGCCCACGTGGAAAGAACCTCGCACCTATTACGACCCGGCAAGGAAAAATGGCATTCAGTGAGAGCCAGGTGCACCGGATAGTCCGCAACCTCCTCACGCATTGTCCTGATACGGGCGTCATGAACATTGCAGGCATTCATCAGCCGTTCCCATGTCCATGCCGGGTTCTTGCGGTACTCAATTCCCCGCAGCGGAGAATTGCTAATATTTCGATCCGGATTGAACATATGATGAAACGCAATGTACTTCAAATGCTCACCTGCAATATCAAGCATACGGCGTGCCCATCCTCTGTCACCCCAGCCAATCAAATCAATACCAGGATCTTCTTTCCGCATGGCTTTTGCGAAGGCAACGGTTTTCTTTGCGGCGGTCTCGCAGTCGAAAGCATTGCGGTCATACGAGGTCTCATTTCCGATCTGCCAAAGACGGATATCATAAGGTTCTTTGACGCCATGTTTTATTCGCTCCCTGCTGTCGGGGGCATTACAATATCGTACCCATTGGGCCGCTTCCTCAGGGCCCGCCCAACGGATGACGCCTTTGGGATCGCGCTGCCATTTCTTTCTGCCGTCCGACTCGAAGTTCACACTCATAAGCGGATCGGCCCCGGTTTGCCGGCAGAAATCAACGAACTCATGGGTGCCGACCTGATTAGTCTCCACTCCGCCCCATAATAAATTGATCATCGGTTTTCGCTGGTCTCGCAGCCCTACGGCCTCCTTCCATTTATAATAAGAACTGAAGCATCCTCCCCATCGTATAAGAGAAGGCGACAGTTTTCTGGTGACCTCTACCACATCCTCTCGCCAGCAGTCCCTCTTGAAATCCCAGGCAGCCGCCACAGAACCGTCCGTTGTGCCTAATGGCTCCATAAACTGCATGTACAGATAGGGTGACAGGTCGAATCGGGCTTGAGGACTGACTGCAAGTAATGAAGTATTTTCTGCGGCATGAGCTGTCGGCATCGCCAGCGAAGCAGCTCCCAGGCCTACAGCCTTTATGAAATCACGTCGTGTGCTGTTTTGTACACTCATTTTTTAATTCTCCTTCACTTAGAGGAAGCAGAAGCCTTCCTGGAGGATTTGGATTTGTGCTTCCGTTCCTTAATGAGATGGCTCAGTGCCAGAACGGGGTGCCTGCTCAGCATTCTCGGCCCGGAGTACCGCATAACATCTCTTATCCGCTCGCGCATTTCCGGTTTATAACAGTGTATTTCACACTGAGAACAGGGGCCCTTCTCTTCACCAAATGGACATTTCTGCAATCGCTGGTCGGCATATTCGCGTAACTGCCGGCAATCGGGGCACAATTGTTTTCCTGTAATGCCATGATGATTCCGGCAATATATCTTCAACATCGCCAAAAGAGTCTTCTGTTCTCTTTTTAATTTGTCACGTTTTAGTGCCATATACTTTCTTCTCATATCATAGCTGTGCTGTGCATAACACAAGGCCGACCGTGATTTGTATGCTACTGCTTATCCTGTTTCCAGTCAAGACAACTTCATCGTTGAAATGGCCTGTAATGCATTATGTTACAGATTTTATGAGGATGATACAGGTAGCACTTGAATCCCAAAGCCGCAGCAGATAACATAAGCTATCGGCTCGACAAGTTATTATTGAAATGAACTTCCTGTCCGAAGTTTGAATAAACAAGTACCCAAAGGATTAGTAATTTATGGCCGTTGTAACATTGAGTGACATCCATATAGCTTTCGGGCCTGAGGTCGTCCTGGACAAATTAAATCTTCAGCTCTATGCCGGCGAAAAAGTCGGTATGGTCGGCGTCAATGGCTCAGGCAAGAGTACGATTCTGAATTTGATTGTTGGCCGGGTAGAGCCGGACATGGGCCGGGTGGGCAAACAAAAAGGCCTGCGCATCGGCTATTTGCCGCAGGAGGCGACTTTCAACGGTAAACGTACGGTTTTGGAAGAAATGCACGCCGGAGTAGAACATTTGCTCAAACTCCAGCGGGCAATCCAGACCGCATCCGGTGAAATGGAAAGCCTGACCGGTTCGGCACTGAAGGCAAAAATGAACCAGTATGACCGCCTGTGTCATGATTTTGAGATTGCCGGCGGTTATGCTTATGAAGTCCGCATACAGACTACTCTGGCGGGCCTGGGCTTCGAGGCTGAGCTGCATCAGGCTAAGACTTCAGCGCTTAGCGGCGGCCAGTTGTCGCGCCTGGGGCTGGCCCAGGTATTGATGCTTGATACCGACCTGCTTCTTCTGGACGAGCCGACCAACCATTTGGATATGCCGGCAACCGAATGGCTGGAGAGGTTTTTGACCGATTATAACGGGGCCGCGGTCATCATCAGTCACGACCGTAGCTTATTGGATAAAGCAGCATGTAAAATCATTGAAGTTGAAAAACGACAGGCAAAGGTCTGGAACGGCAATTACAGCAACTATATACAAACAAAAGAGACATTGCGGCTGCAACAACAGCGGGAACACACTAAACGTGTTGAGATGGTCGAGCGCACACTGGACTTTATTGCCCGCAACAAGGACCAGGAAGGCATGCGCAAGACGGCCCGCGGACGGAAGACCCAATTGAATCGCCTGCTCAAAGAAAACCCGGATTATTTGGAAAAACCGACGAACTCCAAAACGATCAGCTTCTCATTCGGCAAGATAGATAGAGCAAGTGACCTGGTGCTGCGCTGCGAGGCAATGGGCAAATCCTTTGGTGAACTGACACTTTTCGAGAATCTTTCGTTCGATGTACTGAGCGGTGAACGCCTTGGCATAACCGGGCCGAATGGTACTGGAAAGAGCACCTTTTTACGATTAGCTCTGGGCCGGATTGAACCATCGGCAGGCAGCATTCGCATGGGGAAGAATCTCCGCATCGGCTATCTTGACCAGCACGGTGACGTACTGGATTCGTCCAGGAGCGTTTTGGACGAGGCTTTAAGCATAAATCCCAGGCTCTCATCGGAACAGGTGCGCAATCGATTGGGCGCCTTTCTATTTACGGGTGACGATGTGTTCAAGCTGTGCGGAGATTTGAGCGGCGGCCAGCGCAATCGTCTGATGCTTTGCAGATTAGTCCTGGCTGAACCCAATGTATTGGTCATGGACGAGCCAACCAACCATCTGGATATTGCCAGCCGGGAGATGCTGGAAACTTCCCTGGCTGGTTATAGTGGAACGATGATCGTGGTAAGTCATGACCGATACTTTCTGGATCGTGTTATAGACAAGCTGATAGTGGTCGGCACAGACGACCTGGGGCATCGCTGCATTGGCAAGACGGAGTTCATCGATATAAAACCTGTTTACTCATATTATACATCCCTGGTTCGCAAGCGTTTGGAAAGCCGGCAACAGAAGTTAAAATCACGTACCGGAGGATCTCGAAAACGCCGGCCGGCCAGCGCAGAGAGCAGGCCTCGCGACAGGACACCAAAAGAGCTTAAGCGCTTCAACAAATATTCCATTGAACAGATCGAAGAGCTGATCATGGCACTTGAGCAGGAATTGGCCGACATGAAGGAACGCTTTGGCGAGGCGATAATTTATAAAAATCCCGAGCAGCTTGCCCAATTGCAGCAGACTTATGATGCCACAACAACCGAGTTGAACCTGCTGTATCAGGCGTATGAGCGCCGGGAGGGGTAGAGAAATATTTAAAGCCGCGGCTGATATTTTTTAAAACAACGAGTAACGGCGGAAAGCTTTAAAAACAGATTTAGAAAAAAATCCCCTGCTTTACGGAACGGAGGAGAGGGTGAATAAAGCAGGGGCTCAAAAGAGAAGTAAGAGTGGAAACAGGAGCTTCACTCTTAATTAAATATTCAATACGTCGTACTACCTCCTTTCCTGGTAAAAGGATCATTAATGTCTATATGTATGTGCCATTATTGATATCCAATGTAACGTTTTTTCAGCAATTTTCGGATGAATTTCGTAATTTAATGAAACTTAAAAGCCTGGCAGAATTCGTATTGACATTCTTTTGTTGACCAGACAGCCCCTCTGCCAATAACATTAACTTACATGAAATACCGAGCTTATCTTGACATCGAAACTACGGGGCTCAGCCGACATTATGCTGATTTAACGGTTATCGGCATCGCCCTCGAGAAGAATAGAAAATATGAGGTTGTTCAGCTTATTGAAGGCGATTTATACCAAGAGAGGCTGCTGGACAACCTTGAAGGTGTAGATGAAATTTATACTTACAACGGCAGCCGCTTTGATTTACCCTTTATTAAGGCAAAGCTTGGAGTTGATTTGAAGGCATGCTTCAGACATACCGATTTAATGTATGATTGCTGGCGGCATAAACTCAAAGGTGGACTCAAAGTAGTTGAGAGACTGCTGGGCATAAAAAGGCAACTGACCGATGTAGATGGATATATTGCCGTGCAATTGTGGTTTGATTATGTAAACAACAATAATATGCAAGCCCTGCGAACGCTGTTAGAGTATAATCAGGAAGATGTTGTTAATTTGCGAATTCTCAGGCGAAAGCTCAAAGTCAAATAACACAATAACTTTGTATAGAAAGTTCTATTTTCGTATTGGAAAAATATGGAGTCCGTAGTTACTATCCCGGCGTTTGGAGATAATTTTATTTATCTCTATCGATATGATAAAAACAATGCTTTGGCAGTTGACCCCTGCGACAGCTCTGCGGTACTGAACAGCTTAAATGAACACAACATGAATCTTACGACGATTCTCATTACACATCACCATTGGGACCATACCGGCGGTGTTTCTGATTTAAAAAAGAAAACCGGCTGTGAGGTTATCGGGGCCGACAAACGTCGAATACCGGCGATAGACTGCATTGTTGATGATAAGCATGTTCTGACAATAAGTAATATTGAGATACAAGTTATTGCGACTCCCGGCCATACGAACACATCTGTTTGTTATTATATTCCTGCATTAAATGAAAACGGACATAAGATTCTCTGGACGGGCGATACATTGTTCGCCGGAGGCTGCGGCAGACTCCTGGAGTGCAACGCAGGAACAATGCTGGATTCACTTCTTAAGTTGGCCTCTCTACCCGACGATACGCTCGTCTATTGCGGACATGATTATACGCTGGAAAATTATGAATTTGCGCTGACTATCGAGCCGGATAATAAAGCTGTCCAACAACGCCTGCAAGAGATAAAGCAAATTATAAAAGCAGGCGGATTTACTGTCCCTTCGACCATATTGCAGGAAAAGACAACAAATATTTTTTTGCGGTCGGATACAAACGAAATTAAAACCGCTCTTAAAATGCCGGATGCCGGGGCCGATGATGTCTTCGCGGAATTGCGTCGGCGAAAAGATGTTTTTTAGAGGTTTCCTATAGTCATTAAGAAACGAATGTAGAGAGCAGTACAAGTGAATCCTAAACATAAAAATACAATCCTTATTACCTGCTCGGCGGGTTTGACCGATTATGTCCGGCGGGAGGTCGAGGATTTAGGCTACCGGAGTGGTGAATGTCATAAAACAGGGATTGAGGTGGAAGGTGACTTTTATGACGCAATGCGGCTCAATCTATATTTACGCACAGCGTACAATGTTCTTTTCCTGCTGAAACAGTTCAAGTGTGACGGCCCTGATGAACTTTATCGCAATGTAAGGAACCAGCCCTGGGAGGACATAATTTCTCCGCAGGAATACGTTAGTGTTGTTGGCAGAGTTAATACCGAATTTGTAGGTAATTCCATGTACGCTAATTTAAAGGTCAAGGATGCTATTGTTGATCGCGTAGCCGGCAAAACGGGGTCCCGTCCCGACTCGGGTAAGGATAAGAACAATGTGGTAGTGCAGTTTTATTGGAAGGACGATCACTGCTGGCTTTACCTGAACACTTCCGGCCAGAAACTTTCAGACCGCAGCTATCGCAAGATACCCCATAAAGCTCCGCTGCGCGAGTCTTTAGCTGCCGCAATAATCACCGCCACAGGCTACGATGGCAGTGAGCCTCTGGTTTGCCCGATGTGCGGAAGCGGGACATTGGCGATAGAAGCTGCGCTTATAGCGAGCAGGCGGCCTCCAGGCCTGCTGCGAAGCAACTACGGTTTTATGCATGTGAAGTATTTTGACGAGCCCGGATGGCGGCAGATGCGTATTGAGGCACTGAAGATAAGCAAAATTCGCGGCGGCAAAGCGGATTTCAAACCGGCACGGATTATCGCTACGGACATTGATGCAGAGGCGGTGGAAGCCGCCCGTAAAAACGCGATGACGGCAGGTGTGTCACACTTGATCGATTTTGATGTTTGTGACTTTGCCGACACCGTCATACCACCGGGGGCGGGGACCATCGTTATGAATCCTGAATATGGTTTGCGGCTGGGTGAAATAGAGAAACTGCAGAACACTTATAAACGCATCGGCGATTTCTTCAAACAGAAATGCTCCGGTTATACCGGTTATATTTTCACGGGCAATCCGGCACTTGCCAAAAAAGTCGGACTGCGTACCAGCAGAAGGTTTGAGTTTTTTAATGCCAATATCGAATGCCGTCTGCTTAAGTACGAGCTTTACCCAGGAACGAAGAACAAGACTTAACGCTTGAGCATTTGGTGCATTTGCTTATCATTACTCGCTATTATTTGTTCGTGTTGATATAATGAGTTTTGCTTAAAAGATATTAAAAAGAAAAGTGGACTCGGAGCCGGTTCTAATTTGACAATCGGCCACGCCTTTATCGCTTGTCCCGGGTCTGCTGATGGAACGAAAGACAAAGAAAAATGAAGTTTACAGACCTTGACTTAAAGCCGCTAATTCTTGCCGGACTAAGAGACATGCAGTACGTCGATCTGACACCCGTCCAGGAAAAAACCTTCCCTCATGTTCTGGCAGGAAGAGACATCATCGCCCGCGCTGAAACCGGCTCCGGAAAAACCGCTGCATGTGCCGTTCCCCTCGTCCAGATGGTCGATACCTCCGTTAAAGCTGTCCAGGCTCTGATTCTTGTCCCTACCCGTGAGCTTGCACTGCAATATGTCAGAGAAATCGCCGATATCGCCAGGCGGACAAACATCCAGCCTTATGCCGTCTATGGAGGCTTTTCCATCCACATCCAAAATGCAAAGCTGAATCATGGAGTCGATATCCTTGTCGCCACACCCGGAAGGCTCATTGACTTACTCCGCAACAGCACGCTTAGCCTGTCAAACGTCAGAACCATGGTCCTCGACGAGGCAGATAATATGCTCAATATGGGATTCATCTCCGACGTCGAATTCATCTTCTCCTGCCTCATACAAGAGCACCAGACCCTTATGTTTTCGGCAACCATGCCCAAAGAGATTGAAAAGCTGGCTCAAAAGTACCTCAGAGATCCCCTCGCCATCTCCCTGAATGAGGGCCAGAAAGCACCCCAGAATCTCCAGCATCACTTCCTGCAGATTAACAGCAAGAATCGACGCGAATCTTTGCTTAATTACTTAGACGAGGCCCAGCCAAAACAGGCCATAATCTTCTGCAATTCAAGACGCAACGCTGAAAAACTCCACGACCATCTAAAAAAGAAGCTTACCTCCACTGAAATCATCCATGGAGGACTTGAACAGTCCAAACGGACGTCACTGTTCAATCGATTTCGCAGAATGGAAATCAAAATAATGGTCGCCACGGATCTCGCCAGCCGCGGACTGGACTTTACTCATGCAACTCATGTAATCAACTACGACTTTCCCGCCGACACCGATGACTATACCCACCGCACAGGCAGAACCGCAAGAATGGGCAGAAAGGGCATCGCTCTGACCCTCTACACCAAAAAGGACCTGCAAAAATTAAAAACCGTAATCAACACCAATAATATTCAGCCCGTCTGGCAGGGTAACGAACCAGACCTCAAACATATCTCCCATCGGCACAAATCGCGCAAACGCCCTTCACGCAATTTCCGCCCCCAAAGAAGAAAATAAACCTTTACACCTTTAACAATCATAATCCCTGAAAATTACAAAAAATAAGCTTCAAACAAATGCTCGAATAAGCAATACGCCACTGCCCTTTTTCTCATTCATAAAAAATCTTGTCGAGAATAAATGCATACACAAATTTAACGAATATTATTTAATGTTGTGTGATTGATAAAATAGATTCGTATCGATTTGGGATCTATACTGATAGATTTAGTATAGATCCGGTTGTTTCAGGGCAATAAAGTAAACCGGAAAAAGCCTTGAAATTCCAGTCCTTGGTGATAAGATAGTTCGTGTTTAAATAGAAGCTATGAAGCGTAAACGTAAAAGTGGGTAAAAACAGTACCCGAAATCTAATTGAGTAACGCAAAGGAGGTATTTTATGCGAAGTGTTCGACTATTAGCTTTTGCAACATTGTTGGCAGTGGTGTGTTGTATAGCGGCCGATGTGGACGCACAGCCCAAACAACAAGACCGGATCCGCGTATTGCTGATTGCAGGTGATGATGTGGCACCATACCATGACTGGCGCGAAATCTCTGAAAAGACACGTGAGGTGTTGGCATCTTCACCTCGTTTTGATGTCAAGGTATGTGAAGATCCCCTGATCCTCGAATCAAATACCGCCCTGGGAAGGTACGACGTTATTCTGCTGACTATGTTCAACAGGGGCCCGACTATCACAGGTCAGGCGAAAGAAAACCTGCTGGAATTCGTCAAGAAGGGTAAGGGTTTCTATGTTCAGCATCTTGCCAGCGCCTCTTTTTCCGAATGGGACGAATTCGGCAAGCTCTGCGGCCGCAAGTGGATAATGGGAACCTCTGGACATGGCCCGCGAGCTGTATTCGGAGCCAAGGTTGTTAAAGAACATCCGATTACCAGGGGAATGAAGGATTTCAAGATTTTTGACGAGCTTTATGCGAAATTGCAGGGAGACAGCGAGATCGAAGTGCTGGTCTCCGCCGACTCCGACTGGAGCAATAATACCGAGCCGCTGGTCTTCACCAGACCGTATGGCAAAGGGCGTTGTGTCCATAACGCCTTCGGTCACGACCACAAGGCTATTCTTGACTCCAACATGAAGCAACTCATCCGCAATGGAGTGGAGTGGGCTGCTACCGGCAAGGTCAAGGAATAACTACAGGCTATTTTCTTAATTGCTGTATCGATTTTATTGGGGACGGCTGCTTAATCGCGGCCGTCCCTGACTTTTATAGACTTGATGGTATTTAGTTTTCTTTCATTATCTCATCGTCGTATTCAATTTCAAAGCGAAGCTTATGCTTGGCCTCCTCCTGGGCCAGTGACAAAAACATATTCCGCAACTCAGGGTCCTGCATCTTTGACGCCAATGTAGTGTAAAGCTTAAATGCGGCTTTCTCCTTTTTCATTGCCAGAATAATTGCACTCTGGTATTCCATGTTCGGCGAGGGCTGAATATCAACCATATAATCGGCTATTTTAAGGTCCGCTACTTCCCCTGCTTTGGGCTGGATATTACCCTTTTTTACCCCCTCTAACTTGGCTTTGTGACCAAGCTCTTCTTTGGCAAAGCTTTCGAAAACTTCACGCATTGCCGGGTTCTCCATTTGGCCCGCCAAATCCATATAAAACTGACTGGCTTCTGCTTCACCTGCTATCGCAAAATCCAAAATCTCCTCGATACTGTTAAATTCATCCATAATACGCCTCCCGGAACAGTTACTCTTTCCAATCCACTCAAACAGGCTATAGCTGCTGAGTCTAATTCCCGACATAGTACCACGATTATCCCTGAAATTCAAGATTTCCAATTAGCATAATAATACATGGTGCAATTTCTATCATTTAAATCGCCATATGATAGTTCTCACATCTTCACTAATGCTGCGCCCTTGCAAAAACGGCACCTTGCGATGATAATAGAATTGATTCAAAAGGTAATGTTATCAGGATAATAACAGAGGTCTAATCCGGACTATGAAAGTCAGAGAAGAAAAATTCACAGTTAAATCCTATGAGTGCCGGCCTGATGGGAACATTAAGACAGCTTGCCTGATGCAGTATTTACAGGAGGCCGCGGCCCTTCACGCCGAACAGCTTGGTTTTGGAGTTGACAGTTTAAATACAATAAACAGCTATTGGGTCCTATCGAATCTCAGGATTGAAATAAACAGGCTGCCAAAATGGAATGATGAAATTACCGTCAAAACATGGCCGAGCGGATATAATCGTTTAATAGCTACAAGGGAATTTGTGGCTAAGGACCAAAACAACTGTGAGTTATTCCGGGCCGGCAGCCAATGGATGGTATTGGACAAACGCAGCAACCGGCCGAAGAATTTATTCCATCTCGACCTAAACCTGCCCAAAACCGGAGCAAAAGTGTTATCGGAAAAACTGATAAGATTAGAACCGCAGGATGATTACAGCCAGGCTGACCGAATAAGTGTGCCCTACAGTTCAATAGATTTGAATGGGCATGTGAATAATACGGAATATGTAAGATGGGGCATTGACGCATTGAGAAAAGCATTCAAATTCGAGGGGAACATTCGTTCGATGCATGCAACTTATTTGTCCGAAGTTTTTGAAGACGACAAGCTCGATTTGCTGCTGTCTCAGAACAATAACGGACATTTCTGTGTGCTCGCTCGAAGAGCAGATGAGGACAGCAATGTGCATGTTATGGAGATTGGCTGCTGACTGGCCCTCAAATTTAGGATTCTATTGAAGTGAAGGCGGCGGAACTGCCTGCCCGTTTTTCTGTGCGAGCTGCTGCTGTTGCTCGTAAGTTCCATAGAAAGGTACATTGGCGTCCAGCCAGATATATATCCTCTGGCGTTCCTCTTTCGAGAAGTGAACGTGCTTTGTATGTATAGGGTCTTCGAGTACCTTCAGCAGAGGACTTTCATCTGCGCCAATACGTCCCGGTCTGGTAACAATCGGTGTAATTGATTCGCCGCCCCACTCATACCATCGGACATATTTTCTGAGGCTCTCATACGATGTACTGAATTTTCCGGACGGCTCACCTGTCAAAACCAGTTGGCTCTTCGAATCACCGGTTTCGCCGTCGTGACATTGTATGCAATGTTTGTCGAGGACGGGCTGGACAAGCCTGGCATAGCTGAAAGGATGAGTTCCATCCGGACCGGGCTGTAATCTGGAAGGCGCGCGTCGCATGGCAAGGGGACGAGTTTTCTGAGTCATCACTGCCTGGTTACGAGGCTCATGACAGCCCACGCATCCCTGCCGTTCTCCCGGCTGTAAATATGTTACTGATCGCATTGATTGGACCGCTCTGCCGTTTTCATCCACGGCCTGGAAATACAAAGGTTTTTTCGCCGGGGCCCGGAAATAGGCTGAACCGTCTGCCTCGACCGGCACCGTGCCGAGAAGCATACGTGCACTCTCTGCATTGGCATGGCCGATGCGCGGCTCATTGGCGACATGTGTACGGCTCTTAGGCAAAACCTGAAAAACACGCAATTCAACTATGCGCCGATTTTCAGGCATGGGGAAATGGCTCGTACGTACATCCGTCAGCACAAACTCACCTTCATTACCCAACTCTTCATCCAGTGTACTGGGTACGATCGGCGGCACCTCTCGAGCTTGGAGTGGAATAGGATACATGGACGAAATGCCTTTTTCCCGGTAAAGCAGTTCCATATTCCCGAACCGATCGAAATAATAGAGCCCCGTCTCGGTATCACGTTTCACCTTTGGTCCCATACCCGGTAAAGGATCAAAGCTGAATGACACCAGGAAGTAATTCTCTGATAACGGCCAGGGACTGTGGAAATAACTGGCAGGCCAACCCGGAGCCTCTGGAAAACATACCTCCGGAGTCAACACCTCGATTGCATCAAAGCAATCCTGACCCGTGTTCGGGTCTAAGGCAATACGATGCGGGTCGAGCACAACGAGTGAGCCACCCACATCGGCATGGTGGGCACCGGCCAGAAAAACGAGCTTGTGCGAATTCGGGATTGCCTTGGGTTGATAACAAGCGTTGATGTTCATAGTGTAATTGCCAAACAGAGCTGTGGCAGCCGAACCATCCGGATTGGCGATCCATAGCCCGTGAAAGTGCGCAGCCGAGCGGTCCACGTAGTCCCAACGAATGTACACAATGCGCCCATCATGCAGCACAGAGGGATGCCACTCACTGGTCTCATGGAAGGACAGCATACGCCGATGTTTCAAGGTCGGATCGAGCCGGTGCAGGGTATGAGCCGGCAAGGGTTCCCATGGATTGTTGCACCGAGTAAAGCCTCCGCGTGCCGACGACATGAATGCCAGCCCGCCATCCGGCAGGGGACAGGGATCAAAATCGTCGTCTGGCCCCTGGGTGACCTGTCTGACGTTACTGCCGTCGAGATTCATCGCATAAATATGGAAACATTTGCGCTGCGTAGAATAGTAATCTGGCTTCTCTGCAGCCCGCGCCGCAAAGGCAAAATAAATCGTCTTGGAATCATAAGACAAAGCCAGTGTGGCATAATTGCCTCTGCCTAATCGATTTTTTGTCAGATCTTTATATGCAAACGAATATCCCGGGTGTTCCAGCAAATAGATTCCCCCGCCGGAAATATCTTCGTAGTCATAGTAGTAACCAAGATACTCGTGTAGCATCTGGCAGATAAAACGGCGGCGCTTCATAAAAACAATGGGCTTTGAAGCTATAAGGGGATTTTTCATCGCCATATTGCGAGTAATAGAACGGACCCGGTTGTACAATGCGAGTCGCGCCTGTTTATCTAATGAATCCGCCGAATCTACTTTACTTTGCAGATGTTCAAGGACAGTCACCTCCGAAGTGATGTCCGGCCCTTGTGGCATTTTGCGAAGATCGTTAAGAAGCTCCTCGGCACGTCTATATGCATCACGCACGGCAGAAACCTCATCAGGTGTTCGATTTCTCCTGCGCTCCTGAGCAGTCCAGTCAGCCTCGACCATTTCTTGCAATGTTTCAGCTTCGTTTATGTTGTTCTGAGCTTTTACAAACGGGCTTTGTATATGCAGCCCAGTTACAACCAGTATGGTAAAACATTTCAATAGACTCATAATATTCTCATACGTAAACTTATGTCTGAATTATCATCTTTCTGTCCACGGGACCAGAGAAATAATTGCCGGCTCGTTCTTTATACTTTAATTTTATCACCTACAGTTTCCTGCCATTTATGAATCGTCGCAGTAAGCTTTCTGATAATATCCTCATGTAGGCCGGAATCAAAGAGATTGACAGTTTCGCCCGGGTCTTTAGTTAAATCAAACAACTGACATTTATCTGAGCTGCTAAGACATAATTTCCAGCCATCGGGTGAAACAGCGGCCCGCGTGTGCTCATTTTCCAAACGACGCAGTTCTTCCTTCGATGCAAGCTGTGTTCCTCCTTTTTTGACCTTCACTGCCCCACTATTTGGATTCCATTCGATAAAAACATTATCTTGTCCTACTCGACCTCCTTTGATAAGGGGAACCAGGCTTTGACCGGCAAAACGCCCATCAACACCACTACCCAGCAAGTCCATTAAAGTCGGAACCATGTCGATTTGACTGACCCTGTCTTTAATAAGGCTGCCCTGCATCTGCGGTATCCGCATCAGCCATGGTACTTTTGCTGCTTCTTCGTACATCACGCTCTTTTCGACCATATGATGCGAGCCCATCATGTCTCCGTGGTCGCTGGTATAAACAACAATTGTATTATCTGCCAGTCCCAGATCATCCAACGTTTTTAGAATCGCTCCAACGCTAAGGTCAACCTGTGTAACCAGACCCCAGTACCGCCTAATAAGGGCCCTTATGTCCTTTTCATCTTTACCATATTTAGCCAGGCAGTATTCCCGAATGACACGATATCGGAGAGGCTCGTTTTCTTCCAGGAGATCAGGGAAGTTGGAAGGTAAATCTATTTCTTTAGGATTATGTTCATCATCCAGCGGCCCAAAAAACGGCATATGAGGTTCGAGGAAATTGATATACAAAATAAAAGGTTCTTGACGATGCCGGCGCAAGAAATCGCAGGCCTTTTTCTCTAAAAACTTTGGCTTACAATGTTCGAGAATCCGCCGCGCTGCAAAGGAGCGGCCGAATGCGTTGTCACCGGAGTCGGGCTTATAACCCTGCTCGATGAGAAAATGATGATAATCACTTCTCTTATTGCGGTCGCACCCTTCGCTGTAATAACGCCTGTACCCGTCTTCAATGGAAACCCATTCTTCAAAGCCATGCTGAACAAATATCTCATCGCCAAGATGCCATTTACCCATATAAGCCGTGCGATAGTCACTGTCACCGAGCAGCTCCGGAAGACATGGAATATCCGGCGGCAATGGGATGTTATTTTTGACACAACCGCTTTGATGCGGCCAATGTCCGGTCATGACGGCAGAGCGGTTCGGCGTACATACCGGCTGCGTTACATAAGCATTCTCAAAAACGACGCTTTGGTCGGCTAACTTATTCAGGTTGGGCGCGTGGATTTTATGATTGCCGTAAGCGGCCATTGTGTCCGTACGCTGCTCATCAGTCCAGATAAACAAAAGATTGGGTTTCTTTTTTTTCGGCCGGTCAGCCTTTCGTGAGGCTGCTGAACATGCGCCGCTAATGAGTGCGGCTGTCCCCAAAGTCGCAGCTTTCGCAAATTCTCGTCGGCTTAGTTTTGGCTTCATGGAACACTTCTTACTTGTGTTACCGTCAATCTGTGCCTCTAACATAGAAAGGCTGTCTGGATTATTCTACACTCTGAGGATTAAAAAAACAAGAAGTCTCTTTGTTGTCAAGGACCAGTAGATTAGCTACAATTATTTTAATCTCCGCTATGTATTATATTGCGGCGTAAAAGGTACTATGTTTAATATGATATGGAGTAAGCGTAATGGGAATGTTCGATAATACAACGAACAGCTCTAAGGCCCACAAGAGAAAAGAAGGCACACTTGCCAAGCTTGACCGAATGAGGAAAACCCTTAATCATCAGGAGCCGGACAGAGTTCCCGTAAGCGATTTCTTCTGGGGCAGTTTTACAGCTCGATGGCGAAAAGATTTGAATCTGCCGGATGATGCTAATCCTTATTACTATTACGACCTGGACTGGATTGTTACCGTGCCCAATATGGACCCGTTTATCCGGCCATTTGAGACGCTGAAGGAAAACAATGAGGAAGTTATTTTGAAAACCGGTTTTGGTGCGGTTTTGCGAAAGAAATTTTCCGACCCTATGCCCGAGTTTGTTGCTTTTGAAACGGATACTATCGAAAAACTTGAAGCTCTTGAATTTGACGACCCTTACGACAAAAGAAGATATTTCCATGCAGGTGACAATCAAATCGCCGGTGTCGGGGACGGCTTCGAACGAAATTCGCCGCCGTGGATTGAAACCGTCAAGTCCTTATGGCCGGACTTCCCCGTATTCGGCAGTATTATCGAATGCAACGAATGCCTGACCCGCCTTATTGGGCCTGAAAATAATATGCTTTGGATAGGAATGTATCCCGAGCGAATGGGTAAGGCGATTAACCGGATTGGACGGTTCTATCTGGAATGTGCAATGGCTCAAATCGCAGCGGCCGAAAATCTGTTGGACGGCTTTGTCATCTGGGGAGACGTAGCCTACAGGAATGATATGTTTTTTTCACCCGACTATTGGCGCAAATACTTCAAGCCGTGGATCAAAGCAATCGTAGATTACGCTCATGCAAAGGATCTGATGGTCATCTATCACGGATGCGGCAATATTAACAAAATTCTCGATGACTATATAGAGATAGGTATCGATGCAATGAATCCGCTGGAAGCCAAGGCAGATTTGGATTCTGTACAGTTACGCCGTAAATATGGCCAAAGGTTAGGCATTTGCGGAAACAGCAATATAAAAATATGGGAAGCCGGAGACAGAGAGCTTATCCGGAAGGAAATTTTAAGAAAGCTCAACGCCGCCAAAGGCGGAGGCTATATTTTCCAGTCCGACCATTCCGTAAGCAGCAATGTCTCGGGTCATACTTATGATTATATCGTAAACCTTGTTCGTGAATTCGGACAATATCCCCTTGAGTTGGGCGAGTTCGATGAAGCGATTTGATAATTTCGGGAGGAATAAATGCTAACTCTTAAAACTAAGAAAATATTTTGGTTAGTATTATGTGTGGTTGTGTTTTGTTCCTGCTCTGGTTTAGCAAAAAAAAAGACAACTCGTAATTTTAATGATATTGAAACTTACAACGTCCTCTGGGATAGTCCGAGTAAGGACAGTTCCGGCTCGATGCCGATAGGCAATGGAGATATCGGATTAAACCTCTGGGTAGAGGAAAACGGAGACCTCCTTTTCTATATAAGCAAAACCGACTCCTGGAGTGAGAACTGCCGGCTGCTCAAGCTTGGTCGAGTACACCTGAAACTTTCACCTAATCCCTTCGGCAAAGGCAGCCATTTCTGCCAGACGCTAAAATTGCGTCAGGGTGAGATTGAAATTATCGCTGGTTCATTGGACAAACAAGTTACATTGCGCGTTTGGGTGGATGCTAATAGGCCGGTCATTTATGTCGAAGCAAACGGCAAGAAATCCTTTGACCTTCAATGTAATCTCGAAGTCTGGCGTAACGAGACTCGCCAACTCAAAGGTGATGAGGCCAATAGTGCCCGTGCCCTGACAGGTAACGATGATTATCCGATCATCGTTTATCCGGATGTGGTTCTGCCGCCGGAAAAAAATCGCATAGTATGGTACCATCGCAACGAGAAATCCTGTTATCCGGTAACGCTTAAGAACCAACACCTTGATCAATTGCTGACAAAGTATCCTGACCCCCTTTTACACCGCACATTTGGCGGATGCATGAAAGGCGATGGCTTAAAAGCCGTTGATAAAAATATTCTCAAATCAGCCAAACCGGGCAAGCGTTTTTTAGTTTCGATTTACCCTCTGACGGCGCAAACTAAAACCATTGATGACTGGTTAAGTTTGCTTCAAAAACAAATTGCTGCTATTGATGCAATAGACCTGAGGACTGCGCATACGGCACACAGGCAGTGGTGGGAAAGGTTTTGGAAGCGGAGCTGGATTTTTATAGACGGTCAAAAAGACGCCGAAGTAGTTTCTCGCGGCTATAACCTCCAGAGATGGATAAACGCCTGTGGCGGCCGCGGCGCATATCCCATAAAGTTCAATGGTTCGATTTTTACAGTCGATGCCAAGGTGGGCAAGGAGCATCTTAATGGTGATTATCGACGTTGGGGTGGAATGTACTGGTGGCAGAATACGCGGCTGCCTTATTGGTCAATGCTGGCGGCGGGGGATTTCGATCTCATGCAGCCGCTGTTTAAGATGTACATAAAGGCGCTCGGTCTCTGCCGCGATAAGACAGAGATTTATTATAATCACGAAGGTGCTTTCTTTCCGGAAACGATGCACTTTTGGGGTACGAACGGAAATTGCGATTTTGGCTGGGGTCATAAAGGGCCCGAAACCGTTAACCAATACATACGACGCGAATGGCAGGGCGGAATCGAACTAATCGCAATGATGCTTGATTATTATGCCATCACGCAAGACAGAGAGTTTCTGCGTGATTTGCTTTTACCGCTGGCCGATGAGACCATAACTTTTTTCGACACACACTGGCCTCGCGATGAGCAGGGTAAGATTCGCTTCGAGCCTTCCCAGTCGCTGGAGACCTGGTGGCAGTGTGTTAATCCCCTGCCGGAAGTTGCAGGGCTTAAGTTCGTACTCAGTGCGTTATTGGAGTTGCCGGATGAGCTGACAACCGGCTCACAGCGAAAGTCATGGAAGAAGACTCTTGCCGACCTGCCTGCTGTTCCGATGAAGGAATACGATGGTAAACAAATTTTACTCCCGGCCGAGAAATTCAGCGAAAAGCGAAACCAGGAGAATCCGGAATTATACGCCATTTTTCCATACAGGCTTTTTGGAATTGAAAAACCAAATCTGGAAATTGGAATTGAAACCTATAGACAACGAGTGCACAAAGGCACTGGAGGCTGGTATCAGACACCGGTCCAGGCTGCGTATCTTGGCTTAACAGAGGACGCTGCGAAATTTGTAACTCAGAATTTCTCAACTAAACACCAGGGCAGCCGTTTCCCTGCATTCTGGGGACCCAATTACGACTGGATTCCAGATCAGGATCACGGTTGCGTAACGATGACGGCATTGCAGCGAATGCTTATGCAGACAGACGGCAGAAAAATATTCCTGCTGCCCGCCTGGCCCGTCGATTGGGATGTTGACTTCAAACTTCATGCACCTTTCAAGACAATCGTTCAGGGTATAGTACGAAATGGTCGAATTGAGAAACTCCGCGTCACTCCTGAAGATCGACGTAAAGATATAAAAATCTTGAGCGGGAAATCCGAAACCGACCGGTAGATGGCGGTTGTGCCGGTTCTGCTTTTGTTACCGGGCTATGTTATCGTTTCAGCTTCACTACAACGTATGGCGTTTCATTCTCCAGGTCGGGATAAATCTTCCCGTTGCCATTTTCATCCATAACCTCAATCAGGTACATAAAGTCCCAGTTCGCCTCAACATCCTCACCAGGAACGACAGCTTTATACTCGTCTTTTTTGTCCGTCTTAACCATTTCCAGCGTTTTGTAGTCCTGATATTGAGTCACACTTCTGTAAAGCAGGCGCACCCATTTAACCCCGCCGG
>JACNGQ010000326.1 GCA_014384025.1 Planctomycetota bacterium | reverse complement strand
CGTCCCCAAATTGTTCCACGGGCTGCGGCAGCTCGGTTTCGCCTCCGCGTGGCTCGAGTGGCACGGTCATAACGATTTCCACAAGGTCCAGGTCAACGCGGCCACGGCGTGGCTATATGGCTGCAGTGCTGTCAACAGCAGCATATTCGGATTCGGTGAGCGAACAGGCAATTCGCCATTGGAAGCAATGCTGATCGAACACGCTCAGTTAAAAGGGATGACAGAAGGTGTCAACTACGCAGCAATAACCGAGCTTGCTGAGTACACCAGGACCGAACTGGGCTTTAGTATACCGAACAACTATCCGCTTGTCGGCAAGGATTTCAATGTTACCAGGGCAGGCATCCACGCAGACGGTCTGCTGAAAAACGAGGAAATCTATAACTGCTTCGATACGAAGAAGCTTCTCAATCGCCCGGCAGGCGTGGCGATTACCGACAAAACCGGAGCAGCGGGCGTCAAGCATTATATCGAGGCGAGATACAAGATCGAGATAGCCAAACACAACCCGCGTGTTGTGAGGATAAAAGACAGGATCGAGGCTGAGTACAGAGCTGACAGAGTCTCTGCAATTTCCGACGAGGAGATGACAGCCTGGATTAAGGAGGCTTTTGGTGCCGATCTGCCTGCGTTAAGGTAAGTGGCTCCTTGCCCGAGATGATTCGTGAGTACCTGTGGTGATAGCGAAAAGACAAACCGACGCGTTTTCAATAGGAGTGAATTGATGTTTGAATTCGATCCGACCTTGGTGCACGAATGGCTTTGCCGATCGGCGAGACGCTTGCCCGACAAGGTGGCCCTCGTCTGCGGCGAGCAGCGCTGGACGTACGAATCTCTGGACCAACGCACCGACCACCTCGCGGCCGCGTTGCTGGATCAAGGAGTTCGACGCCAGGACAGAGTTGCCGTGCTCCTGGATAATTCCGCAGAGACCGTGATTTCGTTATATGGCATCCTCAAAGCCGGCGGCGTCTTTATCATATTGGCCGGCTCCCTGAAGGGGGCAAAACTACGATACATCCTGAAAAACTCCGGCGCCAACATTCTGATAACGCACGTGAGCAAAGCCAAAGTTGTCCAAGATGCATTAGGCGACGACCCCGGAGGTCGCAAGGTGATCTGGGTCGGGTCTTCAGGGCGAATCCCTGAAGAGTTCACGAAATCATCACTGACCTGGGATGGAATATTTTCAAACTTTGCCGGCGAAATCGAAGCTGGAAGGAAGGATAGTCGATTGCCTCGTTGCATTGATGTGGATTTAGCAACGCTCATCTATACATCCGGTTCCACTGGCGAACCAAAAGGGGTCATGTCAACGCACCACAACATGATCTCGGCTGCACGAAGCATCATTCAGTATGTAGGAAACGTTGAGGACGACATCATCCTGGACGTCCTGCCTCTTTCGTTTGACTATGGCCTCTATCAGGTCATTATGGCGTTCATGTTCGGTGGTACAGTAGTTCTGGAAAAATCGATCCTCTACTTTCACACGATTCTGGAGCGGATTGCCCAGGAGAAGGTGACCGCAGTTCCCATAGTCCCCACGATTGTTGCAATCCTCCTGAAATTGCAGGATTTGACGCAATACGATTTCAGCAGCCTTCGATACATGACCAACACCGGAGCCGCATTGCCGGTCGAGCATATTCGCAAGCTCAGGGGCATGTTCCCTCAGGTAACAATGATTTCAATGTTCGGGCTGACCGAGTGCAAGCGTGTCAGTTATCTGCCGCCGAAAGAGCTGGACCGCATACCTTCGTCCGTAGGTATAGCCATGCCGAACTGCGAGGTCTTTGTTGTGGATGAAGATGGAAATGAGGTGCCTCCGGGAGAGACGGGCGAGCTGATTATTAGAGGCTCTAATGTGATGCAGGGTTATTGGGGAGACCCGGAAATCACTGCCAGGACCTACCGGGACGGGCAGTATCCCAGTGGCAGGATTCTCTACTCTGGAGATTACTTCCGCAGGGACGAGCAGGGCTATCTCTACTTTCTGGGCAGAAAGGATGATATGATCAAGAGCAAGGGTGAACGGATAAGCCCAAAGGAGGTGGAGAATAACATATCCGCAATGGAAGGCGTGGCGGAAGTGGCCGTGCTCGGACTGCCTGATGAGATCTTCGGTCAGGCAATTAAGGCTTACATAGTGCCGGTACCGGATGTCGAGCTGGCTGAAAAGCAGGTATTGAAATACTGTATGGCGAATATGGAGACCTTTATGGTGCCGAAATACATCGAGTTTATGGACAGCCTGCCCAAGACACCAAACGGGAAAATCGACAAGAAACAACTGAAAAGCAGAGGATGACATGGAAACATAGCTGAAAGGTGTCAATCCGATTAGCAAGGAGGCTACAGATCATGCAGATTAATAATTTTCTTGAAGATGCAGCGCAGAAATATCCGGATAAAGTGGCTGTATTGCGTCAGAATCAAGAGATGACTTATGCCGAAATAGAAGTTCGTGCAAATAAGATGGCTAATTATTTGAAACAGGTCAATATTTGCAGGGGCAACAGGGTCGCCATACTTTACGAAAATTCTTTTGATTACATAATTTCATATTTTGCCGTTCTAAAGATCGGTGCGATTGAAGTATCGTTAAACACCGAAACCACAGTCGACACGTTGGCTTATGCGTTAAATGATTGCGATGCCAAGGCAATAATAGCAAATAAAAAGTACTCACGCTATCTCGTTCCGGCTCTGAAAAAAGTACCAAGGCTTGAGCAAGTCATTGTTGGCCAGGAAGACTTGTCGGAGTACGAAGATATTGGGCACTTCAATCAGATTCGCTTGAAAGAGGTTTATGACGATGGCAAGGCCGAACACCCTAATGTTCGATGTGCAGATATCGATCTTGCATCTATTGTATACACTTCCGGCAGCACGAGCACGCCCAAGGGAGTCATGCTTTCCCACCGTAACGTAGTGAACAATACACGCTCCATAATTCAATATCTCGAATTGACAGACAAGGACAGAATGATGGTTGTCTTGCCATTCTATTATATCTACGGCAAGTCGCTGCTGACCACTCATTTTTGTGTGGGAGGCTCGGTTGTATTAGACAACAGATTTGCTTTTCCTCAAGTGGTTTTAGAGACAATGAAAACAACGAAGGTGACCGGTTTTGCCGGCGTTCCTTCCACATTTCTAATCTTGCTGAACAGATCAGCAGTAAGGGAGTTCAAATTTGAATCGCTTCGCTATGTAACCCAGGCTGGAGGTTCGATGGCGCCGAGCATTCAGAAGAAAGTGGCGAAAGTCTTCGCCCCTGCAAAGCTGTTCATTATGTACGGTGCAACTGAGGCGGCGCCAAGACTATCTTATCTCGATCCTGAAATGCTTCCCTCGAAATGGGGTTCTATTGGCAAGGCAATTCCGAATGTGGATTTGTTTGTGGCTGATAAGAGCGGCAATAAATTGCCACCGGGGCACACCGGCGAAATAGTTGCAAGGGGTCCTAATATAATGGCAGGTTATTGGAACGATCCTCTTGGAACCGCTAAGGTGTTGAGAAATGGTCTATATTACACCGGTGACATTGGTAAGACGGACAAGGATGGTTATATTTATGTTGTCGGCCGAACCAAAGACATCGTTAAGGTTGGTGGTTTCAGAGTCAGTACCAGAGAAATCGAGGATGCATTGCTGGGAATTGACGAAATTCACGAGGTTGCGGTTATAAGCGTTGATGACTCAATTCTGGGCGAAGCGATCAAAGCATTTATCGTCCCGAGAGAAGGTGCTGATCTTACCCATGAAAAGATCAGAAAGGCGATCAGAACCATGTTGCCTCTTTACAAGCACCCTAAGTATATCGAGTTCATCGATTCAATTCCCAAGAACACATCTGGTAAAATGCTGAGGACAGAATTGATAAGACAGCACAGGGCACATGTATCATTAGGTAGAGCCTAAAACAAGTCAGGAGAGTTTAACAATGGAAAATATAGCTTTCTCTATTGACACTTTAGAACTTGATTATGCTGAAGAGACAGAAAAGACAACCAAGGTTCTTCGCGAAGTAGTCTTGAAGCGATTTAAGAAGAAAGGTGTAGTAGTTGCCTTTTCAGGTGGTATCGATAGCAGTGTAGTAGGT
>JACNGQ010000198.1 GCA_014384025.1 Planctomycetota bacterium | reverse complement strand
TTGTGGTGGTTGTTCTTCTGTTTTCGGGCTGGTTTGGTGTGCCAAGTATGCTGCGCAATGCGGCGTCTCAGGGTGATATCGGGCTGGTCCGGATATTGTTAAAAACAGTCGCGGGTCCCTGGGCTATCGATAGTACTAATATGTACGGATACGGGCCGATGCAATTAGCTGCCCAAAACGGACATGCTGACGTACTTGAGCTGCTGATTGAAGATGGGGGTGATGTCAACTTGCGAAGGCCTTCCTCGTGGAATTCGCCGTTGATAATGGCGGCCTCGCGCGGACACGTGGATTGCTGCCGGCTCCTTCTGGACAAGGGTGCTGATCCGAACGCTTACGGGATGTTCGGCGGGACTCGCCACACAGCTTTACAATCTTCAGCCCGGGGAGGCCATGTAGAAGTTGTCAAATTCTTTCTTGACCGCGGGATTGGTCCCAACGAAAAGGAAGGGAGCACGTCCGCGCTTCATCGCGCTTGCAGATGGAATCACATTGATATAGCCAAAATGCTTGTGGCCGCCGGTGCTGATATTACCAGCAGAAAGGAATGGAGCGGGAACACACCTCTTCAATTTGCGGTCAAATATGAACATAATGATGTCGCTGCCTATCTTAAGCAAGTGCTTCAGGTAGAACAAGAACGACAAAGGGAAATCGCACGCCGGTTGTTTGACGCCATCGATGCCCCTGTCCAAGAGGGTGACAAAGAAATTGTAATTGAGGCTTATATCCCCATATCAGCGAGGTTTGTTGTCGACAGCAACGGTATACACTGGGAAAGCAGAAATGGGGGAAAGCCCGGTACAAATTTTGGTAAAAAACTAAATGAACCTACTTATATCAATAGGATTGCCTGGTACCCACATTGGTCCACCGGAATCTATGAAAAGGACTTAGACCAATCAGAACCGTGCCCGGTCCGAATGCCGTTTATAGATACCATCGGTTTCGAACTTCTGGGTGTTGGTGAATCCAGAGATTCCTATACAATTAAAGCTTGTCCGGCAATCAAGACCTTTAATTATCCAAATGAGAAGTTTGTCATTTTGCTGGCCGGGACAGAGATTCATTTCAAGTGGTGCCGCTTCCGTCTTTTCCGGGGAGATAATGGGAAGGAATAATGAAAACCATACGTTGGACAAATTAGGGACAGTGAGGCTATTATATGGAAATTATATAAGGAGAAATTGGAATGCGTAACTATCAGAAACAACTGATTCTGCTATTTATAGCTTGTGTTATTGCAGGAGCGACATGGGTGATTATCGACAGGAGGCTTATACCCGGTGAGTACGCTCAGCTTTTCTGGTTCCTTTTTGCGCCGGTTTCCGCTTCATTTGTTTCGGTGTCTTTGAAAAGCATAGCTGAGCTTCCGACGGTCATTACTAAGACCTTGATGGGTGCTGTCGCTGTTCTTGGCTGGTATTGCCCGATGGCACTTATCGCGATGCGAAAAATTCCGTTATCAAAAAGACATAAAATCTTCTGTATCGTTGGATTTATTCTTATCTGGATACTTCCGTTATTGGGCTATATTGCATCTAAGAGTGAATAAAATGGAAAGGAGAAAGGCGTATGAATAAGTGGTATGTTTTTGGAATATGCTGTTTGGTTGTGGTGGTGAATTTGGCATTGACGGGGCGGCAGAGTGCCTACGGGGGCGGGCTTCGGAAGTTAGATGCTACACCAAGCGGGTATAAGCTGGTCTGGTCGGACGAGTTTAATGGATATGGCAGGCCCGACCCGAATAAGTGGACTTATGAGAGGGGTTTCGTGCGGAACAGAGAATTGCAGTGGTATCAGCCTGAGAATGCACGATGTGAAAACGGCCTGCTTGTTATTGAGGGAAAGCGCGAACGCAAAGCCAACCCACGTTACAAGCCGGACAGCAGGAACACGAGAGAGGCAAGAGAATATGCCGAGTACACGTCGGCGAGTCTGACGACGAGGGGTTTGCATAAGTGGCGGTACGGGAGGTTTGAAATGCGAGGGCGGATTGATACCCGGGGTGGTTTATGGCCGGCTTTTTGGACGCTGGGTACTGAGGGCAGGTGGCCGAGCAACGGCGAGATTGATATTATGGAGTATTACCGGGGTATGCTTTTAGCGAACGCTGCCTGGGGGACGGAGAGGCAATGGGTGGCCAAGTGGGATGATTTACGCAAGCCCATCAGCGATTTCAACGATCCGGGCTGGTCGGGGAAGTTTCATATATGGCGGATGGACTGGGACGCGGACAATATAAAACTTTATGTTGATAATATACTTTTGAATATGATTGACCTTAAGGAGACATTTAATAAGGACAAGGAGGGAAAGAACCCGTTCCGTCAGCCGCACTATATCATTCTGAATCTTGCTATTGGCGGAACGAACGGAGGGGACCCTTCAAAGACGAATTTTCCGGCAAGATTCGAGGTGGATTATGTAAGGATATATCAAAAAGAACCGTAAAAAACGGGCATAGGAAAACAGAAGTGAAAATGAGAAAATTGCAGGTTTTTTTATGTTGAAACCGTATAAAAGAGGTTATAATCAGGCGAAATGAAGCAGGTATATATAGCAGACGATCCTACTGAGGCACATCTTGTGAAGGGAATATTGGAGCAGTATGGAATCTCCTGTGAGATTCGGGGGGAGTCTCTATGGATTGCACGCGGGCAATTGCCTCTTACATCAGAAACTCTTCCGACTATCTGGATATTCGATGATAACAGATTTGATGAAGCTACTGAGCTTACCGAGCGATTTCAGAATGGAACGTTAAGTTCAAAGGCCGGGGCTAACTGGAAATGTCCTGAGTGCGGTGAGGAAGTCGAGGGGCAATTTACAGAATGCTGGCAATGCGGGGCGAATCGGCCTGAGGAAACGCAAATATACGAGAGCTGGGCGGGCGGAGCCATTGAGAACGCCCCACTGTCACAATTAAGCAAGTCGGTAATGGAAGAATATCTCAAATCAACAGAAATAATCGACTGGCAGGACCGAGGAGTTCTATCTAAAGCCAGAGAGCTTGCAGTCGGCGCAGATAAAGCCACCGATATTGCCCGGTCGTGTTTCGAATGGGTCAGAGACGAGATCAAACATATCGGCGATTATGACATTCAAACAGTAGCTTGCTCAGCGAGTGAGGTGCTCAGAGCGGGTTCGGGTATTTGCTATGCCAAGAGTCATTTACTGGCGGCACTGCTGCGGGCCAACTCCATCCCGGCGGGCATCTGTTATCAAAGATTAATCCGGGATGATGGGAGGTCTTTTTGTCTGCATGGTTTCAATGCTGTTTATCTTGAGAAATATGGCTGGTATAGAATTGACCCGAGGGGGAATAAGGAAGGTGTCAATGCTCAATTCACGCCGCCGCAAGAACAGTTGGCGTTTACAGTTAGACTCGAAGGAGAGGCAAACCTTCCGGAAATATGGACTGAGCCCCTTGGTATGATAGTCGAGCGTTTGAGGAGATATAAAACCAAAGACCAATTATGGAATATTCTGCCTGATATCCAGATTATATAAATTATGGGAACCTCTAAAAATTCACAGGGTGGAAGGCAGGGACAGACCTGCTGCTGTCGTTAAATGATTTTGTGGGCATTTGTGACTATATTATGAGAGGGCATGGAAATGATCAGTCGATCGGTGTTTCAAATAGATTGTACTGGCGTGGTTCCGGAATGTGGTTTTGAATGTGCTAAGTGCGTGAAGGAGATAGGTTTGTCATTGACCCGTATGAAAGGTGTCGGAAATTTTTATACGGATGGTGAAGGGGTAACCGTCGAGTATGATGCTGAGAAGGTGACGGCCGAGCAACTGAAAGACATATTGAAACGACTGCCCTCATTCTACGAGAGCCACTTTGTTCCGAGTATCGTATAATTACCGCCAATGCTTTATTAACCTGTCAAATAGCCGGGGATGATTTTTATTTAAACTTGTGCTTGACGATGGCCGATTATTTTGATAAAGATTGTTAGTGAATGATTAAGCCAGTTTATCAGGGTATGGATATGAATAGAAACATAAACAACGCGATTATTATAATTATTGCGGAGAAACTCAAGCTGCCCTGAGAAAGGTAAAGAAACAGATATCTAAAGCCTTCCAGAGCAGACAACTTTGGAAGGCTTTTTTTATTTATTAAATACGGATACCCGTTTTCGCAAGACAGGTTTAACAGATGGATACGGATTTGAGATAACGAGGTTATGTTGACAATGGCGGTGAGAGCATATAGTATATGCCGTTTTATTGATATTGAGCTTTTTTAAGGATTTATAGATGTCTGAAAAGAAGGAAAAAGGTTATAGGGATACACTGAATCTGCCGAATACGGGTTTTTCGATGAAGGCGAACCTTATTCAGCGTGAGCCGCAGTTGCGTAAGAAATGGGCGAAGGAAGATATATACGGCAAAATCAGGAAGGCCCGCAAGGGTGCGCCTTTGTATATACTGCACGATGGGCCGCCTTATGCGAACGGCGATATTCATATGGGGCACGTTATTAACAAGGTACTTAAAGACCTTGTTGTCAAATATAAGACCATGGCCGGTTTTGATGCGCCTTATAAACCGGGCTGGGATTGTCACGGCCTGCCCATCGAGCTGAAAGCAGTTACCGAACTCGGTGAGAAGGTGCACGAGAAGAGCAAATTAGATATTCGCAAGGACTGCTTCAAATATGCCCGAAAGTACGTCAAATTACAGAGCAAGCAGTTTCAGCAATTGGGGATATTCGGCGATTTCGAGAATCCTTATCTTACGTATAAGCCGACATACGAGGCGGGGATTCTGGAAGTATTCGCTATGCTGGTCGAGAAGGGGCTGGTTTATAAACAATTGAAGCCGATTCACTGGTCGATTGGCTGCGAGACGGCTCTGGCAGAGGCGGAGCTGGAATATAAGGACATTTCGTCGCCGAGCATCTTTGTGAATTTTCCTGCGGCAAGAGAGAGTATCGGGCGATTAGTCGAGCTTGGTCTGGTTGGACAGGGTCAGGATGAGAGTGCGAAGGTCTGCTTTATGATATGGACGACTACGCCGTGGACTCTGGCGGCGAATCTGGCTATTGCGGTCCATCCCAATCTCGAATATACGATGCTGACTTATGAAAAGGACGGTGAGAAGTTTGTCTCTTTAGTTGCCAATGAGCGAATCGAGGCGGTAGTTGCGGCCGGCGCTTTAGGTGAAGGACAGTTCAGCATAGGTGAAAAATCGGTCAGAGGCAGCGAACTCGAAGGGCTTCGCTACGAGCATCCTTTTGTGGAAAAGAACCCGACAGACAAAGATGCTTATATGGTCATACCGGCTCTGTACGTGACAACCGAAGACGGGACGGGGCTTGTTCATACTGCGCCTGGGCATGGAGTTGAGGACTATATGTCGGGGCAAAAATATGGCCTGGCTATTTATTCGCCGGTGATGGACGATGGGCGATATGATGATACGGCGCCACAGTGGCTGCGAGGGCAGAATGTTCTTGAAGTTGAAACCATTGTCAACAACCACTTGAGGGAAAAGAAGCTGCTTTTCGCCGAGGGTGAGATTATGCACAGTTACCCGCATTGCTGGCGGAGTAAGGGGCCGGTGATTTTCAGGGCGACAGAGCAGTGGTTTGTCAGTGTCGATAAAGAGCTGCCCGATTCGGGCAAAAGCCTGCGTAAAATGGCTCTTGAGAGTGTTAAAGATGTTAAATGGATTCCCGGTTGGGGCGAAAAGCGGATCGCCGGGATGCTTGAGTCGCGGCCGGACTGGTGCATTAGCAGACAGAGAAGCTGGGGACTTCCCATTCCGGTCTTTTTTAACTCGCACGGGAGTACTCTGATTACCAAGGAGTCGGTATCGGCCGTGGCCAGGTATATTGCAAAACACGGCTCTGACAGTTGGTTTACCGATTCGCCGGAAGAGATTTTAGGTAAGGATTTTGAGCTGCCGGATGGATTTTCCTTTGATGATCTGCAGAAGGAAGAGAATATTTTCGATGTCTGGTTCGAAGCGGGCTGTAGCTGGTACAGCGTGTGTGTTAAAGAGGAGGGCTGGGAAGCTCCAGTGGATTTGTATCTTGAAGGCTCTGACCAGCACCGGGGATGGTTTCAACTGTCACTTCTGCCGGGGATTGGAGCGACGGGCGGAGCACCGTTCAAGAGCGTTCTGACGCACGGCTTTACGGTCGATGAGAAGGGAATGAAGCAATCGAAATCGCTGGGTAATTATGTTAATGCGCAGGAAGAAGTGGAAAAGTACGGTTCGGATATTCTGCGGCTGTGGGTTTCGAGTGTAAACTATCAGGAAGATGTAAGGTGCAACGATGAGATAATCGGGCGGACGCAGGATGCTTACAGGAAAATCAGGAATACGCTGCGATACCTGTTCGGCAATATCAATGATTTCGACCCGGATGCCAAAGCGGTAGCTTACGATGAGATGTTCGAGATAGACAAGTGGGCGATGCAGCAATTGCAAAAGCTTATAGCCAGCGTTACCGAGGCGTATGATAACTTTATCTTTCACAGGGTATTTTCACTTATCTATAACTTTTGTACAGTGGAGATGAGCAGTATCTATATGGACGTGCTCAAGGACAGGATGTACTGCGATGCGGCGGACAGCCTGTCGCGGCGAAGCGCCCAGACGGCGATGTACAATATATTGGATGGCTTGATTCGTATGTTGGGGCCAATATTAGTGCATACCGCCGAAGAAGCGTGGGACGCTATGGAGTTCAAGAGCCAGGATGTTGAGAGTGTTCATCTGGCCGATATGCCGAAGGTCGATGATTCGATTGATTTTGAGGGCGATGAGCCGCGGTGGCAAAAGCTGATGGGGCTGCGCGATGAGGTTTTGCGTGTTCTGGAAGGTTTGAGGCAGGAGAAGAAGATTGCGAGTAATCAGCAGGCTTGTGTGACGGTCTGCTGTGATAATGAAGATGCTGGATTTCTGAATGAATTCGGTCTTGATCAGTTCGCAGCTCTTTGTATTGTCAGTGAGGTCAAAATCGTAAAAACGACAGGTGAGACTACAATCGCCGCAGAAAAGAGCAGTTACAATAAATGCGAGCGCTGCTGGAACTATTGGCCAAGTGTCGGGGCCAATGGTGAACATCCTGATTTGTGCGAGCGATGCGTGACTGTCGTGCGTGATGTGTGATGTGTATTGCAAAAAGAGGTAAGACTTAAGACAACTGTTCGCAGACTTTTTGATAGACCTCATCGACGGTTATTGTGTCGACGTTGTGTTTGGGGTCGCGGCTTTTAATTTTGCGGCCTCTGCCGAAGGGTTCGCGGGCCACGAGGCATTCGATCCTTTTATACGGAGCTATTCTGGCGGGGTTGGACCAACTGAACATAAGGACCAGGGGTGTGCTTAGAGCAGCGGCGATATGGCCGGGGCCGGTGTCGTTGCTTACTACAAGTCTAGCGTTTTTAAGTAAAACCACAAGCTCGCTTAGGGAAGTTTTTCCGGCAATATTCGCAACAGGGACATTGGAGAGGTCTTTTAACTTTTCAACAAGAGCGGCTTCGCCTGCATCGCCGGTTGCGATGATGGGTAATCCGAACTGTGATGAAATTCTTTCTGCCAATTCGGCAAAGCGTTCGACGGGCCAGCGTTTGTCTTCGTGGGCGGAGCCGGGTATGAAAACCACGTAATTGTCCGGGGCAATATGGTGACTTTCCAATAATCTTCCTACCGAGTCGGCGGCTTCGGGGTGCTGCGGCAAAACAAACTGCACATCAAGCTCGGAGGCGCCGGCGGCCTTGATTATTTTTAAGTAAAAGTCAACGAGGTGAATACAATCCTTAGTCTGTGTGATTTTGTGCGTGTAAAAAAGAGGGGCGAGTTCTCTGGCATTTGCTATTCCGAAGCGTTTTTTACAGCCCGAAAGCCAGGCCAGAGAAGCTGTTCTGAAAAGCCCCTGAAAGTCGATTACAGCATCGAATTCGGCATGGCGGAGCCGCTTAATAAGTGAAACAAGAGATGCCAGTGCGCCGGGATGGAACCATGCCTTGCCGAGAAACTTACGGTCGAAAATGATGATCTCGGTCAGGTGGGGATGGTTTTCGAGAATCGGTGCAAACTCCGGGCGAATGAGCCAGCTAATTTTAGCATCCGGAAAACTTTTACATAATGCCGTCAGGGCCGGCAAGGCCAGGATAATGTCGCCCAGTGAGCTTGGTTTTATTATCAGGATGTTTTTGAGAGAATCCGGCATAATTTCGTATATTGTATTGCTTACCGCAAGTTGTATATCTTTTTCGGGTTCATAAGGACTATATAGTAACGAGCGATTGTAAATGATGGAACGATTAGATGCAATTGGTTTTGTTATGATGAATTCTTTATGCAGAAATTGTTTTCAAATTGCTAAATATTCTCTGGCCAGAAACGAAAAAAAGCCCACCGTTATTTACGGTGGGCCAAGAAGGTGTGGACAAAAGGTTAGTCTTTATCCGCTGACGTCAACACAGACCATATCGCCGTTGGCGTTACGGGCGTAAATTTTGCCGTTTGCGAGTATGGGTGTTGTCCAGCATTTTGCTTTTGGAAGGATTTGTGCTCTCGAAATTAGATCGAACTTTTCGGGATCAGCATTGGCGATTGCCAATTCACCTTTGTCACTGATGATTATCATCCTTCCGTCGGCACTCATCATTAATGCGCCTTTTCCGAGGCTTCTCTCCGTCCATTTTATGCTTCCGTCTTTGAAATCCAGACAGGTCAGTGCCGTTTCATCGAATCCATAGAGGTATCCCTTCCAATACATCGAGCAGTTCATGTGGTTACGCATATTCTTGTTCTGCCAGAGGTTCTCGACGTTACCGCCGGTTACTTTAATTTTTACACAACCGAAGTTATATCCGCTCGAAGCGAACACCTCGTTTCCGACAATAACAGGGTCGGCCGCATTTACCTTAACATCGTTCTCGAAAGGGGATTTCCAGAGGACTTCGCCGTCGCTGATTCTTACCCCCATGATATGGGAAGCACCGAGAATAGCTACGCACTTTTGGCCATCGAAAGTGAAAAGAAATGGTGTGGAGTAGCCGCAGATGCCTTTGCCATTGTCCCAGATAACTTCGCCGTTGGCCTTGTTAAGAGCAACACCGGCATCGCCGAGATTTAGTATCAGCATATTTTCATAAACGAAAGGCGAGCCTGCAAAGTGCCATGTCGGCAGCTCAAAGCCGAGATCCTTGTTCATATTCTTCTGCCACTTCACCGAGCCATCAGCGGCATCAAGACAGAACAGGTGTCCCATCTTGCTTATGGTATATACGACATTGCCATCGACGGTGGGAGTTGATAGTGTGCCGCCCTCATAGTATTTCGGCTCGAGGGGACACGAATAGGTGTGCTTCCAAATTTCCTTGCCGGTATCGGCATCGAAGCAGAACACGGTATCCTGATTGGCATTCGGGCCGCTCTTGCCTGAGTTGCCCATCGCATATACTCGGCCGTTGCTGATTGTCATCGTAGAAAAACCAATACCGATTGACTTTTTCCATAGCTGTTTGGGGCCAGTGGCCGGAAAATCAGCGATCCAATTGGTTTCGCCGGTAATGCCATTATGCTGAGGGCCTCTATAAATCGGCCAGTCAGCCCCGTGGACAACAGCGCTGTTTATAAGCAAAACAACTGTTACATAGACAATAATCAATGGTGAGATTCTTCTGCTGCTTGTGGACATATTAAATCCTCCAAAAGACAAAAATTTACGCGGTTTTCCTATACTCTTGTATATTCCTTACCCAGTTACGTCACCGAGCATCATTTTTTGATATATTATCAAGTTTTTGACAAAAATTCAATTTTTTAAGCATACGCTGATAATTAGCAAAATGTTCATCGGTATATGTTTATGCCTCCTCTTGTATTAACGTAACGGATTATGATATAATTATTTAAGATAAGCCGACAATGCCAATATTCTCTTGAAAAAGAGTAGGATAACAGTGATGCAGAAAAGAACCGGCTTTACACTAATAGAGCTGTTAGTGGTTATTGCTATTATTGCGCTACTGATGGCGATATTGATGCCTGCCCTTCAGCGAGTGAGGAGGCAGGCCAGGACGGTTGCATGTCAATCTAACCTGCATCAATGGTCTCTTATCTGGGCGATGTACACGGAGGACACCGGGGGATATTTTCCGTCTTCAGTTCTGACATGGCGTGACTTCGTAGAGGACTACCACAGGGAAAAGGAGATAACTCTTTGCCCGTCCGCGACGAAGCTGTACTCTAACGGCGCCCGGCCGCCATTGGGTGCTTGGGAGCAGACATGGGACCAGGCGGTTACTGATGCGAGCGGCCATCCTTTTGCGAGCAGTTATGGTATCAACCAATGGGTGCTGAACTCTTCAGATGTTGTGGGCGGACGGGTGCTCGAACAGCTCTGGAAGAACATTAATATAAGAGGTGCAAGTGAGGTAATGTTTTTCGGGGATTGTGCTATAACAGGTGCTACCCCTTTAGATACGGACAGGCCACCTGAATACGATGGTGACTGTGCAAATGTGTGGGGGGCAGGAGGGAGTGTCGATGAAATCAGGCGTTTCTGCATGAATCGACACAGTGGTTTTCTGAACGGGCTTTTTCTGGACTGGTCGGTCAAAAGGGTCGGATTAAAAGAGTTGTGGACCTTGAAATGGCATCGCAAGTTCGACACAAAGGGACCCTGGACAAAAGCCGGCTTCGTTCAGTCGCAAGACTGGCCGGAGTGGATGAGAAACTATAAAGATTATTGACATTGATCACGGGATGTTGATAATGTGTTATTGAAACATTTCTTAATATGAAAGGCGCAGGATAATGCGCAGGCAAAAAGGTTTCACTTTGATAGAGCTTTTGGTGGTGATTTCCGTTGTCGTTTTGTTGGTGGCGATATTGCTGCCTGCAGTGCAGCGAGTTCGCAGACAGGCGAAGGCAGTCATTTGTCAATCCAATCTCAAGCAATGGGGGACTGTCTTTATGATGTACACGACCAGCAACGAAGGTCTTTGCCCCAGACAGAAATTTCATAGTCTTGCAACTCCAGAGCCTTGGATGTATCTGTTTCAAGGTTACAGCGGCAGCCCCGGAGATATATACTGTTGCCCTATGGCGACGAAGATCGCCAGCCCTGTCGCCCAGGACAGCACAAATAATATGGGATTTCGGCCGATAGCCGGAGGCAGTGTGACAACAGGCGGAACATTCCTGGCGTGGGGAAAGCTTACGTTTAAGATCGGGGGCAGTCAGACGCCGGCCTATTATGGAAGTTATGGTATAAATAGCTGGCTGTCTATGCCGCAGGATGAAGGTAACTTTATCGTCGGAGTAGGTCGTTTCGAAGAGAGCCATCAAAACTGCTTCTGGAAAACCGCCAATGTCAACGGGGCAGGTAATATACCCGTATATCTGGATAGCTGGTGGTGGTGCGGATGGGTGAAAGATATCGACAGTCCGCCGGAATATGACTGCCAGAAAACGGAGTTTCCCTGCGGATGTAAAGATTCGATACGTCGTTTCTGCATCAATCGGCATGATGGATTTGTAAATGCTGTTTTTCTGGACGGTTCCGCCAGGAAGGTCGGACTCAAGGAATTGTGGCGGTTGAAATGGCATCCAAACTATAATACAAATGCTTCACCGGCGGTCTGGCCGGAGTGGATGAGAAAATTCAAAGACTCTTGATTGCTTACCGGTTACACATTTATCAATATAAAAAGCGAAAGCTAATTTGCAGAAAAAAAGGCTTCACTTTAATTGAGCTGCTGGTGGTTATTGCCATTATTGCTTTATTGTTAGCGATATTGATGCCAGCCCTGCAGCGGGTCAAGAAACAGGCCAAGGCGGTTGCCTGTCAATCCAATCTTCATCAGTGGGCCGTTGCTTTCGAGATGTATACCGGTGAACATGATGGTTATTTCTGGAGTGGTGATTTTAACCGGGGCGGATGGGAGAATTATGCCTGGTTGGGGCCACTGCGACCGTATTACAGTAATGAAGAAAAGATGCGTTTTTGCCCGACGGCTGTAAAACTACGAGAAGAAGGTGCATACGATCCATTTGCGGCGTGGGGGCCTGTTGAGCAGACCGGCGACCTGGCCGGCAGCTATGGTATGAATAACTGGCTTTGTAATCCTTCGCCGGAGGTGGAGTTTATCCATGGGCGGGAAGCTACAAAAGATAATTGGCGAAATGCTTATGTCGATGGTGCGGCTAATATACCAATGTTTTTGGACTGTGCGTTTGTTGAAAGTAAACCGTATGATTTCGATACGCCGCCTGAATATGATGGTGATATATCAACGTATTTAGTGAGCGCTTTACAAATGAAACGTTTCTGTATGAACCGGCACGGCGAGTATTCAAACGGAGTCTTTCTTGATTTCTCAGTCCGAAAGATTGGACTTAAGCAGTTGTGGACATTTAAGTGGCATAGGAGCTTTGATATAAACGGAACATGGACTATAGCAGGCGGTGTTCAACCTTCCGATTGGCCGGAGTGGATGAGAAACTTTCGGGATTATTGAAAAAGGCCTCTCCCATACGGTCGGGGCTCTGCATTATAAAATTCCTTCACCTGTTTTTTCGATAGACATATCCCCTTTCAAATCATAAGATAATTCCAAATTACATGGTACCCCGGACAACGTTCGCATCTTATGAACACAAAAGGTAAATATATTTATGAGTGGCCCAGGCCGATGGTTACTGTCGATGCGACTGTCTTTACCCATTCCGGCGGCAAAATTAGGGTTCTGCTTATCAAACGCGGGAGAGAACCGTTCAAAGGCAAGTGGGCGGTGCCGGGCGGATTCGTTAATATGGACGAGGAATTAGAGGATGCTATCGTAAGAGAATTGGAAGAAGAGACGGGATTAACAGGAGTGCACCTGGAGCAGATGCGTGCCTTCGGTACTGTAGGACGTGACCCGAGAGGCAGGCAGATTACAATTGTATTTATGGGTATTGCGAAAGAGGAACAAACGAAGGTAAAGGCCGGGGATGATGCGGCCGAGGCAAAGTGGTTCGATATTGAAGAACTGCCGGAAGATCTGGCGTTCGACCATGACGAGGTGATAAGGTTTGCTGTTGGAAAACTAAAAAATGAATCAGAGCGTTGATATGACGGTTGATTTTGCGGGGATTCGGTTGGCGAATCCGGTGTGGACGGCTTCGGGGACGTGCGGGTATGCCGATGAGCTGGCTGATTTTATGGATGTTAACTGTCTCGGGGGATTTACTACAAAAAGCATTACAGACAAGCCAAGAAAAGGCAACGCAACACCGAGGATTGTCGAGACAGATTCGGGCATGCTCAATGCGATTGGACTGGCAAATATCGGATTAGATAGATTTATCGAGGAGAAGCTGCCTGTTCTCGAAAAAATGAGTCCTGCTGTTTTTGTAAATGTGGCCGGTCAGACCATCGATGAATATGTAGCTGTTGTGCAGCGGCTGAGCGGTGAAAAAGCGATAGCGGGATTCGAATTGAATATCAGTTGTCCCAATGTCAAGAAAGGCGGGATAAGTTTCGGAACAGAGCCCGGGCAGGTGAAAGAAATTACTTCAGCGGTGAAAGAAGCTGCCGGTGAGAAGGTTCTGATGGTGAAGCTGTCACCTGCCGTTACGGACATAAGCGTGATTGCACATGCGGCGGTTGAGGGGGGAGCCGATGCGCTTAGCCTCATCAATACGTTTACGGCGATGGTGATTGATATCGAAAGCCGCAAGCCTGTTCTTGCAAATCGGACCGGCGGACTATCGGGCCCGGCGATAAAGCCAATAGCGGTATATCTTATCAATAAAGTCTATAATGAAGTTACTAAAGGAAGCGGGATACCGATTCTTGGTATGGGGGGTATCAGGACGGCTTCGGATGCTATCGAATTTATTATCGCGGGGGCATCATCGGTGGCTGTGGGAACGGCAAGTTTTATTGAGCCGGGATGCGCTGAGAAAATTGTCGAAGGAATAAAGAAATATTGCACCCGCAATAATATTGCAGCAATCAATGAATTAATCGGCACGCTTTCATAGGAGTAACAATAACAGGAGAGAGGCGTCGAACCTGATGGGCTTAAGGACGGCTGTCAGGTAAATTTTGAACAGCTTCTTGATATACAACTTTTACTTTATGAGGAGATGCTGCGGTATGAAATCGAAAAGAAAAAACCATAGGTGCTATTCCGGTAAAGCTATAACAAACGGGTTTCTGATGAGTCTTTGCTTTGTGTTGTTACTGGTTGTGTCAAGTACTGTGAGAGGACAGGAGCTTAAATTAGATGAACGCCCCGCCGAGCCGGGCGAATGGGGTTACCGCCCCGCCGCCGGTTCAGTGTCTGGTGTGAATCCTCCGAGTTTTAGCTGGCGGCCGCAACAGGGATTGACGTGGGAGGTTTCATGCTCAGGTACCGAGCGGAATGCAAATATTAGTTTTCAATGGAAAGATATAGAATTCAACGTTTATTGTCCGTCGGAGACTTTTCCATCCGGATCATACACCTGGAAATATCGGGGTAAGGACAAAAATGGCCGATATACGAACTGGAGCCAACCGCGGATGTTCACTATCGCCGATGATGCGGCAAAGATGCCGCTGCCAGCACGAAAGGATTTGATTGGGCGAATACCTAAAAGTCATCCGCGACTTTTTATGCGTCCTGAGAATGTCGGGCGTTTGCGGAAACTGGCAAAAGGCAAGATGAAAAAGGAGTATGATGAGCTTGTCAGGGACTGTGAAAGGATTATGGCAAAGCCGCCTTCTACTGAAGAACCCCCGAAGTATCCGAAAGATATAGTGCGAAACAGCGACGCATGGCGGGAAATTTGGTGGGGAAACCGGACATATACAATCAGTGCGCTTAACAGCGCTGCAACGCTGGCATTTACGCGATTGATTGGCGGGCAGGAAAAGTACGGCACTGAGGCCAGGCGTATCCTGATGGAATGCGCCAAATGGGACCCGAAGGGCAGTACGGGCTATCGATACAATGACGAGGCAGGAATGCCTTATAATTATTACTTTTCGCGAACATATACTTTTGTTAATGACCTGCTGAGCGAGCAGGAGAAGAAAATATGCCGAGCGGTGATGAAGGTTCGCGGGGATGAGATGTATGAGCATCTTTGTCCGCGGCATCTGTGGCAGCCATACGGCAGCCATGCAAACCGGGCGTGGCATTTCCTGGGTGAGGTTGGCATCGCTTTTCTTGGCGAGGTCGAGGGGGCCGATGACTGGGTGTGGTTTGCCACGAATGTTTTCTTCAACGTGTATCCTGTATGGAGCGATGACGACGGCGGCTGGCACGAGGGTACTTCCTACTGGTCGAGCTATCAGAACCGTTTTACCTGGTGGGCGGATGTGATGCGTGAGGCTATGGGTATCAACGCTTATGATAAACCTTACTTTTCGAAGGTCGGATATTATCCTATTTACCTTATACCGCCGGGCAAGAGGGGCGGCGGCTTCGGTGACCTGACTGCCAATAAGAGGGCAGAAAGTTATATGCCGATAATGAGCACATTTTCGGCGCAGGCACAAAACGGACATTGGCGGTGGTATGTCGAGCAGCTCGGAGGTCCTGCGAACGCAGACGGCTATATTGGTTTTATTCGCGGCGAACTTCCTGAGGTACAGGCGATACCGTTTGATGAGCTTGAGAAATCACGATTATTCAAAGGTACGGGACAGGCCTACCTGAATACCAGTCTGACAGATGCGGGCAATAGTGTTCAGGTGGTTTTCAAATCCAGTCCTTTCGGTACGCAATCTCACGGTTATGAGGCAAATAATTCCTTTCTTTTGTGGGGTTATGGTAAGCGTCTGCTTATTCGCTCGGGTTACAGGGACAGTTACGGCAGCGATCATCACAAGAACTGGATGTGGAGCACACGCTCGGTCAACAATATCACTGTCAACGGGAAGGGCCAAGGCAGGCGTACGTCCAAAGCCCAGGGTAAAATCGTTTCATTCAAGACCACGCCTTCAATTGATATAGTTGTCGGAGAGGCGGGAAAGGCTTATGAGCCACCGCTGGAGCGTTTTACACGGAGTATTATTTTTGTCAAGCCGGAATTAGTGGTCGTCTATGACCGTCTGGAGGCGAGAGAGCCGGCGACTTATGAATACTGGCTGCACGCTATCAATAAGATTGATGTCGATGGTCAGCATAATGTCCGTGTTCGAAATGATGATGTAGTTTGTGACATTGATTTTCTTACGCCATCTGCTTTGACATTCAGTCAGACGGACCAATACGATCCCAATCCCCGCCCGAGAATTAAGCTGCGTGAATGGCATTTAACGGCGAAGACAGAAAATAAAAAAAGACAGGTGGAATTCGTGACACTTTATCGTCCCCATCGTCACACGGACAAGGTGCCTGATGAAGCAAGTCTGGAACGGATTGAGGGAGGTTATTTGTTGAAGGCAAAAATATCCGACGGCGAGCTGTCAGCGCTTCTTCCGACTTCCGAACAAATCACTATGAAAGCAGACGGCCTTGAAAGCACAGGGACAATCAAGTGCCGATTGGAAAAAACTGACGAACAGTTTCAAATAGTGGTGCTTGATGAGTGATATTCTGGGGAGGCCTGCTTGACGTTTTGGCATGATTCAGGTATGTTAAGTGTAGATTAAAACGTTTTTTTGAATTTCGAGAGAAGCTGAGCCAATTCCAAAAAAGGAGCAGAATGATATGGCTAAAGATATGGAACAATTATACTCCGAGCGAATGAATCGATACATTACGGCGATGCGAAACGAAAAGCCGGACATGATACCAATTCGCCCGTTTGTTGCCGAGTTTACGGCTAAATATGCAGGTTTTACTTGCCAAGATGTTGCGCATGATTACAACAAGGCCTTCGAGGCCGCAGTGAAGTGCGCGAAGGATTTCGACTGGGACGCGGTTGTCCCAAATATGGTTTATGTATGGACGGGTCTGGCGCAGGCCGCAGGTTTGCGTTACTACGGTATCCCCGGCATAGGTATCCCTCACACGGTCGGGTTTAACTATATCGAGCCGCCGGAAGGAGAGGCGTTCATGAAGGCAGATGAATACGATGCGTTAATTGACGATCCGACCGGCTTTCTCTACGAGACCTGGCTGCCGCGTGTTTCCACAGAAGTCAGCAGGATTGGCGAGGCTTCGACAAAGCGAAACAACCTGGCATTAGTTAAGAGCGGTATGGCCATGCTTCAATATTTCTACGCCTTTGGCCCGCAAATCGCGAGACTTCGTTCCGAATGCGGTACTGGGTCGGCTATCGCAGGTATCTTCAAAGCGCCGTTCGACATCATAGCAGACAAAATGCGGGGCTACCTGGGGCTGGTGGATGACATGCATACGCAGCCCAAGAAAGTGCTCAAGGCCTGCGAGGCGCTTATGCCGCACTTAATCAACGTGGGGCTGACTACTGCCGATCCGAGCAATCAGGTGCCTATTGGTTATTGGATGCATCGCGGTTGCGTGCCTTTCTTCAACCCGAAACAATTCGAGTCCCACTACTGGCCAACGCTCAAACCATGTATCGAGGAGTTCTGGAAAAACGGCCATCAGACGCTGTTTTACGCCGAGGGCAGGTGGAAACATCACTTCGAGACTTTCCGCGAACTGCCTGATAGAAGCATCGTTTTCCACTGCGACCAAGACGATATCTTCGAAGTGCATCGCAGCCTGCATGATAAGTTTGCTATCAGCGGCGGCATCCCGAACATGCTGTTGAGCTGGGGTACGCCTGAGGAAGTGCGGGAGTTCTGCATGCGTGTCATCAAAGAAGTTGCCAAGGATGGCGGTTATATAATGGACGCCGGAGCCATTATGCAGGATGACACCAATATAGAAAATATGAAGGTGATGAATCAGGTGTGCCGTGAGCATGGTGTTTATGCATCGGGCAGCTTTGAGGCGCCGACCGATACGCCGCCTTGCGATTTGCCCGCGTCGGTGGAATCACGAGAGAAAGTTAAGGGTATGGCCGGCCGGGCGACGCCAGCGGTGAAACCCGGAGTATGTTTTCCATGGGAGCAGCGAGTCAGGGATTTGCCCGAAATCACGGGTGACAAGGCAATGGTCCAGCAAATCTGGGAGGACATCGACGCCCTCGGATACACGTATATCTGGCAGTGTCTTCTGTCATTCTAAATACATTTGAATAATGATTGGAGGTTGTAGTATGAATCCGGGACATTATATCTCACGTCGCGGTTTTTTGAAAAAGTCAACAGGTTTTGCCGGGGCGGCAATAGCATTTCCTTATATTGTCCCTTCATCATCGCTGGGTAAAGCAGGCAATGCTGCGCCAAGCAACAGGATTACCATGGGTTGTATCGGCACGGGGAACCAGGGTATCAATGATTTGAATAGTTTTTTGAGGGACGAACGGGTACAGATTGTTGCTGTTTGTGACGTAAATCGTGAGAGCAACGGATACTGGGACAACCGTGTCGGCGGCCGTGAGCCTGCAAAGAGGATAGTCGTAGAACACTATGGCCTTAGGGCGGAATCGGGCACTTACAGAGGATGCACTTCGTATGAAGATTTTCGCAGGGTGATAGAACGTGATGATATCGACGTGGTTTTGGTTGCGCTTCCTGACCACTGGCATTCCATTGTTGTTATCGAAGCGGCAATGGCCGGCAAGGACATCTATGGCGAAAAGCCTTTATCACTGACCATTCCGGAGGGACGTGCGATGAGCGATGCGGTTAAACGATGCGGCCGAGTTTTCCAAACCGGAAGCCAGCAGCGTTCGGACCATAATTTCAGGCGTGCTTGCGAATTAGTTCGAAACGGAAGGATTGGGAAACTGCATACTGTAAAGTGCGGCCTGCCGGGCGGGACACCTGATATTTCAAAACAAGGTAATCGTACAAAGCCCAAGCCTGTGCCGGAAGGTTTTAACTATGACATGTGGCTCGGCCCGGCTCCTTATGCCCCCTACTGCCCCGCCCGCTGCCATGTTAATTTTAGGTGGCTGCTGGATTACTCCGGTGGGCAGGTTACGGACTGGGGAGGGCACCACCCTGATATCGCACAATGGGGTATGGGGACGGAAGATACAGGGCCGGTGGAAATAGTAAATGCCAAAGGCGTGTTTGCCAAAGACGGTTTTTATAATACGGCAAAGGAATTCTATTTCGAGTGTATATATAAGAACGGCGTAAAATTAATTATCTCGAACAAGGAGCGCGGCGGAGTAACGTTCGAGGGCACGGAAGGCCGGATATGGGCGGACCGTGGACGTCACGATGCTCAACCGAAGTCACTGCTCGAATCCGTCATCGGGCCGAACGAAATACATCTGTATAAAAGCGATGATCATTCGCGGAATTTTATCGATTGTGTGATTTCGCGAAAGGAGACTGTCGCTCCGATTGAAACGGCTCACCGTTCCATAACGATTTCACATCTCGGTAATATAGCAATGCGGTTGGGGCGGGACTTGAAATGGGACCCTGACAGGGAGCAATTTGTCAACGACGAACAGGCCGAAAGGATGATGACAAGGTCGATGCGAAGCCCGTGGCACATTTGATATTTACTATTTATTATTTACTATTGACTATTGGAAAACAATCGTTGCTTATTAGTTACGATAGAGGAGTGTTTTTATTATGAAAAATATTAATAGGCGGCAGTTTTTAAGAAAGGTAGCTGGTGTATCTGCGGGGGCGGTTGGTTTTCCTTATTTGGTTCGGTCTTCGGCGCTTGGTAAGACGGGGACTGTTGCGGCCAGTGAGCGGATTACAATTGGTTTTATCGGGGTGGGCGATCACGGCAGAGCGGTTAATCTAACGAACTTTCTGGGAAACGCAGATGCCCAGGCTGTCGCGGTTTGCGATGTTGAAACCAGTCACATGAACATAGCCCGCGATATGGTGAACAAGAAATACGGCAATAAAGATTGTGCGACTTACAAGGATTTTCGAGAAATTATTGAGCGAGATGATATCGACGCGGTGATGATTTCGACACCCGATCACTGGCACGTACCAATTTCAATAATGGCGGCCAAGGCGGGCAAGGATGTCGAATGCGAGAAACCGACACTGACCGTTGAGGAAGGCAGGATACTTTGTGAGACGATGAAGCGTTATAACCGAGTTTTTCAGTGGTCAACGGAAGACAGGTCAGTTGACGTTTATCTTAGAATGTGCGAACTGGTTCGTAATGGCAGAATCGGCAAGGTGCACACTATCCGGGTAGAGCTGCCGAGCGGGCCGGATACGCCCGGAGACCCTACACCTATGCCCGTGCCGGATGGTTTTGATTATGATATGTGGCTTGGCCCGGCACCATACGCACCATATAACAAAGACCGCATTCACTGGAACTTTCGATGGATACATGATTATTCGGGAGGGATGTTAACGGACTGGGGAGCGCATCTTCTGGACGGTGCTCAGTGGGGAAACGATACTGAACATACCGGGCCGGTGGAGGTTGAAGGAAAAGGTGAATTCTGGCGGGACGGACTTTATAACAGCGCAAAAGAATTTAAAATCGAATATAAATATGCCAGCGGAGTCAGGCTGATAGTGACTTCGGGTACTCCAAGTCTGCGGTTCGAAGGGTCGGAGGGGTGGATAGGTAATCGCGGCTGGAGGGCGAAACTGCAGGCCGAACCTGAATCCATTCTGGATTCTGTGATTGAGCCGAATGAGATTCATCTTTATACGTGTAAGGCAGGTGAGCAGCGGAACTTCCTTGATTGTGTTAAATCTCGTAAGGACTGTTATTTTCCGCCGGAGATAGGCCATCGTTGCTTTACAATCGCACACATCGGCAATATTTCAATGCTGTTGGGGCGAAAACTAAAATGGGACCCTGACAAGGAACGCTTTATCAACGATGAACAGGCCAATCGAATGCTATCAAGGGCGATGCGAAGCCCATGGCGGTTGTAGAATTGACTATTTTCTATTGTCTATTGACTATTTATTATTCGAAGTGGAGGAATTATGAAAGTCCGAAGCAGTAAAATTAAAGTATTTTTATTAATCGTATCAAGCCTGTGTTTATCACTGTGTGTGAATGTTGGAGCAAAAGAGAGTGGTGCAAGTGTTGTACTCACAGGTGGTGATTTTTCTCAATGGCGTGACAATACGGGGCAATGGCAGATTGTCGGCGATGTGTTTACGAAACCGGACAATAACAAACTTCTGGGAAGTAAGCCGGGTAATGGAGTAATTGTAAACGGGGTAACCGGTAGGACGTCAAATCTTTTCAGCAAGGAGGAATTTGGTGATGTCAAGGCCCATATCGAGTTTATGGTCTCTAAGGACTCCAATTCCGGTGTATATTTTATGGGTAGGTATGAAATACAAGTCTTCGATAGCTGGCAGAAGAAGCCGCAGTATCCGGGAATTGAGTGCGGGGGGATTTACGAGAGGTGGGATGATAATAGAGAGCCTAAAGGTTATGAAGGTCATTCTCCGCGAGTAAATGTTTCTCGGGAACCAGGTCAGTGGCAGACGTTTGATATCATTTTCCGCGCGCCGCGTTTTAACAGGAGGGGAGAAAAAGTAGCTAATGCCAGATTCGAAAAGGTTGTTCATAACGGGACTGTTGTTCATGCGGACATTGAGGTAAGCGGGCCGACACGGGCCAGTGCGTTTAACGACGCAAAACCTTCAGGGCCGTTAATGCTGCAGGGTGACCATGGGCCTGTGGCGTATCGTAATATCCGGATAGAACCGGCGGGTCCGAATCCGTTCTTTGCGATGGATACTGCGACGAAAGACGATAAACACAAAACCGCAAAAGAGCAGGTGGAAATGGTAAAGGAGTTAGGATATGCGGGAATAGGAGGCAGGGCAGACAAAGAATTGGGGGAAATGCTCGAAGAGCTTGACAAAAACGGTTTGAGGATGTTTGCGGTTTATCTCGGTGCGAATATCGACGCCGACCAGCCGAGTTACGGCCCTGAATTGAAGGAGGCTATCGAGGTACTTAAGGGAAGCAATTCGATATTGTGGCTTTTCGTACAGAGCAAGAAGTTCAAACCGTCCCAGCCGGAAGGTGATGGCCGTGCTGTAGAAGTTATCCGTGAAATTTCCGATATGGCGACTGAGGCCGGATTGCGCATCGCACTGTACCCACATGCGGGCTTCTGGCTTGAGAAGGTAGAGGACGCGATACGAGTGGCAAAAAAAGTTGACCGTAAGAACGCGGGAATAACATTCAACCTGTGCCACTGGCTGAGGACGGAAGATGAAAAGAATATGAGATCGCTCATAACCTCGGCTATGCCCCATTTGTTTGTGGTCAGTATCAATGGTGCGGACAGTGGAGGAAAGGACTGGAAACAACTGATTCAGACACTGGACCGAGGTACATTTGATATCGGTCGGTTCCTGAGGACGCTAAAGAGGTCCGGCTACACCGGGCCGATAGGATTTCAGGGTTACGGTATTGGCGGTGATGCTTATGACAACCTTAGGCGTACGATGGATGCATGGCGCAAACTAAACAAACCGAGAAGATAGCTCACATAGAAAAGGGAATGAAAATGAAGATTCTAAAATGGTGTTGTTTTGTAATTATTATTTCCGGATTATTTGCCGGCTCAAGCTTGGCGGCTGATTGGCCTCATTACCTGGGTCCCAACTTTGACCTCAAACCTCTCGCAAAGGAATTTAACGCGAATTCCGGGACCGTAGTATGGGAGACAACAGTCAAGACGGGCATGGGTTCGCTTACTATTGCCAACGGTCTTGTCTATACGATGGGTAACAATGGAACACCTAAAGATGAAGATAAAACCAAAGCGAAGGACTTCGTTTACTGCCTTGATGCAAAGAGCGGCGATGAAAAATGGACCTTCGATTATTCCTGCCTTCTCGAACCTCGCCTGCATCCGGGCGGTCCCAGCTCAACGCCGACTATTCACGAGGGCAAGGTATATACACTCAGTAAGCTTGGGCATATCTTCTGTCTCAATGCCAGGACGGGAAAGAAGATTTGGGAGGCCTCGGCGGTGCATTATAAACCGAATAAACCCTGGTGGGGTTTTGCGGCTTCACCCACCATCATCGGTGATGTCGTCATTTATAACGTTGGTGACAGGGGACTGGCCCTGAATAAGGACACGGGTGAAATTGTCTGGAAGAGCGATAATAACGTTGTCGGCTACTCCACAGCAAAACCATTACCTTCGGACATGTTCAATCGCCCTGCCGTGGCTTTATTCACAAATGAGGATTTCCTGGTGCTCGATCCGGCGACAGGTCAATCCCTGGCGACTTATACAAAGACATGGAAGGAAAAATCTAACTGCAATGCGATCACGCCTTACATTTACAAAGGCCACATCTACCTCAATCACAGTGCACACGGCATGAGCCGCCTGTCACTTGACGGCGATACATTCACGCAGGATTGGCTGTCGGAGGACGCCAAATACCCAAACGAGTGGTTTGCCTTCAATACCCACGTGATCTATAAAAACTACATTTACTTCCTGACAAACAAAGGAAGCGGTCTAAGCTGTGTTAATGCCGAAACGGGTAAACGTAAGTGGTTTAATGATAAATACGATTTCGGGAACTTGCTCCGAGTTGGTAACAAGATGATTATGCTCAGTGAGAAAGGTGAGTTAATCTGGGGTGAGCTGGGTGAAATGGCTTTCGAGGAAACCCACCGACAGAAGATTCTTGATGGTCTTTGCTGGTCTAAGCCCATTTTGCTTGGGAATCTGCTCTACGCTCGCAGTGCAGAGGGATCTGTCGTCTGCCTTAAACTTGAATAGATGTTTTTGTCAGGCTGGTGTACACTGAGACGTACCAAAGTGGATAAAAGGACTTGATTCTTACAATTGAATCTGTATGAATAGAATATTGTCAGTATCGCCCTGCTCATGATGTTTGAAGTTTAAAGTATTCAATAAATAAAATAGTGCATTTGGTATTATCTTTGGTAATATACGTTAATTAAATATGCGTATAATCAGGATTATATTTTTTAGAAGAGATCAATAAATTTCATATGGAAACACTTAAGCTATTGTGTGATTATTTTCCGACGGCGGTTTTTACCGGCAAGTGCCTTGTTTTCATTAGCGAGGAATGGCGCGTCGAGCTTACCGAGCATAAAGACAGTGATTTCAGCAAATCGAGCGCTGATCCTCCTGTTATACGTGTCAGAATCTACAAGAGGGCGCTGGACGGTGAACTTCTCGGGGGTCATTACGAAGATTTTCAACTTGCATCACTGAATGAGCTTGCCGAACAGGTTGAAAAGTATGTGCAACAGGCGATTGGCGCAAACCTTCGGGAAAACATTGAGTGATTCGGAAATTAACTCCGTGTAAAACTCAGGTCTGATTATTGAAATGGCTAATCCTGCGATTCAAGAAGTTGATGGTGGTGTTGTCTTTACAGCCAAGATTGTGCCCGGCAGCAGCGGGCCGACTCGGTTTTGCGGGCTGCTTGACGGAATGGTAAAGGTCAAGGTTTCCGCAGCGCCGGAAAAAGGAAAAGCCAATAAATGCCTTTTAAAGTTCCTGGCCAAACAACTTGATGTGAAAAAGAATGCGGTCAGTATAATCTCCGGTCAAACAAGCCCGGTCAAACAAGTGCAGGTTTTGGACATTTCTGCCGATACTCTGATGGAAAAATTGGGATTGAATAAACAGGATTCTTGTTAAAGCTAAGCCTTAAAATGACGGACGAAACAACTCTACTTTCATCCAGTGACAGTGAAGACCCAACAACGCTAAGATATATGCTGAAGCTATCGGGGCCGATGGTAATAGCGACCATATCATTTACTCTTATGCAGTTCGTTGACCGGTTTATGGTTTCGCGTCTCGGCACGGATGCTCTGGCGGCGATTTTACCGGCCGGTTTCGTAAGCTTTCTTCCGGGTGGTTTTGCCATAGGTGCGATAACAAGCCTTAATACGTTCGTAAGTCAAAGTCTCGGCAGAGGCAACAAAAAAGACTGCTCGAATTATTTCTGGCAAGCCGTATATATGGGGCTGATTTTTTTTATGGCTGTTGTGGCGATTATGTGGCCGACTGCGCCGTGGATATTCAAAATGATGGGACATCCGCCAGCGGTGGTCGGAATGGAAGTGATATATCTTCGCATTATGCTTTATGCTCATATTATGGCCGTGATTAACTGGTCAAGCGCTCAGTTCTTTATGGGTATTCATCGGCCTATTATTACGATGTTTGCTTCGTTATGCGGACAGTTAGTCAATGTGGCGGCCAATTACGTTTTGATTTTTGGCAAGTTCGGTTTTCCCAGGATGGGTATTGCGGGTGCGGGCTGGGGTACATTTATCGGCATCGGTATCGGGGCTTTTATAAATATTATCGTATTTTTAGGCGGCAATATAAACGCAACCTATAAGTCCAGAAGAACTTTATATATAGATTTTGGGAAAATGTACGATTTGCTGAAGGTTGGGCTTCCGGCCGGCTTCGGGCTGATGGTTAATGTCGCATTCTGGGGCGTGATATTGTTCGGTCTGGTCGGAAAATTCGGTACCGAAGCGCTGGCCGCGACAAGCGCTGTGCTTTCATATACTTCTCTTTCGATTATGCCCGTTGTCGGGATGGGTACCGCACTGACGGCGGCGGTTGGCAAAGCAATAGGCCAGGGCAGAAAAGACATAGCGATCAAACAAACCAGAGTATGTTTGAAGGTTGCGATGATTTATATGGGGCTTGTGGGGATTTGCTTTTTCGTATTCAGGAATTCCCTGATGGCTTTTTGGTCGTCCGACAATAAAGTGATTGAGGCTGGCGTAGAAATTCTTATTTGTGCCGCCATATACCAGGCCTTTCATGCAGCACGTACTATTTACAGCGGCTCACTGCGAGGCGCGGGTGATACTGTTTGGCTGGCAATGATCTCGGCGGTTGGGGCGGTATTGATATTAGGGCTTGGCGGCTGGATTATCGCGAGGTTTTTTCCATCGCTTGGTGCATTGGGGCCGTGGTCGGCCGCTACAGTCAGCATTATTGCGGTGGGATTGGCCACCCGCTGGAGATTTAAGAGCAAAAAGTGGATGAATATAGATTTATTCAAGCGCCGCGGGCCCAGCGTGCCGATTCAAAATGGCGCAGCGGTTGAATAGTTCAGCAAGTATCATTTCTTTATAGTCATTAATTTATATTAATTGGAGGCCTGTTTTAGTATCCAATCGGACATCATATTTAATACAATGGGCGATATAGTTTCTTCAATTTTGGCATACTCAGACGGCGAACCGGTCTTTGCAGTTTGGAACAGATGATTCAGCCCAGAAAACTCTTTAACAAGATATTGATGATTCCCTCCGGTTTTAAGGGTAGCCTCAATGCCTTTGAGGTTCTCCTTTGGTATCTGCATGTCTCTATCACCATGCAGGGCCAGCACAGGGCATTTAACCTTCATTAAAGTTTTTTCCGGATTATAACGCAAAATTGAACTAAAGCCGGGCGAGAGCATCCAATCGAATTTGTATGTGTCCATGGATTCAAGCTCTATCTTCTGCCTTTCATTGGCACTGAATTTTGCTAATTCCGGTTTTGCCTTCTGAAGGAGATTTTTAATTTTCGAACGTGCAACCTCTAAATCGTCTTCCTGTCTGATAGTGTAGAAAATATTTCTTAAGACAGATGCCTTAAAAGTAATGGCTTTCCGGCTTGCCCCTTTGGACCGATAGCCATCTGTAAACTGCTTTAGTAATCCTTCGAAATCATCGCTCAATCCCGGCGCAGCCATAAGAACCATAAAAGCCACATCAGTTGATTCAGCCGCCACCAGGGGAGCTATTGCAGCTCCTTCACTATGACCGGCAAGGCCAATCTTTTCAGTATTGATTTGAGGTAATGTTTTGAGATATTCAACACCGGCGAGAGCATCTCTTTTAAAGTCCTCAAAAGTTGAGGCGTCGTAATTGCCCGTTGATCGCCCTACACCACGGTCATCATATCGAAGAACGGCAATTCCCTGCCGGGTCAGGTAATCCGCCAATACAAGAAATGAACGATGCCCCCAAATTAGCTGGTCACGGTCACTGCCACCGGAACCTGACAGGAGCAACACCGCCGGATATGGGCCAGGCGATTCAGGCAGTGTTAACGTACCTGCAAGTGTAACTTTATCGAGTCTATTTTCGAAAGAAACGAGTTCTTCTTTATAAGGATACGGTTTTTTAGGCTCTTGCGGACGTTTTGAAGTTCGAACAGGAGGATTGTCAACTTTTTCGAGTACGAGCGGCATACCACCGCCATCAGGCCCTTTAAATTTACCATCGATGGACCGCCCGTTCAGAGAGATTTTCCCTTCGTAAGCGCACCTTATATTGTATATATCAAATCTAACATCCATACTGCCGGGTAAAATCAAATCTACCGGTATATCCCATGCTTCCTCGCCAGGAAAATCCGTGTAGGCATCGAATGATCCATCTTCATTTTTTGAGACTCTAAATACAATATTGAATTGGCCTGGTTTACTCATCCAGCTACCCACGATAGAAGTATTTGGTTGTACTGAAAATGCCAAATCCGAAGATATCAGGACTGCCAATAAAAAGATGATTGTGATGTTCTTCAACCTGTTCATAATTGTGCTCCTTTCAAATAATTTAATAAAAAACGGTTAATTTAACAGGAACAATTATGACAACCAAGTATTACCCTTTTGTTACGATTTTGTACTTTTTTTGTTATTTATTTTGACACATTGCAGAATGGAAACCCGAAAAGCAAGTGCATTTGTAAGCCGGAAGGGATTAGCCTGGTCAGTCTTCGAGTGGTCGTATGCGGATGTTTCGAGCAGCTCCGCCTGTTTGCCAGGTTGCAATACCGAGTGGTTGAGAGAGGTCCACTTCGGCCCGGATATCGATTTTTCGGCCGGTTGTTTCGATGTTTACAATCTCTTCATCGTCGAGCCAGGCTTCAATTCTGCCGGGGGTGACGCGCAAGCGGACGCGATACCATTTGTTGTCCTCAAAGGAAGTAAAAGTTGTGGTCTCGTTATTGGCGGCGTCATAGTAATCGATATTAGACAGGCCGCAGAGACCCCCTCCCCAGCCGCCAAGGATTAATGAGCAGGGATTTTCGGCTACGGGAAATGTAAGCCCACAAAAAAAGTCGCTTCCGCTGATGCGCATAGCTTCGAGCGTTATTTCGTAGTTCATTCGAATCAGCGGGCCTTTCCAGTTAATGCCGGTCATATCGTTGCCCATTTCCATATAAATTGCGCCGTCTTTGACATAAACTTTGCCCTGACCGCCGAAATCGGTAATTTCCCACTGCCCGAGTGACTTTCCATCGAAAAGACTCATTTCCGCTGTTATTATCTCTCCCGAGGCATTCGGTTCGGTCTTTGGCATTTCCTGAGAGACTTCGGCTTCTGTCGAGGTAACGGTATCAGTCTGAGTCTGCTGCTGAGAGGCATCTGGTTCGTTGGGTGGGGCTGAGCTTGATGGGGTTTTGCGGCAAGATGCCCCTAAAGTAACGGCAAGAAGCAGAAATATCGTACATAACAGGCTTGGCAACGAGATGGGTCTTATAACATATATACGATGAAATAAGTTATTTTTGATGATAGGATGTTTGTTATCCATAATATTTCTCCTTTATGAAAATATGTGTTGGGTAAAATTACTGAAAAACGGATTATACAACAGATATTTGCACAAAGTAACCAGTTTTTCAGTATAATAATTATGGAAAACATGAAACAACACGGTTTTATATGACGATAAGATGTTTTGAGGTAAATACTTAACATTAGGGATACGTTCGGAAGTAAGGTGGGTTTGCACAACATTAAACATTGCTACAGCCAGGGAAACAACAGATGAAGAAGGTTTATTCAGTAATAATTTGTATTTTAATTTTTTCGCCGATGGTCTTTGCACGCCGTGGCGAACCTCTGGCTAATGATAGAAAGCCGGGTTTATATGCAAGGTCGATCGAACAAGTCCTTCGGCTAAGAGAAAATGAGGTAGATTTAGCGACCGCCGCTTTAATTGTTTCTGAGAACTGGAGCGATATGGTATATGGCAGAAGATACCTTGAAACGCTTGATGATATTGCTCTGGAGATTCGTGACAGACTCAGACGCCGAAGGCTGAAGGCGGACTATCGAGCAATTCCTGTGATAAATGAGTATTTGTTCAGTGAGCTGGGATTCAAATCGATTTCAGAGGCAAGTGACCCCCATGATTTGTTTTTACATACTGTTCTGGATAAAAAAGCCGGGTATTGCCTGAGTTTGTCCATTCTTTATTTATCGTTAGGCGAGCGGCTTGGACTTCCTCTTTACGGTGTGGTTGTGCCGGGACACTTTTTCGTCAGGTACGACGACAATCAAATGCGATTTAATATTGAAACGACAAGCAAAGGCGGCAGTGCTCCCGATGAACATTATATAAATAAGTTCAAGGTGCCGCGAGGCAGCAACGGCATCTATATGAAAAATCTGAATAAGATTCAGACGCTGGGTTGTTTCTTTAATAATCTTGGGAACAGCTACAGCGCAATCGGCAATATGGATTCGGCCCTGCTGGCGCTCGAAAGAGCAGTCGAGACAAATCCAACTTTGTCAGAATCCCGGGCGAACTTAGGTAATATCTATCTTGCAAAGGGGCAGGTGAACGATGCAATCGACCAATACCGGGAGGCACTGAGAATCAATCCTAACGACGCCAAGACACACAATAACATGGGAAACGCATACGTTCAACGAGATTGGTTTAACTATGCTGTTAACGAGTATAACCAGTCGCTCAGGCTGGACCCCGATTTCACGGATGCATATAAAAATCTTGCAATAGTTTACTGCAAACAGGAAAGGTTCCAGCAGGCGATAATGCAATTGAGACAGGCGATTGCTTTGAAGCCGAAAGATGCTGAATGTTACAGCCAGTTAGGGAATGTTTTCCAGCAGACGGGCAATTATAATCAGGCGATATCCGAATACAGCAAAGCCATAAAGATTAATCCGAAGATGGCCGAGGCATATTACGGTATGGGAGTTTGTTATAACAAGCTGAAATCCGTTGATGAGGAAATCTGGGGATACAAGAGGGCCCTGGCTGTTCAGCCTGATATGTTGGCAGCTCTTGTAAATCTTGGAAATGCTTATTTCGGACAGAAGAAATACAGTCTGGCTATTGAGCAATATACAAAAGCAGTTCTGATACAGCCCGGCGAGGCCATGATTCATTATAATCTCGGTGCGGCTTATTCCAATAGTGAAAATCACGAGCAGGGAGTAGCTGCGTATTTAACGGCGGTCGAGATTGACCCTGAGATTGGTGATGCACATTACGGACTTGCATTCGGGTTTTATAATTTGAAGAAGTACGATTTGGCCTGGAAACATATTAAAATAGCCGAGGAGCTGGGAGTTGAGATTTCCAAAGACCAGCTCAATGCCATCAAAAGAAAATTGCAGTAGAGTTATACAAAACTAATGCCGTTTCCAATCAATGAGTTTTAACTTCTTAATAATTCCTATTAGTGTATCAGCACATTAAGGGAAAAGATGTTTACAGGCTCTACACCTTCTTCCCATGGTCTGCGATAGACAAGCTGTAGAGTCATCTTACCGGTACTTATTGCCTTGAAGCGAAAGATTTCCCAGCCGCCGGCGCCTGCAAGCGGAGGATCACCTGTCTCAGATGACTTGAACTCCACCTCGCCCATTTGCTCCAAATAAGGCTCCTGGTTTTCAACCTGTTCCCAGCGATACCCGGTAGTAGGATTTGATTCAAGCGTAACGACAAGAATCTGGCCCTGTTCAAGCTCTATCTGCCCACCGTCATTTTCCTCATTGACATGAATTTCTTCCGATCCAGCCGGCGATAAATACTCAGCAATTACAATTAAATCCTGAACATCTACAATGCCGTCACCCCAGGGCATCGGACCAATGTCACATAATGAATCATCCGTTCCCCAGTGGTCAGCTATGATACTCAAGTCTACTCCATTAACCATGCCATCCCCATTGAGGTCAACAACTGGTTCGATTGACACCTGCCACATATCCCAATCACCAAATCCGCCAGGTTTGATGAAGGCGCTAAAGTAAAGTGTGCGGCCGTCGGCTGTGATGCTCGGGCTAATGTCTGAAGTCGAGCTGTTGACAGCCGGACCGAGATTGACTGGCGCACTCCAGTCTTCATTTATCGTTGCCCGGGTAGTGGTCCATATATCCACATTCCCATATCCGCCGGGTCGGTCTGACTGGAAGAATAACGTCAAGCCATCCGATGAAATACACAGCCTACGCTCGTTAGACGAACTGTTTACGGTCGGCCCAAGATTGACTGGTTCACTCCAATCGTCGTTTGTCGTTGCCCTTGTTGTTATCCATAGGTCACGATTACCTAAACCACCTGGCCGGTCGGAGCTAAAGTATAGCGACAGGCTATCGGCTGAAATGCTTGCCATCCAATCTCCATCTGAAGCGTTGACTATTGGACCGAGATTCACCGGGGTTTTCCAATCGTTGTTTGTTGTTGCCCGCGTTGCAACCCATATGTCTCGACCTCCCGATCCACCCGGGCGATTGGAGCTGAAGTAGAGCGACAGTCCGTCTGATGAAATGCTTGGGCCTTCTTCTCGATTCGAACTGTTTATCACTGGACCAAGATTCACCGGCTTTCTCCAGTCATCATCTGTTGATTCCCGCGTCGTAATCCATAGGTCGGCAGAACCACGCCCACCAGGCCGGCTGGAGTCAAAGAAGATCGACAGGCCGTCGGCCAAAATGCCCATACCACTCCACCCACCCTCGTCAGAGGAAGTGTTTACAGTCGGTCCAAGATTCATGGGTTCGCCGAAAATATAATCTGCGTTCGTAACTTCCGCAGTCAAACCCAATGCCAACATCAATACGAGTGAAATTGTCTTTTTCATCTTGTTTCCCTTTCAAAAGTGTTGTTAGTCATGTCGGAAAATATGCAAGAATATATCGCATAATAACTCTTTACGAAAATAAAGATTATTGAGTGCTATTTCGGGTTTCTCCTCCAAAAAGCTCATAAGATACGAACGCTCTAACGTAACATATTTTCACCTTTTTTCAAGTGAAAAATCGATAAATCACATGAAATATCCGGGGGCTAAATATTGGCAATAGTTAATTTTCACTTGACAAATCTGCGATGTTTAACTATTTAAGCTGTTTCTTTATTATTTGTGTTGAAATTTTTGAAGATTTTTGGAGTAATTAAGTATGTTACCAGTGAAGAAAATGAGTAAGTGCAGAACACGTACCCGTCGCAGCCATCATCGTTTGAAGGCCGTGAACTATTCTGTCTGCAAGAAATGTGATCAAGCCAAGCTGCCTCATGCGGCGTGTGAGAATTGCGGTTATGTTAATCCGAAAATAACTTTGAAGCTCGGGAAAGAAGAAAGCTAAGGATGCGGATAGCGATTGATGCAGTGGGAGGCGACAACGCTCCGGATGAGATTATCGCTGGTGTGCTTGAGTCGGGTGAGGAGCTTGATAAGGACGATGAGCTGATTCTTGTCGGGCCCGAGGACATAATCGAAGCGCAGTTAAAGTCTCGTAAATGCCCCAAAGGTGTGGTTACTGTTGTCCATGCTCCGGACATTATCGGTATGGCCGATGTGCCGATAGAGACTCTGCGAAAGAAGCCCAAAAGCTCAATCGCCGTCCTGGCCAAATTAGGAAAACTCGGGCAGGCAGACGCAGTCATATCGGCCGGCAATACCGGGGCCTGTGTTGCGGCCTTTCAAATGAGGATGAGGAACCTGCCGGGTGTAAATCGTCCCGGGATAGCGGTTGTATTTCCCACACCGGAAGGCCCGGTAGTAATATGTGATGTTGGCGCTAACATTGCCTGTAAACCGATGAATCTTTATCAATATGCCTTGATGTCAAGCGTGTACACAAAACGTATGCTTGGGATTGAAAATCCGCGAATTGGTATTATGAGTATAGGTTCGGAAGATGCAAAGGGCAATGAAATCGTTAAAAAGGCCCGGGAGATGATGAAAGCCGATCCAAATATGAATTTCGTAGGCAATATCGAAGGAAGAGATATTTTTGAGGGTACCAGTGACGTTGTAATCTGTGAAGGTTTTGTTGGGAATGTGATTCTAAAACTTACAGAAGGTCTTGTTGACGGCCTGTTTAAGGCCATAAAGCAAGAGCTTATGGAGGAGAAACTTCGACTTGTCATGAAGTTTAAGCCTGTGATGAAAAGAATCTATACGAAATATGACTATAACACGTATGGCGGAGCGCCATTGTTGGGAGTAAACGGCACAGCGCTTATCTGCCACGGCTCAAGTAAAAGCAGAACCATAAAAAATGCTATTTTAGCTTCCAAAAAATTATACACAGAAAAAATAAACGACAAGATAGTTGAAAGCCTTTCGGAAACTTGCGTAAGGACTCCTGATGAGTAAGCCGATTAGCGAGAAGCCTCCCTACCGTGCAGTTATCACCGGTTACGGTTCTTTTGCGCCGGAAAAAACACTGACGAATGAAGAACTTGCGAAGATAGTAGATACTTCAGACGAATGGATTACGACTCGTACCGGTATTAAAGTTCGCCATATTGCAGCCGAAGATGAAAGCACTGCGTTTTTAGCTACAGAAGCAGCCAAAATTGCTTTAGCTCAGGCAAATCTTAACGCGGCGGATGTCGAGCTTATTATTGTGGCTACTATTACCCCTGAGATGGTTTTTCCATCGACAGCCTCCTTCGTGCAGAGATCTTTGGGAGCGAAGCATGCATGGGTATTCGATTTAGAGGCCGCGTGCAGCGGTTTTATATTCGGCCTGTCTGTAGTGCAGCAGTTTATAGAAAGCGGCCGACATAAAAATGCTCTTTTAATTGGTGCAGAGACTTTAAGCAAAATTACCGACTGGGCCGACCGGAAAAGCTGTATTCTTTTTGGTGACGGTGCCGGGGCAATAGTGCTTGAGCGAGGGGACAACAAAGGATCAGGTGTCATTTACAGCACTATGCATTCGGATGGAGACTGCTGGGAAGCATTGAATTGCCAGGCGTATGGTTCTCGGCACCCGGCAAATAAACCACTGGACGACCCAAAGAAAACCTATATGCAAATAAACGGCAGGCAAGTCTATCAGCAGGCTATTCGGCGAATTGTTGAAACTGTTACCAACTGTCTGGAGCACTGTAACCTGACTATAGATGATATCTCGATGATGATATCTCACCAGATGAATGCAAGGATTATTGAGTCTGCCTCTAAACGGTTAAATATGCCCAGTGAAAAGGTTTTTGTGAATATCGGCGACTATGGCAATACTTCAGCGGCCTCCGTACCCATAGCCTTTGATGAGTGTGTAAGGAATGGAAAAATCAAACGAGGTGATATTATCATTTTAGTAGCTTTCGGTGCAGGCTTGACTTGGGGAGCAAATATAATTGAGTTTTAAGCTTCTCGAATTGAACATTTTGTCTTATACTGTGAGCAATTCCGGGTTTTCAGCTCTTTGTAATACACAGAAAGCTAAGATAATAACATATGTTAATGAGGTATTTTACAATATATGAATTTTAACAAGATGCCTACGCTGTGTATAGGTGACATGGAAGTTGAAATACCAATTGTCCAGGGAGGCATGGGCGTCGGCATTTCCTTATCAAATTTAACCTCAGCCGTAGCAAACGCTGGCGGTATTGGAGTTATTGCCACACCTGGAATCGGTCAGTTTGAATCCGATTATCACACAAATCCCAGAGAAGCAAACACAAGGGCCTTGCAGAACGTAATAAGAAAGGCAAAGGCCAAGACCAAGGCTGGCGGGATTATCGGCGTAAATGTAATGGTGGCCCTTTCAAATTTTGACGACCTTGTGCAATGTGGTGTGGATGAAGGCGTTAATGTGCTCTTTCTCGGAGCAGGACTTCCACTAGGGCTTCCTGAGACACTACCGCTCGATAGGCTGGGTGAACTCAAAACGAAGTTTGCCCCTATAGTTTCTTCCGCCAGAGCGGCTAAGATAGTATTTAGGGCTTGGAAGAAACGATACAACCATGTGCCCGATGCCGTGGTTGTAGAGGGTCCATTAGCAGGGGGCCATCTCGGCTTCAGTAGAGAACAGATAGATAATCCTGACTTTGCGCTGGAAAAACTACTGCCGGAAGTGATCACTGTCGTAAAGTCTTATGAAGAGCAATTTAACAAAAACATTCCGGTCATCGCCGCCGGCGGAATATATACAGGTGCTGATATTTATAGATTCATGGAGTTAGGAGCCCAGGGAGTCCAGATGGGGACCAGGTTTGTTGCAACTTATGAGTGTGATGCCTCGATGGAATTCAAAGAAGCGTATCAGAACTGCAAAAAAGAGGATATTATCATAATTGACAGCCCCGTGGGAATGCCCGGACGAGCCATACGGAATAATTTTCTTGATCGGGTCTCGTCAGGCGCTAAAGAAAAATTCAAATGTCTCTGGAAGTGCCTGAGAAGTTGTGATTTTAAAAATGTGCCATATTGCATTGCTCTTGCACTAACCAACGCCAAAAAAGGAAATCTTGAAGAAGGATTTTCTTTCGCGGGAGCAAATGCCTATAGAGTAGATAAAATCATTTCCGTTCAAGAGCTTATAGAGACGTTAGTTGAAGAATATATGATCGCAACAATGCAGCATTCAACAAAATCTTAATTGCCGATATAAACGGTCAGGTAAATCTTTAAGGCCGTAAAATTGGAACTCGAAATGAATCTCTATAGAGGGAATTTGTCACGTGAGACAATTGAAAACAGCTTTTTTATTTCCAGGGCAAGGTGCTCAGGTTGTTGGGATGGGCGCCGAAATAGCACAATCATTCCCTGTGGCAGCGGAGATTTACGAAAAGGCAAATGACATCGTTGGATTTGACCTTAGTGGACTTTGCTTTGAGGGTCCTGCCGAACAGCTGAACAGTACGACGATTTCACAGCCTGCTATTTTTGTAACGTCTGCGGCCATATTGGAGGTTCTCAGGACTAATCCCGCCACAAGCAGTATCAGTGCGGATGTTACGGCAGGGCTCAGTCTTGGTGAATATACAGCCCTTTACGCAGCGGGCTTGATAAGCTTTGAGGATGGGCTCGTGCTTGTTCACAAGCGTGGCCAGGCGATGCAGGCGGCCGCTGACGCCACAGAAGGAGCAATGGTGGGGATAATTGGCCTTGACGAAGAAAAAGTTCGTCAGCTTTGCGATGAGGCCTCTGAAGGCGATTTGATTGTGCCCGTTAATTTCAACTGCCCCGGACAGATTGTGGTAAGCGGCAGCGTAAAAGCCTGTGAACGGGCCGAACAATTAGCCCAAAAGTATGGCGCTATAAAAGCTGTCCGTTTAGAGGTCGCAGGTGCTTTTCATACAGAAATGATGTCCAGTGCGGCCCAAAGACTTGGAGAAGCATTGTCTAATTGTGAGATTTCAGAACCATCTGATATCAAGACTATTGCCAATATTCATGCTGAGTATTATCAGACGAGCCAAAAAATCTCAGATGGCCTTATAAATCAGTTGACTTGTCCTATTCTCTGGCAAAAATGTATGAAACGACTTATAGATGATGGTATCGAAAAGTTTTATGAAATTGGGCCGGGCAGGGTTCTGACAGGGCTGATGAGAAGAATCAACAGGAAAATAAAGGTTGTGAATATCAGCGATTTACAGGCAATAAAGGAATTGTTATAACAATCCTCCGCACGAGGCGCTGGAATAAATATTTGAATGATTTTAATTTGGAGATTTTAAGGATGTCGGAAAAAAGACTGGCTGTTGTAACAGGTGCCGCCAGAGGAATCGGCCGGGCGATTGTTCTCGAATTGCTTAAGCAAGGCCGAATTGTTGCCGGGCTGGATATAAATAACGAACAGCTAATTGAGCTTGAAGGTGTTGTAAAAGAAGCTGGTTTTACAGTCATTACAAAATGCGTGGATATAACCAAGACGGATGAATTTACCGAAGTTCTTGAGTCTCTTGCCAACGAATACGGCGGGATAGGAATTTTGGTCAACAACGCCGGCATAACACGTGATAAGCTGATGATGCAAATGAAGGAAGAGGATTTTGACAGGGTCATTAACGTCAATCTGCGAGCGGCTTTTATCGCCACCACCTTTGCAGTCAGATCAATGGTTCGTAATAAATTTGGGAGGATCATAAATTTAAGCTCCGTAGCCGGTGTAATGGGACAGGCCGGCTCAAGCAATTATGCGGCAAGCAAGGCGGGCCTTATCGGAATGACAAAATCGGTTGCTCGGGAAGTCGGCAAAAAGAATATTACAGCAAATTGCATCGCTCCTGGATTTATTATGACCGAAATGACGGAAGTTCTCCCGGATGCGGTTAAAACCGCCGCTAAACAGATTATTCCAGTCCGACGATTCGGCCAGGTCGAAGATGTCGCCAAAGCGGTCGCATTCCTTGCCAGCGACGAATCCGGCTATATCACCGGTCAGGTACTATGTGTAGATGGCGGTATGGCAATGTAAAAAAAAATAAAAAAAGATTTGTAGACGGGTATTTTTATATGTACTATACCCGCCAACATATAATAAATACAATTAGCTGTTGGTTGCAGCTATTATTAATGTAGTACAATTGGATGTTTATGGAATAAATTCCTATTTAATTAGGGAGGAAAACAAGTGAGTCCCGATGAAGTAGATGTTAAGGCAATAGAAAATAAAGTGATCGATATAATAAGTGAGCAGATGGGCGCAGATAAAGCGGAAATAGTGCGTGAGACCTCATTTATCAATGACTTGAATGCCGACTCACTGGATACGGTTGAGCTCGTAATGGAATTTGAGGACGAGTTTGACATGAGCATTCCAGACGAGGAAGCTGAGAAAATCCAGACGGTCGGCGCTGCAATCGACTATATCGTCAATGTTGCACAATCAAAAAGCCAAGAGTAGCGAACCAGTTTAACATGAGTAAACGGCGTGTTGTTATCACAGGCTTAGGTTGTGTAACCGCCTTAGCCGAGTCTGCTGATGGGCTTTTCGCTGCATTGTGCGAGGGTCAAAGCGGTATTTCTATCATCGAATCGTTCGATACCAGTGCATATCCGGTCAAGTTCGGGGGCGAAATAAGAGATTTCGATGTTACGAAATACGTTGATCAGCGCGAGAGCAAGCGAATGGACCGCTTTACTCAGTTTGCAATGGCTGCGGCTAAACAGGCAGTTGAAGACAGCGGCCTTGATTTCTCCAAAGAAGACGTTTTTCGTACCGGAGTTATTGTAGGTACTGGTATAGGCGGTCTTAAAGAAATTGAAGATCAGCACATAAGGCTTTTAGAAAAAGGCCCAAAGAAGGTTTCTCCTTTCTGTGTCCCCCGGCTTATGGCTAATGCCGCCAGTGGCACTATCGCCATTACTTACGGCCTTCGCGGACCTAATTTTTGTGTATCGAGCGCCTGTGCTTCCGGCAACAATGCCATCGGAGAAGCTTTTTCCAACATAGTGGCCGGACGAAGCGATATTATGATAACAGGCGGAGCTGAAGCGGCTCTAACGCCTGTAGGATTGGCTTCATTTTGCGCCGCTCGTTCGCTGAGCTTACAGAATGATGACCCTCAGGGTGCATCAAAACCATTTGACAGGGACAGAGACGGTTTTGTTCTTTCCGAGGGGGCCGGAGTTTTGGTTCTGGAAGAAGAAAGCCACGCCAAAAAGCGAGGTGCAAATATATATGCCGAGCTTCTCGGCTATAGTGCCAACGATGATGGTTATCATATTACCGCACCGCGGCCTGACGGTGACGGTGCTGCAAAAGCAATGGAATTAGCATTGATAGACGCAGGTGTCGATACAGATAAAGTAAGTTATATCAATGCGCACGGGACGTCAACCTCGCTGAATGACATCGCTGAAAGTTCGGCTATCAGATTTGTTTTTGGTGAGCAGGCATATAAAATCCCTGTAAGTTCGACCAAGAGCTGCCTCGGGCATTTACTCGGTGCCAGTGGAGCCGTTGAGTTGATTATATGTGTAAAAGCAATTAATGAATCAACTATCCCCCCCACCATTAATCTTCGAAATATCGATGAGCAATGTGATCCCAGGATGGATTTTGTGCCTCTGGAAGCTCGTCAAACAGAGGTCAATCTTGCGATGAGCAACTCCTTCGGCTTTGGCGGCCACAATTCCTGCCTGGTTGTCGGCAAGATATAGAGCATGTCAACTCATACTTGAACAAGGTCACTCTACTGGAGAACTTATGAAGACAACAAACAAAATTTATATGATAGTGCTTTTATTTGCGGCAGCGGCCTTAACATCATGCTTAGATTTCGAGAGCGATCAATCCTCTGAATCAGCCGAAAGTAAACGCGTGGCGTTATTTGACGGAAAAACCATGGACGGTTGGACGGTCATTAATTGCGAAGCAATCGTCGATAACGGAGATATTCTGCTAAAGGGCGGGAATGGATTGGTACAAACCCAGCAGCAATACGGTAATTTCATTTTAGAGTTCGAATGTAAGGCTCTACGAGACGACAAGTGGGATAGCGGAGTCTATTTCCGCTACACTTTAGTACCGGAGAACCGACCCTGGCCAGACCGCTACCAGGTCAACCTGCGACAAGGCATGGAAGGCAACGTCGGCGCCTTGGAGGAAGCCCGAAGCGCGGGATTAATAAAGGCAGGGCAATGGAATCAATTCAAGCTCACTGTGCAGGACACGAAAGTCTCGCTGGAGATGAACGGCAGTCCCGCCTGGAAAGCGGATGGTCTCGGTGATCCCTCAAAGGGCTTTATCTCTCTTCAGGCCGAGGTACCCGGGGGCGGACAATACCGGTTTCGCAATATCTATCTGACCGAGCTGAATTGAAAAGTTATATGTAACCAGCTACCACTCCTAAAGCGATTTATTCATCATCATAAAGGTACAAAAAAAGCAGGACGGTTCATGTTCAACCGTCCTGCATCGGTTTTATTATCCATCCCGAAGTTAGCCGGCCTCATCAGGAACCCATGTACTTTACGGGTCACAGGAGCCGTTTCAAGGACAGATATGTCAATGAGCTACCTGGATCTGATCATTGCAAGTTTGCTCGACCAGTTTATCATGGAAGCAGTCTGAAGCTCTGCCTGTCTTTTCTGCAGATCCGTCAGCTTACGTTTGGATTCTTCGCGGGCAGCCATTGCTTGTGCCATTGCGGCAGCTAAATCGGTTCGCTTTAAGGCCATAGCATTATGCTCGCCGGCGCTTGAAACTATACGTTCTGACTTAACCTGCTGTATTCTCGCGTTGAACCTTGCCTTTACCGCATCAAGATAGACCTGTGCAGTATCACGCTTTGCAGAGTTGGCAGACAGAATAATATTCATATCGGCCTGCGCGGTGGCATGTTTGGCGTCAATGTCGGCATATTCACACGTTTTGGCTGTATTGGCATTCGCAACCATACGGTCACAGACAGCTTCGCCACGGAGGCTCTGGCTTAATGCCAGCTCTTTGTCACGTTCTATCTGTGCCCTCAATATCGCATGTTCCATGGTAAATTGTGCGTTAATGCGGCTGATTTTCGCTTCTGTATTTTGCCTCATAACGTTTACCTTCGTCATTGCCTGCTGATAATCGGCTTGTGCGATTCTTTCGCCTGACTGGATGGAATTATCAATTTTTGCCAGTTGTGCTTGAAGATATCTTTGAGCAGAATTTACCTGTGCATCAATCTGGATTGCAAGAGCTTCCTGCGAATCAGAAATACTTTGCGCTTCGGTTACAAGTTTCGAATATTGAGCTTCGCCGCGTTGTTGTGCCGCCCAAAGCTGAACTTTTAATTCTTTAACATCATTTTCGCCGCTGTTAGTAACCGCCTGAGCTTCTGCAAAAAGCTGATCTGCACGGGCGTTGGTTATTTGCTCCAGGGCGTTCGCCTGACTTTGTAAATCAATAACCTCTGCTTCCGTGTCCTTCCGGAAGGATTCGGCCTGTACAACTTGCTGTCGGTATTTTGACTCTACGACATCCATTTCTTTTTCGAGCTTGATCTCAATTTCACTGAAACGCGTGCGGGCCTGTGCTTCAAGAGCATCCGCTATACCCAATTGTTCTGCTGCAATAGCATCTTCCTGTCTTTTTATGGCCAGAAGATTTGTTTCTGTTTCCGCGAATGATGCTTCGGCGACCAATTCATACGCATCCGCCTGTGCCCTTGTTCTCATGACCTCGGCAAAGCTTGTACGATATGCTGTGATGTGATTTGGCTCTATCCTTGGAGCGACAGGCTGTACCTGCGGGACTTCCGGTACCGCGTGAAGTTCTTCTGTCTGTTCTGATACAAAAGTGGTGTTATTATCCATTTCGACTTTATTGTCTGCTTTTTTAGAAGCTATCTCATCCAGAACTTCCTGTTTGATTTTTGCCGCTTCGGCTTCCGCTTCGGCGATAATCTGAAGTTTTTGTGCTTCGGCTAAAGCTTCGGCATGGATCGCTGTCTGACGTACGGCCTCGGCACGAGCAGAGGCTTCGGCCTTAACAAATTCAGAACGGGCGACTTGCTCCGCCCTGTCTGAGCTGATTCGTAGCTTATTGACTTCGTTAAGATCATCGTCAATTTTGGACTCAGCTTCAGCAAGCAGCGATTCGTAATTGGCTATAGAGCTTTCCTGATGATAGCTAATCTCCGCACGGAGACGGTCAATTTCAGCCAGAGTCTTCTCAAGGCGTGTAGGTGCATTGGCGGATTTCTCTAAGGTTTTCGCCTGCGATTCGGCTTTTGCAGATTCGGCTTCCGTTAGCTTTAACTGATACTCTTCGTTCGCAAGATTATCCTGAATAGTAGCAGCTTTTGTACGAAGCTCTTTTACCCGAGCCTCTGCATCCTTAAGGATTGCTTCTCTGGTAGCATTGAGTCTGTTGGCCTCCGATTTCGTTTGAACAGTAACAGATCTAATTTGCTCCTCGAGTTCATCCACGCGAGCCTGAGTTTCCAGTTGAACCGAGACAGACTCCGCTTCAAGATCTTCTACAGTGGCATTGGCACGTTCACGTGTCGCTTTCGCGGCCTCTGTCATTTCAAGAATCTTGGCATTGCTTTCGGCTTCAATCGCGTCGTGAATCACCTTTAATTGTTCAATCCGAGCCTTTTCGCTTTCGAACTTTTCACGTGTATCAGCGATAAGATCGTAACGTTTACTGTCTCCTTCTTTGATTAAAGATGCTACGTTTGCGTCTTTAAGTCCTTCGAGAGCATCGAGTTCAGCTACTCTTGCCGTGATTTGTGCCATAGCCTTGCTGTATTCTTTGCTGTACTGTTTGCGAAGAGCATCTGCTTCGGCAAGGTTTTTGTTGATTTGTGCCTCTAATTCCGTTCGGCGGGCACTATAATCAGCTGACTGTTTACTGAATTCAGCACGAGCCTGTAAATCACCGGTATCGGCAGTTTCCAGGGCTGCTTCGACTTTGGAAACTCCGATTTTACCTTCACTTATGTACATGACAGGCAGGTCTGAACTGTTGGCCAGATCGGAAAATTCCGAATGAGCACTCGTAATTTCGAAACGCTCTTTTGCGGGCTTCAGTATCTGGCCATATTTGCTGTCAGCACATCCTGAGATGAGCAACATTAGAATCAAATATGCGTTTACCAATTGCCGAGCAACCAGCCTTTTTTGTCTTTTTGACATTTTAAGCCTCCTCACAAGTTATGAAATGATATATCCCCCATTGACATTCAATGGGCTCCGCAATGATATTTTCGTCATATTGAAAGAGCAACTTTATCAGATGGAGGCTTTTTTTTCGTATTCTTCATAAAAAAGGTCGGCTTATAGCTAATTGCTAAAAAAACGCTTTTTCATAAGCAAATACTCTCATATGACAAAAACTAAATAACTTGCAATAGGAAGCATCTTAAATTATTGTTTTACAAAACTATCAGCCGGGCAAAACCGAGAGCAAAATTTAGGATTTGGCATGCAGATGAATATAATATTAGCTGTTATACTTTTAGTCGGCGGGCTGGCGATATTATGGACGTGCGCCGAGCTGTTAGTGGCAGGTGCTGTTGGCCTGGCACGGCTTTTAGGTGTCAGCTCACTTGTTATCGGCCTGACGGTTGTTGCTATGGGGACGTCAGCGCCTGAATTAGCAGTGAGCATCGCCGGAGTACTGGATAAGACCGGCGAAGGGGGAAATATTGCCATCGGTAATGTTTTCGGCTCAAACATTGTGAACCTGGCTCTTGTGGGCGGTCTGGTGGCCCTTATTCGGCCCCTCATGGTCAAAAGACAAACGCTTTGCCGTGAGATACCAGTAATGATTCTTATGGGGCTGTTATTGTGGCCATTTCTGTGCGATTCGCATCTTGCCCGGCTGGAAGCATTTGCGCTGTTAGCAGTCTTTGCGGTGTTGATTCTGATAACGATACTTCTGGCGCGGAAAGAAAGCGTGCAAAACAGGAATAAACAAGCCGAACTGAACAGATTAGCAGCAGAAAATGCCGGCGATTCGGAGATAATCACCCGGGCAAGCGGAGATGGAACAAAAAATGTACTCTTTATTATGATTGGATTAATTGGGCTGGCTGTTGGAGCTGAGATGGCTGTGGAGGGGGCCGTGTTTATCGGCACGGAAATCGGACTGAGCGAGAGCGTTATAGGTCTGACTATCATCGCATTCGGAACTTCTCTCCCAGAGCTTGTAACCTGTGTGGCGGCGGCGGTCAGAGGCCATCATGATATTTCTGTCGGCAATCTCGTTGGCTCCAATATCTTCAATACACTCCTTGTTGTTGGCGGAGCAGGCATAGTCCTGCCGTTTGATATTGAGCAACGGTTCGCTGGAGGGACCGATTACTGGATTATGATTATCGTCAGCGCCGCCTTTGCCTTAGCTGTCTTTCTCGGCAAGCACATAATCGGACGAATAAGCGGAACACTGCTGCTCTGTGGATATGTTGGATACCTGGTGTATTTGTTCGGGTATAGCGGATAGAAAAAGATGTAAGCCAGAATACAGAGAATCAAAATATAACGTTAAGGACTTAAGCTTACTTATCGCCACCTGAATTTTCGAGATGGTTCGGTCAGCTCATCTACTCGCTCCTTCACATTCTGAGACCTAATTTTTTCGTCTTTCCACTTAGCAATCTCCTCTCTATTTTTGCTGAGTTCTTTTTGAAGCTCCTCGACCCTTTTTAGCAGGAATTCGTAAGCAATAAACTTCTTTCTTATAATCAGGTCATACTTGTTGCCGACTACTTCTTCCAGCTGAGACATTAATTTCTTCTTTTCTTTTTCACTTTTTGTGGCCTTGATTTTATTGATCAGAACTTCCTGTTTTTCATCCAGTTCCAGTTCTGCCATAAGAACTTCTTCCAAATCGGGATTTCTTTTTCCTTCTTCGAAAATACGCCTATATTTTTCCCTGATGATCTCATACTTCTTCGCATAAAGGTCCGGATCTGTGTCTTTTAACTTGGCCAAATCCCGTGCTACCTTAGGAACAGCTTTTTGAAGCCATTCGAGAAACTCTGTACGCCACCTGCTTCTCCAGGATTCTATGCGTTTAGTCCACTGCTCACGGGCGGATTTTCTAAGCTCATCTCTGAACTTCTCAGGTTCTTTTTCGCGTAGGTTTTGCAACTCTTTTGCTTTTGCCGGGTCGCTTTCTTTCAAATCATTCAAAAAATGGTCAATTTCCTCTTCTGACGTTCTGTATCTTCCTGGGCCTCGTCCTCCTCGTCCCGGTCCACCGACAGGCCCTCCCCGTCCAGGTCCCCCGCCGGGGCCTCTTGGTTCATCCTCTGTCCAGATATCTTCTTCGGCCTTCTTCTCTTGAGAATAGCAAGGCAGAACGGTTACTGTTGTCATTGCCGCCATTACCAGAATTAAAATAATTCCACGACGTAACTCCATTTCTTTACTCCTTCCAGAAATCATTATTAATTGCTACAAGCTCCATCTCCAATTCAGATAAACTGCTGTCGCTGTCACTGATGTATTCGCCAGACTGCAAGGACCGCAGTTCGTCTTCAATTTGCTCAATTTCAATAGTGAAAATTGCCAGGTCCACATCATCGGTGACAATATCGTCGCTTTCCCAAATTGCTGTGGGCATGATCGAGGCATATTGTACCCGGCCAGGCTCAGGAGCATCCATATCGAATGTTCTCAGGCTTACCGCCGTTATAATCATAATTGCCGCAGCAGCATAAGCCACCCTGTAAGCTATCTTTGTAAAAGTACTTGTTCTTTTGGCCGGCAGACGCATAGCGATTTCGGCTTTTATATTGGCTATTAGCATACTATCAGGCTCGGGCGCAGGGTGCTGGCGGAGGATTTGCTCAGCTTTTTGGATATCCTCAACACCGCTTTCGGCCTGCTCGGCACTTAGGAATCTCTCGAACAGTTCTTTCAAATTTTCATCGTTTTGACTGTTCATAGTATTGTTACTCCATTTATAACATCATTACTGCATTAACTCTCGAAGTTTTTTCAGCCCCCGATGCAGCTTTGCCAAGGTCGTTCCAATCGGCTCAGACCGCATCTTCGCTATTTCCTTAAAGCTTAATTGTGAATAAAAACGCAACATTATCAATTCTCTCGTATCGGCATCCATCCTTTTGAGCTGTATTTCTAACAGGTCAATTTGCTCATTGCCCGATTTGTTTTGCTCTGTTATTTCTGATTCAATTTGTTCTTTGTGGACATCGAGCAACTTTTTTCGTCTCTGCTTGCTCCTTAAATAATCGTGGAAAATATTAGACGCTATTCTAAACAGCCATCCTTCAAAGGAGCCGCCTTTATAAGAAGCAATTTTCTCAACTAACTTGACAAATAGCTCGCTTAACAGCTCGTCGCTGAGGTCTTTATTGCCCGTTAAACGGTAAAAATAACCGTATAATCGGCTTGCATACATATCGACTATCTGCGAAAAACACTTAGAATCACTGCTTTTGCAGCCGATTATTAACTGGGCTAAATCATCGCTGTTTACCATATTTAAGCGTTTTTTATATAATTAAAGACGGCCTGGGCGGCCAATTTATTGCAATATTCCACAAAAATCGACATCCGGACACTAATTTCCGGTCTTATAATGGGCATATTTAATCAATTTTAATGAATAAAACACCTGTACCGGTGATGCTGATAATAAGGACAAATGCATCAATTTCCTGGCTTCTGTAGGACTTATTATATGCCCTCTTCCTCCTCCGGCTCTTCATCGTCGAGTTTCCAGTTATCAGATTCGTCAAGCTCGTTAATCTCCCGCTGCATGAATTGGATGATTTTATCCTGAAGCGGCGCCATTTTTCCATACCACTTTAGCATACCCTGATAGCTGGCTAACAGCATATCAAGGCGTATAAGCTGCCATTTCGCTATACATTCCGGCTCTTTGATATTGGTAAATGGATTGCACATGAATGTCCCTTTACTGTCAGGATTACTCTGGTATAATTCACAATCTTTGCATTGTATCATTTTTTTTCTCCGCTTAAATTTGCCGAAAAACCCGCCGGGGCTCGACCCTTTTTTTGTTGGTTGAATATCAAAATTGTTGATTGCGTTTTTTTATTTTTTATTTTTTTACTTCCATGCTTATTTATAATATCATATATTGCAATAGGTTAAAAGTTTTTGTAATAAACAAATTTTATATGTTTGTGGAGAAATAAATGGCAAAACCAAGACGAAGGCGTAAAATTGGCAGTAAAAAGAGACGTGCCAAGTGGAAAATCAGGCATAAAATCAGCTAAGCAATAGCAATAAAATGTATCTCGTCGCAAGTATCTCGCAAGCAGGTGTCAGATATGAGGATTAAACATCCCCTTTCGGCAGACGGGTACGAGATGCGAGGATGAAGCACTTCACAATATCTTTCAAACCCGACGGCAGGCAAATTTCCATTCATTCAGGTGAAACCCTTATGGAAGCTGCGGGCAAAGCGGGTATAATTCTGAATACTTTCTGCGGTGGTATAGGTACTTGTAAAAAGTGCCTGATAAAACTTGAGCCATCGGGACAAGCTGTTCTCGCCTGTCAGTACCGTATTAAAAGCGACCTTACAGTAACAATTCCCCGCGATTCCAGATTCTTCGAGCATAAATATTTAGCCCATGGTATCGAAACAGATATTGATGGGGTTGCGGATATATATGAGAAGTATCTGGAAATTTCTTCACTGGATAAGATATTCGGAATTGCCGTTGATATCGGCACAACCTCCGTTGTTGCCAAGCTAATTAAAATGATTGACGGAGAATGTCTCGCTACAGAAGCAGCTCTCAATCCACAAAGCAAATACGGTGATGATGTCATCAGCAGGATTGCTTACGCCCACAACGAAGATAAGTTATCTGAATTAAATAGAGACATAACAGGCTGTATTAATGACCTCGTGATAAAACTCTGCCACAAAACGGGCGTTAATGCACATTTCATATATGAAATGTGTGTGGTCGGCAATACGACTATGAATCACATCTTCCTCGAATTACCCATAAGTCAGCTCGGACAGGCACCTTATAAGGCATTCTCGCTCGATGCGCACGATTTACCTGCCTGGAAGCTGCATATAGCAATGAATCCAGCCGGCAAAATCCATACTGTTGAGAATATAGCCGGCTTTGTCGGTTCGGATACTACGGCTGTGGCACTTGCGGTCGATATTGATTCGGCAGAAAAAATGACACTTGCCGTTGATATCGGCACAAACGGAGAGCTTGTTCTCGGCACAAAGGACAAACTTTATGCTGCCAGTTGTGCGGCCGGGCCGGCCCTTGAGGGGGCACGTATAACATGCGGAAGCAGAGCGACTGAAGGCGCTATAGAAGCTGTTGTTGTAAATGAAGGTGATATAGATTTAGAAGTGATAGGAAACTGCCCTGCCCGCTCGATATGCGGCTCAGGCCTTATTGATGCAGTGGCGGTAATGCTGGAACTCGGCATTATCGATTTAACAGGACGTTTTGTCGAACCGGCAAACCTCAAGGATAAGGTCTCACCTGCTATTTTATCTCGTATATGTGAGCAGCAAGGTGAGCCGGCTTTTATTTTATCGGATAGCGGCGCTGCCGATAAGATATTCCTGAGACAAAAGGACATCCGCGAAACACAATTAGCAAAGGCCGCCATAAGAGCAGGCATCAAACTTCTGCAAAAAAAAATCGGCCTTGAAGATGCCGATATAGAACGCATTCTTTTGGCCGGCGCGTTTGGCAATTATATCCGGAAGGAAAGTGCATTGCGAATAGGTCTGCTGCCTGATGTTCCGCTTGAACGGATTGTTTTTGTTGGCAACGCTGCCTCTTCTGGCGCGAGGATGGCCCTTGTCAGCCAGCAATACAGAGACAAGGCACGTGAATTAGCCAAAAAGATTGAATACATTGAAATCGCTCATGAGCCGGAATTCCAGGATGTTTTCGCTGATTCAATTCTCTTTTAGAACGCTGACAGACGTGGACTGATTGATATGGGCTTTTAAGAGGTCACATGCGAAGAATCCTTCGAATCACTCTCGGCATAGTGTTAATTATCCTCGGCGTAGTGGCGGCTCTAACACCATTTTCTCCCGGATCGTGGCTGGCACTTATCGGATTGGAAATTTTAGGATTGAGACTGCTGTTTCAACGAAAACTCTTGTCTTGGACACCGAGGAAATACCGTGGCAGGTTGAGGAACCTGTTAAAAAAAAGAAAAAAGGAAAGATAAAATCATACTTTGTCTTCTTCTGTCCCTTATAGCATGTTTTTTCATTGATTTTAAGCTAAGAGTTTGTATAATTAAAATGGTGGAATTTATACGACACTTTTTAAGGGAAGGTGGTATGAACACAAATATGCACAGGAGGCAAGCCTTTACCCTGATAGAGCTTTTAGTAGTAATTGCAATTATTGCTCTGCTAATGGGGATATTGATGCCTGCACTTCAGCGAGTGAGGAAACAGGCACGGACGGTTTATTGCCTGAACAGTCTCAGACAACTGGGCCTTGCCATGCACTCCTACGCATTGGATAACGAAGATTATATTCCCCGTGCATTGGACCATGAAGTGAAATGGATACTGGAATTCATTCCGTATTTAGGCCAGGAATATAGAAAAATCGCTGATTATCGTGAGGTTGATGTTTATCAGTGCCCTTCCTTTCCACGTAACGGAATAGGCCAATATGGTCAGCTCAACAGCGAACAGACAGTGGATTATGTAGTGAATGCATGGGACATGGATAATCCCTTCTCAGGCAGCGACCAGGGGAACCAAAAGGATGAACCAACCAAGCTCGGCAGCGTTAAGCACCCGGCGCAGCGGATTTATATGGCGGATAACTCAGCAGGAGAATGGCGCCCTGTTGTGCGAAACAGAGATCAGCTTGATATTTTGTCCCGGTTCAACTATTTGGATGTTTGGTCAAGAACACATTTACCAGCCTCGGAAGAAACCACCAAGGGTAGTAATCTGACCCGACGGATCGCGGCTAATCGACACCGCGGCAAGGGCTGTAACAATCTTTTCTTCGACGGCCGGGCAGACTGGCTCGATAAGGAAGACAATACCGCCCGGTTTTGGTGCGGCGCTGAATAATTCTTAATACTTTCTTTTCGTAACAATTTATTTTCACCACAACACAGCTTTCATAGCGTCAGCCCTTTCACTTATTATTTCACCAGGATTTGTTATTTATCCCTGCTCTGTTAAGCAAATGTTTGTATTTAGATAAATATGTTAAATCTGTTATGAAAAAGCAAGTCTTAATTTGTTAACTGGCCGGCTTGTAATAAAAAAATAGAAATGTTCATACTTTTCCTTTTGACTTATGCCTTCGAAGCCTTTATAAGCAATGTTAGGAACAGTGAGACGATGGGATATGTTTTTTGTAAGTGCGAGACAGGGAAGAAAATATGGCGCTTCATGCCGTTTTTAGAGTAAAGAAAGAAGAAGGTGACCTCGGCTATGGTGTTATTGTGGTACACGGCCAAAAGTATCCTGTACGTAGAACAAGCCCTTTATACGGTGATATGGGCTATGGAATTGTTAAGGTGTTCGATAAAACATATCCGGTATATAGAACGAAAAAAGAGGATGGCGATCTCGGCTATGGCGTCGTTAATATTCAATTCAAACAAAATTTAAGTAAATAATAATCCGGGCGATTGGCACGTTGTACTTACTTTACACGGCTCTGTAAAAACTTTGAAATTAATACTTATACTTTCGGTGATTATCTCGTGCCAGGAATATCCCGTTTAAAGGGTTGGGAGCCTCTGTTAAATGTTGTTTTGTTCTCAGCCTATCACTTCTTCTCACCATGGAGAAATCTGGAGAGAATTCTCGCCCTGCTGCCGGGGGCCTATATCATACAATGGAAGAACATATACTGGGAATGATTCCGCACTGCTTACTTAACACAATCCCTATGCTTTATATGACATATAAAATCTTTTCGTAGGACCGATATTCTGTGTAAATGGCTTAACTACACAGAAATACCGGTATAAGACAATCATTTACGCGGATACCTGTGTGAGAAATAAAGGGTAGGCAAATATTATCTATCTGCCTACCCTACAAGTGAACACGAAAGTGCACACAATGTGAAGGACAAAAGTCATTTGTTAATATATTTTTCGGTCTTAATAAAAGTAGAGGTGATTAGTGAATTCCTCTATTTGAGGGGGGAAATAGAGGAAATATATAGTCTGAAATGTCCTGCAGAGGCTAATTTACCAATAAATCAAAATTTCAGCAAAGATCTTATTTGGTATGGAACCGACTTTTAAGAAATGACAATTACATGAATATTATTTGGTTCTTTAGAATTTATTTCGCATTTGCTCGGCTTTTGTGGCTTGTTTGAGAACTTTCTTTTCTTTATATGTAAGGCTGTGCATTCCCTTATCGTGAACTTTTTTCAGAATGCGGTCAACCTCCATATCCAGGATGCGGTGGTCTGTCATCCTGCTTTCCCAGATATTTTTGTGGACTTTCATTTTTAGTCTTTGCCGCCATCTCTCTGAAAGCACATAGATAGCTCCTGCACACATTCCTCCCAGGTGCGCAGCTTCACCGCCTGCATTAGCGTTGACATCAGGCCTCAGTATTGATAATAAGCTCCAGGCCAACAGAATTATTGCCAGGACGTACATCTTGAGAGGAAACACCCCAAATACATAAACAACCATTCTCGGGAACAAAATAGCGGCTGCGGCAAGCATTCCTAAAATAGAGCCCGAAGCACCAATTAACGGACCAGTAGGGAGCCAGCCTATATGGGCCAAAATCGGGTAAAATATTCCTCCTGTTGTCCCGCATACGAGATAGAACGTTAGAAATTTCCTGCTTCCCCAGAAATTTTCAATCATTGTTCCGAAAAAGTACAAGATAAACATATTCATGAAAATGTGTCCCAGGCCGCCATGCAGGAACTGGTATGTAATAAATCTCCAAACCTGCATCGTTGTTCCAAAAGTTTCCGGCCACACGGAGAACCATTCAAGCTGAAAAACACCGAATCGTGGTATTAGATATCCGGAAATAAATGCCGCTATATTGATTATCAGGAGCCACTTGACAGCCGATGTGATGCGCGGAAATTGTATCCTCATATGCGGTGCATGGTGTTGTCCCGACTGGAAATTTTCCTGAGTGTAATCTCTGTCGTAAAGGCCCATGTTATTGCTCTTTGTATTACCGCTCCTTCACAGTCGCGGCTCTGTTATTGTTTGGTATTATTTACCATATAGTATGGCGAATTATGCGAAATGTTCAAGATAAAAACGTCCCCCGAAAAAAGACTTATAGAGTCAGGATTTCGAGGCTTTGGATTTATATTTCTGGAATACGACTAACAATACAGCCCCGAGTATAATCATGGCGATGCTGATATTCTGCGAAATTGTCAGGCCGTCAAATTCAAACGGATTGTCATCACGCAATAATTCCATAAAAAACCGTGTAATACCATAAAGAATGAACATCAAGCTGAATGTACAGCCGGGTTTTGCAAGAATTTTGTCGGTTTTTTTTGACCTTCGCCAAAAAAGAAAAAGAATAAGGCACAAGACAGCGCCTGCGGCGGATGAATATAATTGTGTCGGGTGGACGGGAAGGCATCGATATTTACCTGTTGTAACTTCGATTTTTTGCTGATCTGTCAGGTATTCGTATTGCTTGGGGTGCCAATGTCCGTCTTTATCAATAAAGCTTATGTATTCATCCTGAGGCAATATCAATTGAGCCTCAGGTCGATTCCTTTCTAAATTCGGGTTTATCTGGCTTAGGTAAGCAAACGAGTTATACGGAAAACGAGCTGCACAGCGCAGATCAGTTGGTTTACCAAAGCAGCAGCCGTTCAAAAAACAGCCTATTCTGCCAAAGACAAGTGCCAGCATCAGACCGATTGCAAGGATATCAAGATAGCGGCGAATGGGGAGCTTGTGATAGATGAGATAGAAGATGATGATAGTAACGGCTAAAATCACACCGCCTAACAGCTCAAGGCCGCCGTTCCATATCTTAAAGACAGACACGGGTTCCTGTGTGAAATCACTCAGATGGTGAAGCACGTAAAATACACGTGCTCCGAACACTCCGCCGATTAACGAGTAAAGGGCGGCGTTGGTAATGAGCTGTGGGTCGGGAGTAATATCGCGGCTGAGGCGCCGAATGATGTAAACGGCCGCAAGAAAACCAATAACCATCATAAGGCCATAGCTTTTTACAGTCAGATGTATTAAAGGTATCTCGAAAAGCTCTGGACGCATTTATTTTTTTCTCGTTGCTCGTTGCTTGCATCCCTTCCGAGCGATGAAGGGCGGATATTATCCATTATCCTTGATTTTATTATTCTCACCAAGAACCACTACTTTTGGTTTAAATTCTTTGGCTTCGTCAGGAGTAAAAAAGCCGAAACTCATAATGATTACGATGTCTTTTGGCTTAATCAACTGCGCTGCTGCTCCCATTATTACAACCTGCCTGGAGTTTGGTTCTGCGGGTACGACATAGGTTTCCAGCCGGCTGCCGTTGTTTAGGTTGGCAACCAAAACAGATTCATAAGGCAGAATTCCGGCTGCTTCCATAAGGACAGGATCTATTGCGATACTGCCGGGGTAGTGCAGCTTCGTATCAGTAACAGTTGCACGGTGCAGCTTGCTTTTTAATAACTTTACAAACATAATTTATATTTCGTTTACTCTTCCACTTAAAAATAATTAAACGGTCATTATACAATCTTATTTGGTTGAGTCCAACAGAATGTTGTCAATTAGTCTTGCGCGGCCTATTCTAACTGCAACGGCAATGAGGACTTTCCCTGTAATATGGTCGATACTTTGTAGAGTATCGGCATCAACAATACTTATGTATTCTATCTCTATCGAGGGGACTTTCAGTAATATGTTGCGCATCTCGTCGATAATTTCCGAGGCGTCCTTTACGCCGGTGTCAATCATTCGATGACACTTCTGGAGGGATTTGTAAATATTCGCGGCGTCTTTTTTCTGCTCTTCGCTCAGGTACATATTTCTGCTGCTAACTGCCAGGCCGTTGGATTCGCGAATTGTCGGGCACACGACAATTGACAAAGACATATTTAAATCGGCAGCCATACGCCTGATAACTATTGCCTGCTGGGCATCTTTTTGTCCGAAGAACGCAATATCAGGAGCAACGATATTAAATAACTTACTGCAGACGGTGGTTACTCCCTGAAAGTGGCCGGGGCGGAATTGGCCGCAAAGCGATTCGGTTAGTTTTTCAACGTTTACCCAGGTAACATTTTCAACCGGATACATTTCCCCTTGCGCCGGAGCGAAAACAGCATCGACTCCCGCCTTTTGACAAATATCCAGGTCGTCTTCTAAAGGCCGGGGGTATTTTTCAAAATCTTCGCCGGGAACAAACTGGGTGGGATTGACGAAGATGCTGACTACGACGTAGTCGCATTTCTTTCGGGCTGCTTCTATTAATGAAATATGGCCGACATGGAGCGCGCCCATTGTCGGGACAAGGCCGATATTTTTGCCGCTGTCACGTGCGGCTTTTATCAGACTTCTAATCGATTGTATTGTTTCTGCTGCTTCCATTGTTATTTTTTAGTTTGCTTTGCCACGCTTGTAATAACAGAATCCTCAGCAATATAATATCTTATTTGCTCCGCCAAATGGTCAATAATGTCGTCGTTGGTGTAGTCAAGCTCTGAGGTCTTTATGCGGATAACGGGGCAGGTTGTCCAGTCATTAAAAAGCTGGTTGTATTCAGCATCAAGATTTTCCAGGTATTGCAGTTCGATTTTCTGCTCATAAGGGAGGTTTCTCTTATGAATACGTTCGAGGCAATTCTGAGGCGAATCGAGCAGATATATAACAAGCACCGGAAGAACAACCTTGGTGTTGCAGGATTGATAAATCTTATCGTACAAGGTTAATTGTTCCGGGGTTAGTGTTTGTCTGCTGTAAATTGGCTCTTTGTCAAAGACATAGTCGCTTATATATGTTTGCCCCTTCTCTAAAACGCTATTATTTAACTGCTCAACTCTTGCGGTCAGAAAATATAACTGTGAATCCAACGCAAGCTCTTGTTTACCGGCGTAAACATCGGGCATGAATGGATTGGTATCATAAGGTTCCGGCAGCATTTGACAGCCGAGCCGGGTGGATAGTTTTTTGGCCAGAGTGGTTTTGCCAACGCCGATAATGCCGGCTATACTGACAAGCTGTGGCAACTCGGGATTGGTGATAAAGTCGCAGCCGTTTAATCTGTTAGCTAATCTATTTAACGATTCTTTTATTACCGGATGCTCAAAATCGCCATTGAGTGTGGCAAGACCTTCGAGAACAAATGAACGCAGGTGCATTTGCGGATGCGGTACGGTCAAATGGGGGCTGTCTATGACCTCGGAGCCATATAGTAAAATGTCCAGATCGATTGTCCTCGATGCCCATTTTTCTTGGCGCATCCTGCCAAGAACCGTTTCTATATTGTTTAATGTTTTGAGCAAATCATCAGGGCTTAGGGTTGTTCGGAATTCGGCAACCGCGTTTAAGTACATTGGCTGCTCGGCCTGTTTAAGCGGATTGGTTTCGATTAGCTCACTTACACGAACGACTTCGATATCTGCAACTTCGGTGAGCATTCTGAGGGCACTTTTAAAGTTGTCTTCTCTATTGCCTAAATTGCTGCCCAGGCCGATATATGCTGTAATCATTTTGCACAAATCCAATACACAAAATACATATTATACGATGCTGGCGAAACGCCGCAGGGCTTCTTTTACATTGTCTGGAGTTCCGAAAGCTGTGAGGCGGAAGAATCCTTCTCCTGCCGAGCCGAAGCCGGCCCCGGGAGTGCCTACAACGTGTGCCTTGTTAAGTAATGTATCGAAGAATTCCCAGGAACCGACGCCGTTGGGGGTCTTTAGCCAGATGTATGGCGCGTTGAGGCCGCCGTAAACAGTAAACCCGAGTTTTCTGAGGCTCTCGCAGATAAGCTTTGCGTTGGCCATATAGATATCGATAATTTTCTGGTTTTGCTCTTTGCCTTCGGGGCTGTAAACAGCGGCCGCTCCGGCTTGGGTGACGTATGATACGCCGTTGAACTTTGTGCAGTGGCGTCTTTTCCATATCGGGGCGACTTCAATCGCCCTGCCGTCATTAGTGTACGCCTTTAACTGCCTGGGGATAACGGTGAATGCGCATCGCAGACCGGTAAAGCCTGCGGTCTTTGAGAAGCTGCGAAACTCGATGGCTACTTCTTTTGCTCCTTCAATCTCGTATATGGAGTGTGGTATCTCCGTCTCGGAAATAAAGGCTTCGTATGCGGCGTCAAAAAGAATTATCGCTTTATGTTCGCGTGCAAAATCAACCCATTTTTTCAACTGCTCTTTTGTTGCCACCCCGCCGGTAGGATTATTCGGAAAGCACAGGTAAATCAAATCGACCTTTTCCTTAGGTAAATCAGGTACAAAATTATTTTGCTCTGTGCAGGGCATATAGACAATTCCCTCGTACCTGCCCTGCCCCGCCGGGCCGCCTGTTCTGCCCGACATAACGTTGGTATCCACATATACGGGATACACAGGGTCTGATACGGCTATTACGTTGTCAAGGCTGAATATTTCCTGCATATTCCCGGTATCGCACTTTGCGCCATCGCTGATGACGATTTCGTCGATGTCGATATCGACGCCGCGGGAGTTGAAGTCATTTTCCTTTATTGCTTTTCTTAGAAATTCATAGCCTATCCCGCCGTCATCATAGCCTTTAAAGGTCTTGCTATTGCCCATTTCTTCAACGGCTTTTTTCATAGCTTCTATGATGGCCGGAACAAGTGGCTGGGTAACATCGCCGATACCCATACTGATGATATCAGCATCCGGATTAGCCTCTTGAAAGGCTCTTTTTCTTCGGCCGATTTCCGGAAAAAGATAACCGGCCTGAAGTTTCAAAAAATTCTCATTAATCTTAGTCATACTCGTTCCTTGATACTTGATTCTCGTTTGTCGTTACTTGATACAGGAGTAACCAATTTTAGTGATTAAATGGCTGTCCGTCAAGATTTCGATGATAAAAGGAATTGACGGTAAAAGTCGATGATTTGAGGCAGGGCTTTATTTGGCATTTCGCCGTGGATGCCGGGGAAAGAAATTTTGGGTATTTGCAGCAGGGCCGAGGCGATATCGCCCGGGCTGTAGGTTTCCCCCTTTGATGCGATGAGTAAACTACGTGTATCGAGTAAGGATCTAATATTTCCAGCCTCCAGCCTGTTGGACAACGTTGGGTCAATCAAAACCAGGCCGGCTGTACGGTCGAGGAGTTCGGGGCGCTGCTCTAAAAAATCGACCAGGACTTTGCCTCCCATCGAAAAGCCGATGAAGCCGATTTTCTTCTCAGGGGCGATATCTTCCACGACCTGCTCAAGCTGATAAATGAATGAGTCTCCTTCAATGTCCGGAGACAGACAATTAGGATTGACGGCGATTAAGCCAAAGTCGTTTTGTCCAAATTCTTTAAAATATGGCTCCATACTGGATTCGGCGTTTCGTGATTGGCTCAGTAATGTGTATGACCATACACCTGCCTGTTCGGGATAGCCGAGAACGACAATCACGATAATTTGTTTTTCAAAGGCATTCGGAGTAATCAGATTGAAGTACTCTTTGCCTGTGCGATTGTCCGTATAGACTTTCTTTTGGGCCAGATTGACGGAAATCATGTCCGCCACGATTCTTTCTGCCGTCTTTCTTAATTCTGCTTCATTCTCAAACATAAGAGACCTTCAGGACTGAACAACTCCTTCACTGTCAAAAGAATGATAAGTTTACAAAAATATATTGAAACCTAAAGATACTGCGGGGTTTTACAAAATCTGACTGTCTTTGGCAATAAAAAAGATTTTGATGGTGAGTGTACTACCCCTGGAATTTCAGGTACGTATCTAAATTTTTCTTTTTTATCCTCTGAATTTGGTTTATACTTTCGGAGTAAACAAAAACCAATATCCATCGAAAGGAGGATACAGAATGACTGTGCAATCCAATAATGAAAGAGAGTTACCCCGGCATACATGCTGTCCCTGCAGTGGACAGGATTCGGCGAATGGCGTCACTCGAAGAGATTTTCTACAGGGTGTGGGCTCAGTTGCTTTAGCAAGTGCAGCTATTACGGGCCTTAGCTGGTCGGCAGTATCGGCCGCCGAGAAGGATGATACTGCTCCGAAACGCCGTGCGTTGAAGGTCAAGCCGATACTTGTCTATAGCACTCCAAAGCCGCGACACCAAACCAGTTGGCGAAGTTGGGGCGGTATCCAAACCGAACAGGATGCCGGGAACGAAGTAAAAAAAATCCAAAGCGAGCTTAGTGAGCTTCGAACAAAAGCCGATTATCCGGTCGAGTTCCTGCCCGTTAGCCGAATACGAGGTAAAAGTGAAGTGGCATCTCTGAACGATTTGGACAAAACCGATGTCATTATGATATATGCCGCAGGCGGCGGAATGGACACATTCGATGAGCTGGCAAAGACTGGCAAGGACATCATCTTTTTCTGCCGTCACAAATCGGGGCCCGTCTATTTGTGGTACGAAATAATCAGCCCTCGCTACCTTCGCCAGCATACCGATACGCTTGCCGTTAAAGGGATTGACGACGGCGACGTTGTTATTGACAGCCAGGATGAGATTATGTGGAGACTGCGTGCTCTGTGCGGCCTGCGTAACACACAGGGAACTCGAATCATAGCCATCGGTGGCCCCGGAGCATGGGCACAATCGACCGAGTTCCGTAAACAGATGTTTAAGGATATTAATGAAAAGTGGAAGTTCGACATTCAAACCTTTTCTTATGACGAGCTTGGCAAACTGATTAAAGAAGCAAGGGCGGATAATAATGCCGTACAGCGTGCTAAAAATCGAGCCGGGAGGTATCTCAAATCATCAGGTACGACACTTGAGACCGATCGCAAGTTCGTTGACAACGCATTCCTGCTTGAGCAGGTATTTAGAGGAATAATGAAAAAAGCTGATTGCCATGCTCTCACAATTAACGGATGTATGGGTACGATTATGCCGCTCGCAGAGACATCGGCATGCCTGACCCTGAGCTTAATGAATGATGCAGGATATCAAATATACTGCGAGTCGGATTTTGTCGTGATACCCTCAGGTGTCCTGATGGCGGGCATTTCGGGCAAACCTGTATTTCTCAACGACCCGACTTATCCGCATGATGGGCTAATTACACTTGCACATTGCACAGCCCCGCGAAGGATGGACGGAAAAAAACTCGAACCCGCAAGGATAATGACGCACTTCGAGTCGGACTATGGTGCAGCGCCAAAGGTTGAAATGCATAATGGCCAGGTAGTAACCAATATTGCACCCGATTTTCTCATCAAGCGATGGGTTGGTCTGACCGGTGAAATTATCGACTCGCCGTTTATGGATATCTGCCGGGCACAGATTGATATCCGCTTTTCCTGTGACAGTCAAAAATTAGCCGAGCGGATGCCCGGATTCCACTGGATGACGTGCTACGGTGACTACATGCGTGAGCTGGGTTACGCTCTCAAAAAAGTTGGAATTGAATGGGAGAATCTCACCGCTTGATGATATTCTCTACTTGTGAAGTGGCGATTAAGAGGAGATAAAAAACATGAGAACGCATGGTTTAAGGTTAAGGTCTTTGTTATGCTGCGTTTTAGTTTCATTATTTTTAACCCAATGCGCCCGGGCTCTTACGATATACGTTTCCACCCAGGGTAATGACAAGTGGTCGGGGCGCCGTGAAAAACCGAACAGAAATCGCACGAACGGGCCGGTGGCTTCTTTAGCTGGTGCTCGGGACAAGATTAGGCAATTGAAATCGAGAGGGTCTATAACAGAACCTGTTCGGATCATCGTTACCGATGGATCTTACACCCTGAGCGAACCTTTCATATTGACGCCCCGGGACAGCGGAACAAAAGAATACCCAATCATCTACGAAGCGGCTGCGGATGCCATCCCGGTATTCTCCGGAGGGCGGGTAATTAAAGGTTTCAAGCGAGGACAAAACGGTATCTGGCAAGCTCATATACCGGAAGTTGCAAATGGCGAATGGTATTTCGAGCAGTTGTTCGTAAACGGCCGTCGAGCCGTGCGTGCCCGTACTCCAGATAAATTCTACCACTATATGGGCGATACCTCTGAAGTTTTGGTAGAGGGCAGTAAAGACAAATACCGACGTACCACAACTGTGCAGGGTGATGCCCTTGGGCCTTTGCGAAATATTGACAGCAACGAGCTTCACGATGTTACGTTGGTTGCCTATCATAAGTGGTGTATAAGCCGTCGTTTCTTAAAGGAGATAGATACGGCAGCCAAGAAGATTATTACTGTGGGTGAAAAACTAAAGAGTTATTCCGGCTGGCCGAAGAACACTCGTTTTCATTTAGAGAATTTCAAAGCCGCCCTGGATGCACCCGGCGAATGGTTCTTGTCGCGAAACGGCACATTGTACTATAAACCACTGCCCGATGAAGATATGACTCAATCGCATGTAGTAGCACCGGTGATTGAGAAGCTCGTTATCTTCGAAGGAAAACCAGAGGCCGAGGAATTCGTTGAAAATATCAAATTGAAAGGTCTTGCTTTCCAGCACAACCAATCGCTGTTGCCGGCCGGAGGATACGCACCTTATCAGGCCGCCTATGTTACCGAGGCGGCCATCATGGCCGATGGTGCGCATAATATATCGGTAGAGGATTGCGAAGTAAGCCACGTCGCGACCTACGGCGTTTGGTTTCGGAAGGGCTGTAGTAATAGCAGGCTCGAGCGCTCCTACCTCTATGACTTAGGCGCTGGAGGCGTACGAATCGGCGAAGGCGCGATTAGCCCCGACCAGCCATCTCGAACGAGCCATATTACCGTCGATAACAATATCATTCGCTCAGGCGGCCGGATATATACTTCCGCCGTCGGTGTCTGGATTGGGCAAAGCGGCGACAATGCCGTTACGCATAACGACATCGGAGACTTTTTCTATACCGGTCTTTCGGTCGGCTGGCGATGGGGATATAGTGACAGCCTTTCCAAACGAAATAACCTCAGTTACAATCACGTGCACCATATCGGCTGGGGTGTGCTCAGCGATATGGGCGGTATTTATACGCTCGGGCCTTCGGAAGGCACAGTCGTAAGCAATAATGTTTTTCACGATATATATTCGTACTCTTACGGCGGCTGGGGACTTTATACAGACGAAGGCACCACCGGCATCGTTATGGAAAACAATCTTGTCTATAATACAAGGACAGGTGGCTTCCATCAGCACTACGGCAAGGAAAATATCGTCCGAAACAATATCCTGGCTTTCAGCAAACTTCATCAGCTCCAGGCCACACGGGTGGAGGAGCATCTTTCTTTCACATTTGAAAATAATATCGTCTATTGGAATACTGGTCCCCTGATGTCCGGCCGATGGACAGAGGTTAAAGTGAAAATGCGGGACAACTGCTACTGGAACACATCAGGCAAAGAGATCAAGCCTGCCGGTCTGACAATGGAGCAGTGGCAGGACAGAGGTCAAGATACGGATTCTATTATCGCCGACCCGCTGTTCGTCGATGCGGAAAATTATGATTTCAGCTTGAAGCCGAACTCCCCTGCCTTAAAAATTGGATTCAAACCGTTCGATTACAGCAAGGCCGGAGTCTATGGCCCCCCCGCCTGGATTGATAAGGCGAAAAACGTAACATATCCCCCATTGGAAGTCGCGCCTGATCCGCCGCCGGTTTCGATTAATGACAATTTCGAGGCCGTGCCGGTCGGTTCTCAACCCGCGAGCGCAGAAGTTCACGTCGAGAAGAAGGGTGACTCCATTATTGTAACAGATGAAACAGCGGCCGGCGGAAAGCACAGCTTGAAAATCGTCGATGCCCAGGGACTTCAGCACGCTTATAATCCTCATTATGTTTACGCACCCAATCATAGTGCAGGTACAACAAGCAGTGAGTTTGACATACGAATTGAAGAAGGCGTACTGATAAACTATGAGTGGCGCGACTGGCGATTGTCACCCTATGGAGTCGGCCCTAATTTCCAGCTCGATGGAAAAAAGCTCAAAGTCGCTGACAAGACCCTGCTGGAACTGCCTGTCGGGCAATGGATACATTTAAAGATTACCGCCCCGCTCGGCGAGATAAACGCAGGCAAGTGGGACTTGAGCGTAGCTATAGAAGGGCAAAAGAGACATCAGTTCAAAGGGCTAAAGAACGGAAATGGAAAATTCGAGAAGCTGACGTGGGTCGGCTTCACCAGCAACGCAACAAAAAGAACCGTCTTCTATCTCGATAATTTCAAACTGACAAACCAGAGCTAATGAAATTAATAATGGGGCAAGTTCCACCCTGCCGAAATAGTCTATAAAAAAGTCTCTATTTTTTTCACAAAAAATGCCGGCAGCAACATTAATTACATTTATAGCTTATTTCATAGCCTTACTTGGTATCGGTTTTTTCTTTTATCGAAAGTCGTCTAATATAGAAGACTATCTTCTGGGCGGACGCGGCATGGGCTCATGGGTCACCGCCCTATCGGCACAGGCCTCCGACATGAGCGGCTGGCTCCTGATGGGCCTGCCCGGGGCAATTTACCTTGGCGGAATGGGAAAGACCTGGATTGCTACAGGGCTTTTCATAGGGACAGTCCTGAACTGGAAGCTGGTCTCAGCCCGGCTCCGGGTATATACGGAAATAACCAATGCGATAACACTGCCCTGCTTTTTCGAAGCGCGTTTCAGAGACCCGACCGGCCTGCTTAGAATCGTTTCAGCTATAATAATACTTATCTTTTTCGCCATATACGCCTCTTCCGGACTCGTAGCAACAGGAAAGCTGTTCGAATCGACCTTTAATGTCCAGTACCACCTCGCCGTAATCATCGGCGGCCTTGTCATAATAGCTTACACCTTCATGGGCGGTTTTTTAGCGGTATGCTGGACGGACCTTCTGCAGGGCGCGTTAATGGTCTTTGCGATAATTATAGTTCCGGCGTTGACTTATAATACCGCAGGTGGAGTTACAGCAATAAGAGAAGCTATGGAGTTAAAGGACATATCGACAAGCCTGATGCCGCAAGGCGGTACATTGGCTGTTTGCATCTGTATGATTATATCCAGCATGGCCTGGGGCTTGGGTTACTTCGGCCAGCCGCATATATTGGTACGATTCATGTCCATCAAATCGGTTGATAAACTCGGAAAATCTATGGCCATCGCCATCATCTGGGTTTTTCTATCGTTATGCGGAGCAGTAATCATCGGCTTGATTGGTATTGCAATGTACGATGACCTCACCGGCGGAGACCAGGAAAAAGTCTTTATTTTTATGATAAGCGACCTCTTCAATCCATGGTTTGGCGGGATACTCTTGGCGGCGATTTTCTCGGCCATTATGTCAACCATAGATTCGCAGTTACTTGTCTCGTCGTCGGCGTTATCGGAAGACTTTTACTCTAAGGCGATAAGGAAGGAAGCCTCCGAAAGGGAAATTATTTTAGTTGGACGAGGCTGTGTAGTTATCATTTCGATTATTGCGTTAGTTATGGCACTGGACCGCAACAACACGATTCTGGAAATAGTCTCCTACGCATGGGGCGGCTTCGGTGCTGCCTTTGGTCCCTTGGTCCTTTTCGCACTGTACAGCAAAAAGACAACATGGCAATCGGCTTTAGCTGGAATGGTAACCGGAACAGTGGTACTTGTTCTATGGAAACAGGTCGGCTTAAGCGACAAAATGTACGAAATCGTCCCCGGATTCATCGCAAATTGCCTTACAATTTCCCTGATCAACCTCTTTCTGAGTCAAAAAGACCAAACCATCTTAAACGAATTCGACTACGTCCTGACAAAAATCAAAAACACATAGCCCGACGTGGCAATCTTTACTATAAAAAACTTTTGTGTCATTTCGTGGAATGCCGATATAATCTGAATGACGCGGCAATTTTCATTATTAATGCTATAAAAAATATTGAGAGTTCTCCGTGAGCTTATAAAAAGGGAATACATTAGTCTTTGTGTGATTATTCGAAAAGTGGTTTCGTGTGGCCCAAAAAACGATACCTTGTGAGGTGAATTATGACAAAAGCAAAGATTTTAATTGCTGAAGACGACCCGGACTTCAGAGATTCATTGCAGGCTGTTTTGGAAAGCCAGCACTACACTGTTATTACGGCCGTCAATAAAGCGGATGGTATGGAAAAAATTAAGGCTGAAAAACCTGATTTGGCCATACTGGACATTATGATGTCAACTTGGGTTGATGGTTTACAAATGTCCCGGGAACTTAAGAATGACCCGCAGTTCAAAGATATGCCAATCCTGATTCTGACAGGTATTAAGACCGAAATAGGTATGGATTTTAAAGCTACAGTTGGTGACCCGCAATGGTGTCCGGTCGATGCTTATCTGGAAAAACCGATAGAACCCGACGTTCTCCTTGCAGAAGTCGCTAATCTTCTGGCAGTTAAGACTTAGAATTTATTCTAATAACCGCACCGTTATTAGACCGAGCGAAAAGTCGAAGTGACAAGGCGTCAGCCCAAAAAGACCATGCTATCTTAAACGAATTCGACGATGTCATAAAAATAGTCAGATCCACATAGTTCGGGTGCGATGAATCGCACCAATAATGAATAGAATTACAATCATCCCTCTTGTTACTTTTCCCAAACTATTATTGGGAAAATGCAATAAAATGTTAAATTAAATGAACCAATTAAGCTGCTCACAAGCCTAAGAAGGTAAATGAAAGATAATCTTTCAAACATTCAAAACCATTTTTTGGTTATGGCTGCTCAGGATGGCAATGAGGCCGCGTTGGATAAGCTGGTTTCTCTATGGCAGAAAAAGTTATGGCAGTATGTCTTTAGATTGACTACTGACGTCCATGCTTCATGGGATATCACTCAGCAATGTTGGCTTGAAATAATAAAAGGATTAACAAAATTACATGACCCTGCAAATTTTAAGGCCTGGGCTTATAGAATCGCCACAAACAGAACGATTGACTGGTTGAAAAACAAAAAGAAAAATCAGCATATAAACCTTGAGTCAATTGAAGTTGATTCTAATCGAAAAGATAATGATTCACAGGTAAAAGAACTGGTTCAAAGATTAAAAAGTGATAGTAGAGTGATCCTGAGTCTGTATTATTTTGAGCAGCTAAGTATTCCTGAAATAAGTATTGCCCTGAATATTCCAACAGGCACCGTAAAATCTCGCCTGTTTACTGCAAGAGAAGAATTGAAACAGCTATGGAAAAAATATTTTGATAATTAATTTTCGAGGTGAAAAATGGATAAAGAACAGATAAAAAAGATAATGGACAATCCGCCGCAGTACGATGAATCAAAAGAAGACACAATGCGTTCATGGTTTAAGGATGCTTACAGCAAAAAAATGCGTTGGGTTATAAAATGTGTTTATGCTCAATATATAATTCTTTCAATCCTCATCGTTTGTTGTGTTAAAGAGTTTTTCATTACCGGCCAGACCAGATACCAGATCATGCATGCTGCCATAGTAGTCTGTTGCAGCCATTGGCTTGGCTTCATAAGCGTTTTCGCTTGGGTAATGCTGCAAAGACCTCATAACAAACGAGAAATAAACAAACTACAGCTTCGTATCGCTGAATTGATTGAGACAATCAAAGATAAATAACAATGCCCTGCTTATTGAGTTCGTTAGATATAGAGTTTCATTATTTCAGAGGTTTGCTCTGATGAGGCGTTTCATCGTTCTTCAATGGCCAAACTAAGACCGAGGTGTATCTGATGTAAGGCCAGGAGATTTCAACGCAAAATGAAAGGAAAGGGCGGGCGGAGTGGAGGAACAGAGGTGTGGTAACTCAGCCCGCTCTAAATGCGATTTCTATTTAATTCAAATAAAAAAGCCCCCTGCCGCACTCGTCAGAAACAGAGAGACTATTGCCAAAATAATTCTTTTGTCATTCGTTGTCATGATCTCGTCTCCTGTTATTCAAGAACCAGATGAGCACGGCAGGGGCCGGACCCAATCAATGATTGTGTGCTACTGAGTGAGACGATCCTCTATTCTGCAATAATTCCCAGATTCTATCTATGGTTTTTAGATGTCTTTCGCTGACATTCTCAGGTCGATAGAAATATCTTCGCATAGCGGCAGGTTCCTTGCTATAAGGGAACTTGGCCTTGGCTTGTTGCAGGGAGAGCCCATCTTCCTGTGCCTGGGTCAGGTTGTCCAGCAGTTTTTGATAATATGTGTGTGAATATTGAAAGCGCTGTCTCGACCTATGAATCTCAGGACTATGAACTTCGATCATAAAGTCGATGGGGAATTTCTTGTCACTGAGTTTCTCAAACATGGAAATGGCATGGCGAAACCCCTCTAAATTCACTTCCTCAGCGGGGCTCTCTATCCATCCCTGCTGGCCCATGCCCATCCCCACCAACATTTTGTCTTCCAGAACATATACAAAAATGGAACTGTGGTTTATACCGTCACCCCAGTAGAACAATTGCAGATGCGTGTCACCCAAATCCAGTTCCTGGCCTTCGCGATAGGCGATGGTGGGATTTCGAACCTCAAAGCCGTCCATGATTTCCTTTTGAATCGCATAGCAGAAGCGAAGTCTCCGGCGCAGTTCTTCTTTCTGTACCGCAGTCAACCTTGCCTGAGCCAGGTTCTGTCGCAATGCCTTGATACCATAGGTTACCCCGGAGTAATCGCAGTATGCCCTGCGTCCTTCCTTGCTTGACAGTGTGCTTTTGAACCAATCCATCATCGTCTTGTTGGGTCCGATGATCGGGGTCTCGGGGAATGCGGCATTTCCTTTCGCGTGATGAAGATGGCTATGAGTATTGATCACATAGGCCCAATCGTTGCGCCCCAACTCTTTTTCAGCGGCTTCTTTGATCGTTTTCATGACCGACGGTACGAATTCCGTCTCGATACACACCAGCCCTTTCTGTGTCTCGATAACAGTTACATTGGTATGCATACTGAGATTTGACATACTCAATGTAATAACGCGATCTGTTACACGTCGAATGGTGATGTCTTGACCGTAGGCAGCAGGTACCCATAATAAGGCAATCCCACAAAGCAACAATGAATAACATAGATTTTTCATGTCGTCTCCTTTTGTTAAAGTTTCTATTGTGTTTTCTTATTCACTAAATACATACATCCCGATTTCTGGCCGGAGGGTTTGTTTTTTTTATTTTTTTTTTGAAAAGCGAATAGAAAAGTCTTAATCCATGATTTACAATGGATTTATAAAAGATATTCTTTCAAAACCTTCGTCTCGGCCCGAAGGCCAGGGAAGGCCGAAGCCAACAGAGATTTGTGAGAGCCCCTGAAAGTCGTATGCGTTCGAGTGTGGATCAGATTAACTTAGATTGCTTACGTAAGGCCCAAAGAGGGTGTAAGGAAAGTCGTTCTTTGCTCGCTCAGCAGGCCAAGCCGAAGGTATATACCTTTATTAATCGCATGACCCTGGATCATGATCTATCAGAAGATCTGACCCAGGAAACACTCCTGGAATTGGTCAGGGCCCTGCCGCGTCTTCATCTGACTAATGAGAACGGCTTTTGGTCATGGCTTTACAGAACAGCACTCGGAAAGGTCCAGCATCACTTCCGTGCACAAGGTGCCAGGCGTATGGATCAGCGCACCATGGTCAATTCAGAGATTCTGGAAACGATGTCAGGAAAGACCTACAGCGGACCGGCTGCAACATTATGGCACAAGGAAATGGTCGAGTTCATCCTGGCTGCCATGGACGCATTGAGTCTGGAATACAGAACTGTACTGACATTACGTTGCCTGGAGGATCAGTCTTACGCCCAGATTGCCACAGTTCTGGGCGGTTCTCAAATGCGGACAAAAATGTTATTCTATCGCGCCAGGACGGCCCTGAGAAGCCAACTCGCCCGAAAAGGCCTAAAACGCTCCCATTTCCTCGGTGCGCTCACGGTGTTTGCGGCGATGACGTCCACATCGACCAAGTCCGCCTCTGCTATGCCCGCCGTCAAGGCCGCATCAGCCAAGGTCGCGGTAACTGGGGCGGTATTGGCTACTGTGCTGTCCAAGGCGTTCCTTATCGCCATAGGAATCATTCTGGCCCTGACCGGCACAACTGCGATCATCACCTCCTCCGGGAATCGACCGGGCCGTACCGGGCCAGTCGCTGTAACCTGGGATGGCCCGGGGCAGCCCACTCTCGACAATAACATGATATTCATGGGTAACTTCTTCCTTAGAGAAATCGCCGCAAGCCACAATCCGGACCAGGATGATTGGCGGTGTTTTGTAAACTTGCCGGGCGAGCAAGGCATTCAGTTCATTTCTGATCCCAGAGATAAGCCACAAAACGCAATGCTGATTCTCGAACAGGACCACTGGATAGAATATCGCTTCCAATTACCGCTTCTCGATCGGCCCGGCCCTGAAATCGGTCTCTTTATACTGAAATCGGGCATCCCGCCCAGCGTTTACCTCACCGACGGCGACCAGCGATTGCAAAAAATCTCTGTCACACACTATCGCGGTGGAAACGCTCCGGGTTTAATGGTCCTGGGATATGATCTTAGTAACATTGAGATTGATTTTAAGGTCCTCGGGATACGTATTGTAGGTAACGACAGTGAAGGCCAGTTTGGCGGTTGTGTCATCATTAATCTTGCCGTTTCTCTTGCAAATAGAATGACGATCCCTTAAACGCTTCGGCCTGACCAATTTGTTCGATCTTCCATAAAATCTGACGATAAATACATTGGGAATTACTTTGTTAGTGCCACACTTTTTTGAATGGATCGATGTTGCAAAGACCTCGTAACAAAAGAGAAATAAAAAGGAAAGAGCAGGCTGAGAGGAGGAATATGTGTGGTAACTCAGCCCGCTCAAGATACGATTTTTTCATTCAAATAAAAAAGCCCCTGCTATATAGTTACTTTAGTTGAGAGCAGGAGCTTAATCAAAGTTGTATAAGACTGTAAACTTATATGTATTCAGCCTTCCTCAAAGAACATGTATATAAACACTTTTACACAAAAAAAAGAAAGTAGGATAATCCTGAATTTAGGCTTCGAAATCCCTGCTTCTGATTTACTAAAAGGATAATATCTACACCATGGTATGGTGGTATAAGCTTATCAAATAAAGAATCCCTCTGCCGTTTATAGAGGAAAAAACGCGGTAATCCCCCCGGAGGCGAAACGCTAAAACATTAATCCGTTATCAGTATTCCCTGTATTTTCTCAACCACATCGGCCAGTCGTTTGGCTGTACACCTCCGGCCATTGTCCAGGGCCCATTCGTCTCGAACTGACGGTGCCACTTCAGCGTCCATAACTGCTTGATGGAAACCTTGCGCGCGGACCAGTCGGCAAAGAGACAGTGCTGCGCCCCGCCGTGCCGGTTGACGCACAGTCGTTGCATTTCTTGCACATTGGGCCCCAGCAGGGGCGTGCGATCACCCAATTCAAAGGGTTCATCAGTATGTCGAGGCCATCCATCCACCCACCAGCTCTCGGTAAAAACAGGAATGTTGAAGGTTCCCCGAACCTGATGGGTTCGCCAGTAGTACTCGGCAGGCCCTCGCCCCCAAAGGTTTGCTAATCCTGCTGGGATATTGCACATCCAGCCGTTTGGAGCGTAGCTGCCCTCATCCCCGCCCGTAGATTCATCGGCCCGCCATGCATCGAAAGGAGTCGCCGCCGGACGCCGGCCCGAGCCGTCCGGAGAGATAGAACGGTACTTTGTCGCTGTCGGGCACAGCCACATCTTCTTTTCCCTTGACAACGGCCACATACATTCTCGCCACCATTCGCCCCCGCCCATGCCCGACGATGAGCCACGTAAATGGCCGCTGTAGAAATAGCCGTCGTTGTCCTGTGTGTACAAAGCAAATACCAGGCCCCACTGATGTAGATTGGATTTGCATGCCACACCCCGCGCCTGGCTCCGGACCCGCTGAAGAGCAGGCATCAAAATCGATAGCAATAGCGCGATAATGGCTATGACAACCAGAAGTTCTATTAATGTAAAGCCGGTTCGTTTACCCATGACGTTTATTTGCTATATGCACTTTACGGAAACGCTCTTGTTTTCTTAGCATTAGTATAAGATATTCCATTGTAATAAAACAAATAAAAAAGCCCTCACACATTGGAGCAAGATAAAAAAGCGAAATAATCCGCATGGGCTTGAGATCGACGGATGGCACCACTGAGTGAGCTTTAGTGCTCAGTGGATGAAGAATATAACTTATTGATTCAGTATAGTCTTTCGACGTCCTCCGATTAGAGCCGCTAAAGTAAGTCCAACAGCACAAACTGTAAAGATAATTCCGTTTGGTGTTCGGCCTGTCCATTCGGCCCATGGCCAGGGAAAATGGAAGAATGCGTAATTCAACAAGAAATACATCCATGTACTTAATAATAATCCAATTCGTGTGAAATGATATCCTGTATGTTTTGTGGTTGCCTGTCGTGCAAACCAGAAAGCCATAGCTGTTACGATAATCAATGGGATAATTCCATAAATAATCCAGCCCATTATTGGATTGATCGATGGTTCTTTGTAAACAAGCTGTATGATGGTTTTGCCTGCAATTGGAAATAATGTAACTGGAAATACCATCATGAAAGGCCACCAGCGTCCTCCAACGATAGCCACCATGGGTATAATTCCCATAATAAGGCCAAGATCGTAAAGCGCATCAACGGCTCTGATCGACCTGAATTCAACAGCAAAAAGTAATGATAAATGTGCCGCAATCAAAATCCATTCAACAGCAAAGGGCATGCTGATTGTGTCTGGTTCATCTCGCAGCAGGATTCTTTTTCTATTAAGCCATAGCCCTAATCCCAGCATACCTCCCATAACAGCGCCGAATGTTGTTTCCATCATATTCCACCAATTCATGTATGGATCGAGCTGGGCCCACATACCTTCGCGAAAAGATTCAAGATTCCATGCATGATATGCCTGGAGAGATTGACCGAGTGGAAAACCAATTGCACCTCCTAATATTCCCCAAAAAGCAAGTCGAGGTGCAAGACGGTCTTTACGATACAAACCGACATATGCGATTAACGAGATAAGCGCAAGGTGAAGTCCGCCCCAACACTCAAATCGTGGTCTTCCATATGTTTCCGGTTCCCAATGCCAGTGATCGGAGAAATAGAGCGCAGGTAGTAATTTCGCAGAAGGATTATATGGTGAATTGATTAAGTAAACTCCCAAAAAATACAAGCCAACCAGGGAAAGCATAATCAGTAGCATTTCACGGCATCGATAGCGAATCCCAGACAATCCCATTCCCAAAAAAACGCCTGCAAAACCAATCCAGGCAGCCCCTTTAATTGAAAGACCGATCATACCCCACCGTAATGCTGCCCAGTTACCGACTAATTGTGCATCATGTGTTAAGCCGACCGTTTGACCATAGGTCATTGATCCACCGAAACCCATTGCTACAGTGCCTAATGCCACGGCACGTGCAACATTTAACAATGACGCATTCGGACACAGTAAGAATACTAATGTAAGGCTGACAAGCAGACCGGCAATCATCGCCCCGGTTTCGTGTCCGTATTGCCCACGGATCCCCCAGGCCATTCCTCCGGCCATCGCTGCAAACAATACAGGTTGCCACCAGGAGATGTCTTTCTGGTGATCATTTATATTCATAATAATTACCTTTTTTTTTGAAGGAATAATTGAGATTGAAGGTGTAATTCTCCATAATTGTACCTGATGTGTTAAACGGCGTCAATCGATGATATTCTCCATAAATCCAGTGCCGACAAAATAATTATCATTCTTCAAGCGAAGGCTGAAGAATCTCAACCCCAATAGTCAATATTAAATAGAAAATAGTCAATCGAAAGGGCCTGCCTTTTCCATATAATGGGTGACATTCGAGCTTTCTTCGTTGGGCCATGGAGGATGTTCATGGGCCGATTGGCTGTGCCAATGCTACAAAGCATTATCTCTCCCCGTGTCATTCCGACCGAGGCGTAGCCGAGTGGAGGAATCTGGCAAACGAAATGATGTAGGTACACTTTTAAAAAAAAGGGAAGCCTACGATTCTATTTAAAATAGCTTGTCATTGCAAAGGAGCCGTAGGCGGCTGCGGCAATCTTCAATAGTTGTCATTCCCTTGTAGGGGCGGTTCGCGAACCGCCCTAAAACGCATATATCCCCAATGCATTATTCATCGTAGGGGCAACCCCGCGCGATTGCCCTAATTCGTAATACGCAATACGAAATACTAAAACGTCATCCCGACCGCAGTGGAGGGATCTATTCAAGTAGCCGCCCGAAGGGCCTCCATAATTTTACTTTTTACACGTTGACTTTTGATTTTCTTTTTCCAATCACAATAGTCAATATTAAATAGAAATTAGTCAATCGAAAGGGTTTTCCTCCGGGTGTGCAAAAAATAAAAACTCGTTACGGTTATTTGAAAAGTTAATATTGACGGCCTGAACGATTTGGTATTATACTTGGAGTATTGTTGCTGTCATAATACTGAAAATGTTTTATTTGCCATGAAACCTGGCACAGCGTGACAGATTTAGTAAAAGTACTGAAAGGAATTTTTCATGGGAAAACGTAGAGATAGACTCGATAAAAGACGAGAGAAACAAATTAAAACGCGTAAGGCCAATGCCCATCGTAAGTCAAGAGAGCGTGCACGCAAAGCCGCAGCCAGGGAAATGATTCAAGTCCATACATAATGTGTAAATACATTATGAAATAGTGGCCTTTTAGGAGCTGCTAACCCCGGATTTCTTCAGGATTGAGGTCAAACTGATTTAGAATATCATGTAGCTTTTTATTCGTTTGAGTACTACAAGTATTCAGTGGTTTTATCCCATACGTTACCTTCAGGTGTTAACGCAAAATAAGCCGAGCCACAAAAAAGAAAAGTCCCTCTCCGGCAGTGAAAAGGTACTCCATAGCATCGATTTATGCATGATGGTGATATGGAATCGTAATAAGCGTTCGCATCTGAGCCATCTGTTCGCGATGTACATGACAGTAAGATTCATGGTTATAGATGCTCAAGAGATGCTTGCAGTGTGGAAACTTGCATTTCCTGCCGTCAGCCGATGTCTTTAGCTTTTTTTCCATCGTTATTCCTGTTAGATAAATCAACAAGCTGAAAAGCCGTAAAGGTTAGTTGTCTTCGTATGGGGCCTAAAGATTTCTAATCTTTATGTAGTTTATCATTTATACCATATTTGGCCTTGTAAAGCAATCTTTTCTTATTTCTTTACTGTGTCTGAGAGGTGCTTTATCGTTCTACCTGCAATGACCAAACTCAAGCCGAAGGGTATCTGAGGTAGGGTCGGAGGATTTTGATGAGAAATCCTAAAAGGAGTCCAGCCTTGTAGTTGGTGATCGTGGAACAGATATAATATTGTTTTATGACAACAAAGATTGCGAGTTGCTTGTTAGAAAGAATGCTAACAATAAATGGAGCGCGACTACAAAGGAGTGACTACAGCTAAACCAGAATATTGCACACAGATTGATGGCGATTGCAACACCTGCAGCCTCGTTAATTATGGCCTACGGGTGGCAGCCACTGAGTGAACTTTAGTGAGTAAAGTCGATGGTCTTTCTCTTGCATCCAACTTTAGCTCACTTCCAACTTTAGCTCACTTTAGACACTTTAACAGGTAGATTGCGATGAATCGCACCAATAAAGCTTTACGAAATTTCCCCCATTGTATTGTTCATCGTAGGGGAGGTTCGTGAACCGCCCTAAATACGTATAAATATCGTTGTGCTGTTCAATGTAGGGGCTTTCTCCGCGTGGTTGCCCTAATACGCAATACGAAATACTAAAACGTCATCCCGACCGCAGTGGAGGGATCTATTCAAGTAGCCGCCCGAAGGGCCTCCATAATTTTACTTTTTACACTTTGACTTTTAATTTTCTTTTTCCAATCCCAATAATATTGTCATCCTCGCATGCCTTGAGCGGGGACCCAGCTTCACTCATCAATATTCAATAGAAAATATTAAATCGAAAGG
>JACNGQ010000131.1 GCA_014384025.1 Planctomycetota bacterium | reverse complement strand
GGCAGAAAAAATTATTTTGGATATGATTATATTACGGCAAGGTTAAACACATCATGGAAGAAAAACTTCACCTACGGCCGAATGGAAGCGCGGATCAAACTGCCAGTCGGTGGGCAGGGTATCTGGCCGGCATTTTGGATGCTGGGTCAAAATTATGAATGGGTCGGCTGGCCGATGTGCGGTGAGCTTGATATTTTGGAAGCGATCAATGACTTGTCGCTTGTCTACGGGACGATCCATTATGGCACTGCACATCATAACGGCGGTGCACATTACCCCGGAGTGAACCTTTCCGATGACTATCATATCTATGCCGTTGAGTGGGACACCTATGAGATCCGGTGGTATTTTGATAATGTAAATTATCATACAGATTGGGGAACTTGGTGGACACCGGCAGCAGATTATCCGGCACCGTTTAATGCGCCGTTTTTCTTCATATTAAATCTCGCTATCGGCGGAGACTGGCCGGGCTATCCGGATGGATCTACACCGTTCCCGCAGACGATGTATATAGACTATGTGCGAGCGTATGAATGGCGGCAGTAATGGTAAGGAATTCATTAAGTTGATAAATCCATTAGGTTATTGGGGACGTATCATGAACAGGTTAATCGTTTTATTAGTGTTATCAACTCAGGCATTGGGGGCGGTGATATGGCAGGATACTTTTGACGGTCCATCTATAGATACGAGCCTCTGGGCATTCGAAGTCGGTAACGGCACAGACGGCTGGGGCAACTGGGAACGTCAATACTATACTAACAACGGCAACAATGCATATATCGAGAGCGGCAACCTTGTGATCGAAGCCAAGAATGAATATCAGAGCGGTTATTGGTTTACTTCTGCGCGCATGAAAACACAAGGCAAACTTACGTTCAAATACGGTACGCTCAAGGCGAGGATCAAGATACCCGATCTTGCGGACGGGCTATGGCCGGCGTTTTGGTTGTTAGGAGCGAACATTGACCAGGTCGGTGTTGGCTGGCCGAAGTGCGGCGAGCTTGATATAATGGAGATGGGGCACTCCAGTGCGATAGCGGCAGGTACTCAAAACCGGCAGGTCGGTGCACATGCATTCTGGGATAATGCCGGCAGCAATGCAGACTATGGCGGTTCAACGATAAAGTCTGTAGATCTGAATGATGATTATCATATTTATAAAGTAACTTGGACGCCATATTTGATTACGACTTATATTGACGATGTATCATTCTGGTCAATCGATATTACTCCTGCAAACCTCGAAGAATTCCATGAGCATATGTTCATTTTGCTGAATATGGCCGTTGGCGGCACCTACACAGGAATATATGACGATAATGATATAACCGCTCCGATGCCGGCAAAGATGTATATCGACTACGTTCAAATAGAGGAGAACGCATGGACAGAATTGTGGGATGGAAGTCTGATCGATAACTCAGAGAGAGGTTACTTCGGTGTCTTCACTGACACAACGCCGATAAAAGATGCGATAACCTTCGGCACCGACGCAGATTTCTATGTCTGGAACAACCTGACATCTACAAGCACTGCACCCTACGAAGGAAGCAACGTGTGGTCGTTTAATGCCAACCCCGGCAGTTGGTTCGGTGCAGGTGCCTACTGCACGGTCCCAAGAGACATGCAGCACTATACGAACGGCGAGCTTCGCTTTCACATGAAAACAACTTCGACTAATAACATTGGTATAGGTATAAGAAGCACAGACAGTGTCGAGCGATGGATAACACTTGTAAACGGAGGCCAGCAATACGGACTCACACGTGATGGAAACTGGCACGAAGTGACAATACCACTGAGCCTTTACAGCGACGTTGACTTCACCAGCATCGATTACATCTTCATGTTCAATAACGGCAACCAGACACCTTCTTCTACCGTCAATGTATCCTTCGATAATATTTACTGGGTGCCCACGCCGGGGGATGGTGATTTTGATGGGGATGGTGATGCCAATATGATTGACTTTTCGACCCTGGCAGGATTCTGGCTCGAGACAAATTGCTGGTCGTTGAATGACTGCGATAATGCGGACGCCGATGGGGATGGGAATGCCGATTTCGACGACTTGGCAGTGCTCATGTCGGACTGGTTGATTCTGTAAAATAGATAAAATGATCTTGCTGCTATTAGGGATCTGTTACAATTGACGGGAATCGTGATGCCTGTAAATAATTTATGTTGAAAATTTACTAAAAAATAAAAAAAGAAGATTATTTACACCTTCATTGAAGGCTTTATTGCTCCGCATGGAGAGATTATTTAAAGAGTTTGCGGGATAAGGTTTGGTCTTAAACGAGATCGCTCAGTTCCCGCTTTACATAGAAATTGGATAGAAAACGGTTGCTAATTTTGAATTTAAGGCATTTTTATGAAAATAAATCTTGCATTGATCCTACAGGAGACGTATATTGGTAGTATATAGAGGTTTTCACAGGGGGTAGGGGGAGTTTGTGGGGACTCATCGGAAAAGCTAATAGGAAACTGTTTTTTTGGAAAATGAGGTGGTTTAAATGGACAGAAACAGAAAAGGATTTACATTAATTGAGCTGCTGGTGGTGATCGCTATTATCGCAATGCTTTTAGCAATTATCCTTCCTTCGCTGCAAGCGGCCAAGCAAATGGCTACCGGTGCAGTTTGTGTATCCCATCAAAAACAATTGATAACGGCTTGGGTCTCCTACTCTACTGACAATAACAACAGTCTCGTCGGTGGGTCAAATTATCATAGTGGGCCATATCCAACACCTTATCGCTGGGTGGAATTTCCGCTGGCCAGTGATAAACATAATCCGGAAGTAGCCGGGCAAGGTCCGGTTGGAGAGGCAGACTATACCATCGAAACCCGAAAAAACGGTATCCGTGCCGGACAACTCTATACTTATGCCGGCAATGAGGAGCTGTACCATTGCCCGGGAGACAAAACCGTGGTAAAGAACTCTGAACCCTTGGCTGTCTTTCGCAGTTATGAAATCAGCGGCTTGATGAATAGTGAAGATTTTCTTCCAAATGGACGCGCTAGTGCCAGTGACATCACTTCTCCGATAGTAAACTTTCGGACTGCTGAAGTTTTGCCGGGGTTCACAAAAGAAATGAAAGTTGCTGTTAAGGACACTGATATTCGGTCTCCAGGCAATAAAATGGTGTTTGTGGAGGCCGATGTTCAATGGCATGTAAACTACGATCGAACCCAGTTAGGCGGATGGGTGTTGTTTGCTGGCGGTTCATACGGTTGGTGGGATTGGCCGGCGTATTATCACAAGGATTCCAGCACATTCAGTTTTGCCGATGGTCACGCCGAAAAACATAAGTGGAAGGAAGAGGATACAATTCAACTGATGAGGGGTGAGATTACACTACAGCAGGCGAACCTAATAGCGGCCAATAATGAGGATTTGCTCTGGCTGGCAAAGGCCTATGTTCCCAAGTGATAGCTCGAAACGAATTTTCTTGAAGTCTATATTAAAGTGAAAGATTTCTTGTCCGCCCCCGGTATTGTTTAAATATCGGGGGCGGCTTTTTTTAACATATCCCTTATTTTTCTTTTCGTCCTTCAGTTTCTTTTTTGTGATGCTCCTGATATCTACAATTCCTGGTGCGGCAGTGTCTGAACCGAAGACATTCTTGTTAGTCTTGGCGATTCCGGCAAGTGAACACGCATATTTACATCTACTTTTACTCAAACAAGACGACTGCTTTTGCTTTTTATAACGGTTTTAATATAAAGGCTTTACAGTCCATTCTTTTTTTAATTATTTTTCCGTAGAGATATGGCGGATTCCATAGATTTACAAGTGTTGAGAGTGTTTTTTTTATCCTCAGAACAATTATTTTAACAGAACAGAGCGGTGCAATTTATGGTATAATTGAGGGGTTATGAATTTCAGCAAAAATCACAGTCTGGGGGATGGTCCTGCAGGCAAAGATAATGTGCAATATTATTAATAAAGGCAGGATGATGAAAAAACTATTATTGATTTCAGTTTTCTTTCTCTTTGTATCCAGCTCTGTGTATTCGGCCGTTGTTTGGTCGGATGAATTTGACGGACCGAACATTGACAAAAACACTTGGACGTGGGATGCCGGCGGGCATGGGTTTGGTAACGGGCAGCTTGAATATAACACAGCCCTTAGCCAGAACTCCTATATAG
>JACNGQ010000044.1 GCA_014384025.1 Planctomycetota bacterium | reverse complement strand
ACTTTAGGCACTTTAGTTCACTCTTAACTGTTTTACGTTCTACAACTGTAGAGAAAGCTCTACAAATCCACCCTTTTTATGCAAAACAAAGCCAATTTCAGAAATGATAAAATGAACACAACTTTAGATATGACAAGCATTTACATGATTTTATCCGCTGGCTCAGGCCAAAAAACAAAGCCAATTCAAAGCCAATTTAACCCAAAACAAACCCAATTTAAGCCAAAACAAACCCAATTCAAACCCAAACAAACCCAATATGAAAATATGTTATATTCGGATGTGCCCCTATACCTTAAATGCCAGCGCTCCAGTCGGGCATGCTTTTACACACTGTTTTGCGGAGTTTTTGAGAGCCTCAGCCATCGAACGCTCAAATGGCACCGCCACCCGAACATCGAAGCCCCTGCCGACAAAGGTCAGTCCAAGCTCTTCCCCTGCCCTGGCAGCAGTTTGTACGCAAAGACCACAGTCTATACACTTGCCGGCCTCATAAATTATATCCGGATGTTGAAGTTTTTGAGTAAACAATCGCCGCTCGCTTTTATAGCGGGTCGATTTGGCTTCATGGCCCTGGGCATATTGCTTCAATTTACAAACATCAGCCTTTCGGCAATCGCAATGCAGGCAGCGCAGCGATTCTTTCTGTGCCTCTTGCTCAGTGAATGCTCCATCTTTTTCCGTAGGTTCCAACCGCCCTGCTTTGTCACAACTGGCAAGGAATTGCTCAATCTCTCCGTTCTGAAGCTTACCAATACGCGTATTAAATTCCTTAGCCGCCCCCGTCACCCTCCGCCCGGACAAATACTGACCGATAGAGACCGCAGCCTCTTTGCCGTCCGCCACCGCCCGTACCGTCAGCTTTCGCTTATGAACGGCATCGCCGCCGGCGAATACACCGGGTATATTCGTCTGGTAAGTTGTACCGTCTATTTTTATGCCTTTGCCGCCTTCCTCAAGGCCAAACAATCTTGCATCTTCTGGTTTTACCTGACCAACCGCAACAAACACAGCGTCAAAATCTCGACGCAAATCAGCCATCGACAAATCAGTACCAATTCGAATGCCGTTCTTAAATTTCACATTCAGCTTTTTAATCAAAGCAATCTCTTTATCCAAAACATGTCTCGGCAGCTCTTGTTCCGGAACTCCATATTGCAACATACCTCCGGGCTTTTCCCGTTCATCAAAAACAGTACAGGAAAATCCCGCCTGTTGGAGATAATATGCAGCAGCCAGACCGGCAGGTCCGGCCCCAACGATAGCTACGCTTTTCTCACGAGGGGATTTGCAATGCGGTATATACGGATTTGCAGACTCCAAGTCAACATCAGCAACGTAGCGTTTCAAAAGGCAAATCGAAACTGCCTGGTCGTATGCCCCCCGCCTGCATCCCCGCTCGCACGGCTTCGGACAAATCCGTCCCAACACCGCAGGCAATGCGATATCCTTCTTAACGGTTTTAATCGCATCACGCATACTACCGGTTGCAATCTGGCGAATCATCAACGGAATATTCATATCGGCAGGGCATATCATCTGGCAGGGACCGAGACAATCACCCAGATGGTCGCTCAAAAGCAATTCCAATGCAGCTTTTCTCGCCTGATAGACCGGTTCAGAACTGCTTTCGACACGCATACCTTCGGCAGAAATAGTACCGCAGGCAGGCACAAGAGAGGCCGCACCTTCGATTTTAACCACACACACCATGCAACTGGTCGAAGGCTTATAATCCTTCAGGAAACACATTGTCGGAATTTCAATACCGAGTTTACCGGCCGCATCGAGAATCGTAGCACCTTTATTAACTTCAACTTCACGATTATCTATGAACAATTTAGGCATTGTTTACTGAACCTTAATGGCGTCAACTGGACACACATTTTTACAGGTGCCGCAGCGAATACACTTCTCGGAAACGATTTCGTGTTTCTCGTATGGCTTCATTTCAATGGCATCAACCGGGCAGTGCTGTGCGCACAAACTGCAGCCGATGCAATCATCTGTTACCGAATACGTAATAAGAGCCATACATTTCCCAACTGGGCAGCGTTTTTCGATATGAGCTTCGTATTCATCCCGGAAATATTTGATAGTTGAAAGTACCGGATTCGGTGCCGTTTTACCAAGCCCGCATAGGCTTGATTTCTGAACCATTTGGGCCAAATTTTCAAGCTCTTCGATATCAGTCTTTTTGCCATCTCCGCCACACAATCGCTCGAGAATATCCAGCATACGGCGAGTGCCTATTCTACAGAAAGTACATTTACCACAAGATTGATTTTGCGTAAATTCCAGAAAATACCGTGCGATATCCACCATACAATCTGTTTCATCAAGTACCACCAGGCCGCCTGAACCCATCATCGCCCCAACATCTTTCAGCGCTTCATAGTCAACAGGAATATGTGCAAGGCTGGCCGGCACACAGCCGCCTGATGGCCCTCCAACCTGGACGGCTTTTAGCCTTAACTGGTCTGCAATGCCGCCGCCAATTTCCTGCACAATTTGTTGCATTGTAATACCCATCGGCACTTCTATAAGGCCGACTCTCTCTACTTTTCCCGCCAGAGCGAAAACCTTTGTTCCCTTACTGCTGGCAGTACCATAGCTCGCAAATGTATGTGAGCCGTTTCGTATTATCCATGAGACAGCGCCATACGTTTCGACATTATTAATAAGTGTCGGCTTACTCCAAAGCCCACTTTCGGCTGGAAACGGCGGCCGCAATCGTGGCATACCCCGGCGTCCTTCAATGCTCGCCATAAGCGCGGTTTCTTCTCCGCATACAAAAGCTCCGGCGCCGGCTACAATCCTGAGATGCAGTGAAAATTCAGTGCCAAGTATATTATTACCGAGATAACCACGCTGCTCGCAGAGTTCTATAGCCTTACTGACCCTTTCCATAGCAAGCGGATACTCTGCACGAATGTAGAAATAGCCTTCATTTGCACCAACCGTATATGCAGCTATCGTCATACCTTCAATTATACGATACGGATAGGACTCCATCAGCATCCTGTCCATAAAAGCGCCCGGGTCGCCCTCATCACCGTTACACACAACATATTTTTTGTCTGAGGGGTTGTTTCTTACAGCAGACCATTTGCGATATGTTGGAAAGCCGGCACCACCTCGACCACGAAGTCCACTTATCTCAATCTCTGAAATAATTTCATCAGGGCTCATCTGGCTTATACATTTTTTTAGCGCCTTGAATCCATCATTATGAACATATTCATCAATATCAGCAGGGTCAATGTCCCCGCAGAGGTCGGTAGCAATATGTAATTGTTTATTCAGAAAGTCCGCTACAGGTTTATCCCGTACATCTATCGAATGGCGGGTAACGGGCTCTGATGTCTTGTCGGTCAGTATCCTGTCCAGCATTGTAGAGACGGTGTTTTTGATTTTCCATCCCATTTGTTTAGGCTTAAAATGCCTTAACACAATGGCTTTGGCATCTTCAGGCTGAACTCTGGCATAAAGAAAAGATTTGCTGTCAGGCAATACTACTTCCACGAGCGGAGTTTGGTGGCACATGCCAACGCAACCAACACGTTTGATTACCAGCCGGATACCTGTTTGGGCTAAGGTCTCTTCCAAAGCCTGCCGCACTTTATCACTACCACGGGCGATACAGCACGAACCCAGACCGAGTCGAATCTCACCGCGGGATTTTGACTCTTTCTCTTTATGTTTCTTTGCCATCAATTGCCGGCTTGCCCTGGCTTGCTCATATCTCAAAAAATCACTGATTACCGTCGGGATGGTATCGGGAGTCAGATGCCCATAAGTTACTTTATCTATCTGTACTGCCGGCGCTAAAGTGCAACATCCCAAACATGCAATTTTTTCAACAGTAAACAGTTTCTGTGAATCCGTATCATCCCCGGCGGGAATTCTCAAATGTCGCAGAAACGCGTCATATACACGGTCGGCACCTTTTACATGGCAGGCAGTGCCGATACAAACGTTAATTATGTGACGTCCAACCGGACGATGTCTAAACTGGTTATAGAAGGTCGAAACACCTGTAATCGAAGCAGGAGTAATCTGCGTCAAGTCACAGACCCGTTCCAGAGCTTCTTCGGGCAAATAGCCATAGTGCCCCTGAACTGCCTGCAGAAGTTCAAGCACTTTTTCTTCTTCGGTACCGATTTTCTCAACGGCCCGGTCCACAAATTTAAAATCAAGTTCATTCATAAAGTCTTATTCGGAAGCATTATTCCCTATACAATACAGATGCTCCAGGCCCCTGATATAGATACGGCCATCTACAAAAGCCGGCGATGCATAACATTTCTCGCCCAGCTCACATTTGGTCAATTCCTTATATTCGGGCCCGGCCTGAATGATGAACATTACACCGTCTTCGGTCAGAAGATACAGCTTATCCCCAACCAAGGTCGGTGAAGCCATAAAATTCTCTCTTAAGTCCTGCTCATATAACTTTGTTCCATCCGAGTTCTTATAACAGGCAATTAATCCCTCGCTGGCCAGCATAAATACTAATTCCCCATTGCTGACAGGAGAGCATATATTCGGCCCCCATTCATCGTTCTCCCAGGCAATATGGGTTTTAGTAACGTCACCTTGTCCATCCGCACGTATTGCGAACAGCGTTGCATCCGGCTCTATGACAAATACCAGCCCATTAGCATAGATTGCCGATGGTGCAACGTCGCCATACAGGCAATTCACCCGCCAGAGCTCCGTGCCTTTGGCCGGGTCGTATGCAATAACCCAGGGGTCGCCACAAGTTATCAACTGAAACTGCTCACCGATTTTGGTTACTATTGGTGAAGACCATGAATTCGGGACCGGCCTTTTTGTCTCCCATACAGTCTGACCAGTGAGTCCATCCAAAGCTATCATTTTGGAGATTCCGTCCTCGGGACCACCCTGGTCAAATTGAATCAAAACCAGATTTCGATACATCGCAAGTGAAGAAGCATAGCCGTATGAACTGTCGGGGATTCCCAGACTTTTTGTCCAGATATTTTTACCGTTAAAATCAAAAGCACCAATGTCCCCTGTGACAAAGATGGCATAAACCCTTCGACCGTCTGTGACAAGAGTCGGAGACGCAAAGCCTGTATCCTCCATGACTTCGAATGGTTCTTCCTCATTTTTTAAATGCGGGCTCTCAACTTCCCCCGTCCAAAGAAGTTTACCTGAAACCGAGTCAAAGCAGAATACCTTGAGTTCGTTCGGGTCGCCACCGGATAGAAAAACACGGTCTTCCCAGACAACCGGCGAATTATTACCATGAAGCGGTATTTTGGTTTTCCAGAGAATCCCATCGCCGCTTTTACCATTCCAGCTATCCGGTATATCGTTGAAATCAACAATTCCGTTACCCTCAGGGCCGCGAAAAGCCGGCCAATTCTGACTAACCTGCTCGAAAGAAGGATATGAAGTGCTTATTACTGCATTAGTTCCGCCAAAATCAATATCAGTACCCATTGCAAGGATTAAAGCACCCGAACCAAGTACCGCCAAACCGGCAGCTACAGCCCATCGTGAAAACTTTGCCTGGATGAGCTGCTCGTCATCTTTGTTACCGAGCACCTGCGGTGCCGGCAATTTCTTTTTGAAAGTATCGGCGGATTTGATGGCTATTAACATTATCACTACACTGCCTAAAAGCAAATAGCCGCCTTTGCGAGAAAAATCCAACCTTCGTATTCTACGTTGTCTGAATTCCAAATCCAATTGGCGAATCTTCGCCAAGAGCTGCTCATCGTCAAGATTCTGTCCAAATTCTTTTTTAAGATTCAATGATTGTATTTCCCAATTGGCATCAATTATTCTAAACTGAATGTAATTGATAACAAAAAAGGTAAGTACAATAAGAGAAAAGACCGCACAGACAATAGCTGTTTTAACTGCGCTACGGTACCACGTGCTTGTCGTTTCGGTATTTTGTGAAGTATTGTCGGTATTTGATTCCATTGGGTTAAACCAGTGCCTCTTTTGTTTTGTTCAATCTCGCATGCTCCATGGGACAATATTTGAAGCATCGACCACACGCCAGACAACTCGCCCTGCCGGCTTCATAATCGGTTCTTTGCCTCCAGATGGAAACGGTAATCAGCTTAAGGCCAATCATCAGTCCTACAAAACCTCCAAAAAACCACCCGCCAAGACCGAAATTCGCCCTTATATTTAATGCCTCCCTGTAAAGTGCTTCTGTCTCTTTGCCCGTCGCTCTGAAAGCCAGGCTGGCGTCTGTAGTATCTTCTACTTTACCGGTATCTTCCAAATAGATGCGCTCGGCTAATCTGACGGTTGGATGCATACGGGATGTTACCTTTCTGAGACCGGAACCGGACCATCCACACAAAATAATTAGAATTGGCAAAAGAACAAGCAGAATGGCGAGTCTTTTTTTACCTCTGCCATATTCTGTTTCCGGCCAACTAACCGACGGCCTTCGTATAGCACCGTATGGACAGGAATCTTCACATAGTCTGCATTGAACACATTCATCCGGAGTAATAGTAACCCGCCATTTTGAGAGCCGTGATAACTGTCTGAGCAGTATGCCATAGGGGCAGATAAATCGGCAGTAAGGGCGCCCAATGAATACGCTTATGACCAGCAGACAGGTACCTATTATTAAAACATTCAGGTTTCCGTTCAATCGGAAGAACGCAACAAACGGATCATACCTGCATATCAAAAAAGCACTTCCGGTAGCGGCAAACAGGACTGCCGCGGCTAAATAAACATATGCAAACAATCGCAGTCCGCTTTCGAGCCAGCTCGGAACCGAGACAGGCCGTAACAGCACCAAATCCTGTATTGCTCCAAGGGGACATACCGCCGCACAAAAGACCCTTCCAAAAAACAATGCGAAGACAAGAGGCAAAAGGAAAAAAAAGGCAACGGCAACAGGTACGGCATAGCTATGGTCAAAAATCGAAAGAACAATATTCTGAGTAGCCCCAATCGGACAGACACAGCCCTTCCGCCAAAATCCGAAGTAAAGGAGGGAAAAAACCATCAAAATAAATATTGCACGCCGGCTTCGTTTTCTCAAAACCAGATAGGAAGCTAAGCTCAGAGCTGCCAAAAGCACAACAGTATCCATATATTCGTAGATATCCTGTTGCGGGTGTGGTGTGGTGGTGCTTGGAAACTCATAGCCGCCTTCGAATTCGGGTGGAGGAAAACGCTCAAGTGCCGATGCAGCACCGGATGAAAAACACAAGACAGCTATCCCAATTATGATATAACCAATACGTATCATTAAGCGTGGTCCATTTTCTTAAGCAAGTAAGGCTCGTTAGCGGGCACCCGCTTATACGCCTGGGAGGGACAAGCTGCTGCTATAGAGCACTCATTGCAATTCAAGCAGCGGTCGTGACGCACCTGAAGAAAAAGAGAGCCGTTCCCGAAGACAGTGCAGCCTTTGACGCATTTGCCGCAACCATTGCATAGAGCTTCATCAACATTGTACTCAAAATACGGATCTTCCACGAAGACCCGCTTTAAAGCTCCGGTTGGACAAAGCTCTTTTTCAGCACCGGTATCCGGTGGATTCGCTTCCGGTTCAAGGTAGCCTGTACAGATGTCACAATATCCACATATTTCGTAAACCTGTACACACTTAACGGCAGAATCTTCCAATACACAATAAGTTGCACAGTTACCGCAGGCAACACAGACATAGGGATCAATCTGCCAAACAGTGTTATTCTTTTTAAGTTTGCTGAGCAAAAATCCCCCTAAACCAGCGAGACCTGCTAAGCAAGTGGCCCAAACACCATCTTTGAGAAAATGACGTCTATTAATATTATTCTTATTTTCACTCATCATTTATTCTCTTGAATATTTGTCTTAACCGACAAAGCCGGAGGTAAACCACATTCATTAAAAATCCCACAGCTCCTGCAGATTTCACGATTAATACAAATGCCCCTCTGTGCTAATCTGCGTTTTTTAGCAAAAGCAGAACCTCCGACTGCTCCCAGCACACCTAAAGCTGCATATCGCAGTATTGATGTAAATAGCTGCCGCCGATTTTGTATTTTTTCACACTGCCTGGCCATTATCCGGCTTTCTTTCTGGTAAATATTTTCACCACATTTTTGATTGTATCCAGAACAAAAATTCGATCCTGAGCATCAACCGCCACATCAAATCCGCCGCTCTGACACTGTTCCGGTGTAGTACAAACGTGTGCGGTTACACCGAACTGCTCCGGCCCTGCTACAACACCCACAAAAGCACCCTCAGGGTCGTAAATTTTGATACGCGCCAGCCCTTTCTCACAAGTAACAAAGCTGTCATCTCCTAATACGGCGATATTAATCGGATTGCAGCATCCGCAAAAACCTTCTATGCTCGTTGAATATTTGCCCCACGAAAACTCAAGATCACCGTCAAAAGTATAAGCTTCAATTTTATGCAGCCCTGGATTGACAACTCGTAACAGCTGATCACGACGCATCACAAGGTCAAAATAGGGACTCGGTATAATAAAGCCCGGAATATTACGATCTTCATCTTTGCCGCCGATACGGTTAATTAAATTGCCATTGGTATCATAATGCAGAACAATACGATTACCCGCATCAGCGGCAAACACATCGCTGCCTGATACGGCGATACTCGTTAACAGGGCCCTGTCGCCAAGACTTTCCCAGCTTGCCAGTTGTTTCCCCTGCCGATTATACACTGCAATATGATTTATTATTCCGACGTATATTTTACCATCGTCAGCAACAGTCAGGCTTCGTGGTACACCGGGCAGCACTATTTCATCAAGTAACTTACCGCTTTCAGTAAAAATACGAACAGCTTTGTCACCGGCTATATACATTAAGCCTTGAGAATCCAGAGCAATAGCATGTGTGCTGGCAAAGCCCGTCTTCATAGATTCACCCGATTCCTCATAAAGAATTAAATTCGGGTCAACCGACAGGTCAATTTCATAGAGATATTCATTACCAAGACCGCTGCCTTTGTCGCCCGTTATATCAAGCCGTATTATTGCAACTACAGCTATGAAAACAGCCATCCCAATAAGTATGCCGATAAAATATTTAATATTTATTATTCCTAATCTGCATTTCAGTTTATACATTAACAGCTTCCATCATAACGCTTTAAGGAAATATTTTATACTTCCGCACCCAATCCGTCAAGGACCTAACCTATTGTTCGGTAACATCAAGACATATCATTCGATTCAAATTACGTATAATCAACCTTCCCGATACAATTGCCATAGGCCCCCATGACTCATGACCCGGAAGCACCTCAGCTTTGGCCAGTTCGACATAACTTCTCGATGTAGCTTCAACAAGAGTAAGAACACCCGTATCATTCAAAACATATATTAGCCCATTTGCAATCATATATGCTCCACTTCCGAATTTGTTCGCGCTTGTACTGGTCCAGACGACCTTTCCATCCAGGTCAAGACAAACCAACTGTTTGTCCAGCCTTACTCCGTAAATATGACCTTCATAAAGAATCGGGGTTTGCTGCATCGAACCGAATGCTTCGATCGGATATATATATTCCTGCTTTGCAACAATTGATCCATCGACCTCAGTAAGACGCAGCATCGTGCAGCCGTTTTCGTATTGGCCATAGCCGGCTGAAAGAAATATTCTGTCATCACCGACAATAACAGGGCAAGGAACATTAGTACGCACTTTCCACAGGTCGGTCTTCCACAGAACGCTGCCATCCTTGGCCGAAACTCCTACAACTCCTCCACTGGCCGTGTCGCCCCCGCAATATATATAAAAACGTTTACCCTTAAATTCCATTGGCACGATAGATGAATGAGTCATGACCCAGCCATCCGGGTTAGGTGTTTCCCACACAATCTCACCTGTGGCGGCATCCACCGCCATCATAAGCACCTCGCCCGCCGGAGCAATTATAACCTTTCCATCTTCAATCAAGGGACATTGTGCTGTGTACCATTGGGGCACTTTCGTTCCGTATTCTCTTACAAGGTTCAGCATCCACCGAAATTGGCCGGTCATCGAATCAAGGCACGTCACGTGACATTTCGGTCCAATAGTTACGATATGCTTTTCTGTTACTGCAGGGACGGTTCGGCTCATTCCGTGGAATCTCTTTATTTTGACGTCGTAAGAATAGCGCCATATTTCTTTTCCATCATCTAACGACAGGCATCGAACAGCATCTGCTTTGTTTTCCTGGTCATAATCCAAAACATACACACGCCCCGCCAGTACTGCTGCTCCCGCGTAACCTTCTCCGACATCAACAGACCAGAGGACTTTGGGTCCGTTGTCCGGCCACGATCTTGCGAGTGTAATATTTGCATCACTGCTTATTGCGTCACAGTTCGGGCCTCGAAACCGAGGCCAGGCGCCGGGTAACTCAGCCGGCACACCGTCGTATTTGACCAACCGGCCGGTTATCTTGACAGGCTCGTCTTCTTCTATAAGAGTTTTCGTCCTGTTATCTTCGCCCGGCAGGCGCTCCTTTAGATCCTTCGCTGCATCGGAACCAAGCCAAACACATAATAATATTACTCCAAGAATAGCTAATCCAATTGGTAATGTCTTTGCGACAGTAGATTCCTTCATACTTTCCTCTCTTGGGTCTCTCGATACTTACTCATTTCTTAACGCTTCCAGCATCTTGCCACTGAGTGCAAAGGCCGTCGCAACTCGTATCCATAATAACCCACTGGCAGTTATAGCAGCAATTGTAAATACTAGTGAAAAATATGGGATTTGTGCTCCGGGAGATTTCAGAGCAGGACTCACTGCTACAAGCGCTGCAACAATCCCACATACCAAACCGCCTGCCATAAGTCCTCCATGCTCGTAAAACACCATTCTCTTTAGTGCGGCTTTGTCAAATCCAACCGCTTGCAGCATCGCAAACTCACCCCGCCTCTCAAGCACATTGCGAAGCACCACCAAACCAAGCCCCAAACTGCCGAGAATAAGCCCCAAACCGCCCAACAACTGAAAAATAGACAGATACGTATTTTCAACGGCACTAAACTCGGCCAATCGCTGAGTAGTCGGTGTAACTGACAGACCATAGTCTCTCAATCGTGTAGAAAGCAAATCAGCCACTGCTTCAGTTTTTTCATTCGGAGCATCTATAAGCAAAAGCCTGTATCCATCTTCCGACGGGAAGCGTGTGATAAACTCATCTTCAGAAATAACCAGGCTTCCCTGCAAAATTGAATTCTTCAACATTCCTACGAGGCGCAGCCGAAATTTTACGCCTTTTTCATCGACATAATCAAGCTCATCTCCGACAGACTTGCCGAGGGCCCAGTACATAGTCGCATAATCACCAACAGCCGGTACTACATTATCACCAAGATTCTCATTAAGTAAATCCCACAGCTTGTTTCCATTATCACTTTCGATTGTCTTAGTAAAAGCAAAAGAGCCACGCTCCTGTAATCTATTCGGCTGTAATGCCAACAATTGCGGCATCTGTGCCCGATTGAGATTAAGACAGCTTGCATCATCCCCCTCATGTATCCGCAACTGAACTATCTGCACACCTTCCAGTACATTATCATCCAAAGACATTGACTGACGCCCGGACGGGCTGCTCAAATCATAAAGGATACTTATAGACGATTCACCAAATAGCGTGAAGCCGCCTGTCCCCGAATCTCGTTTGTGGGCCTCAACTAATGGATTATGTCTGTTGGATCCGACGGCGACAACCAGAAATATTCCACACGCAAGCAAACCGACAACCGCTAAGCTACGTCCGCTTCGCCTTGTTGTATTGCGCAATCCCAATCCGGCAAGAGATGCCATCGCATTGTTCCAGCCGCTCGCTAACATTCTTAATAAGGCATGAGTTAATCCAAGTCCGGCAATCAAAAGCAGGGCTCCAGCTCCGAAAAATACACCGGCAACAGCGGCGCTGTCGGCATTGCCCATCAGACCAAGGAGCAATATCGCTACTACTGTTGCTGCCGCCGCTACACATAATCCGATTCTACCCTTCAAGACCTTCTTGCCGGTAAAGAATTGCAAGTCCAATCCACCTCCAAGAAGCTCACGAGCAGGCCGAGATACCTGTTTACGCAATGTCAACCATATCGCAAACAGAGAAACAGCTACCGCTGCCAACGCCCCCTGAAACAAAGAAGAAGGTTTAGCATAAAAATATATTTCTGAGCCGCTTACCGCAGCCTGCCATAACGTGGCGAGTCCGTAAATCATAACTTTTGTATAGATCAGTCCCGCTACAGTACCCACAAGAACTCCCAGTACGGCCAATATGCCGCCTTCAATAAATAACAGCCGTCTTACCAGCTTCGGCGAAAAACCCACTGCCAGTAACATGCCAATCTGTTCGCGGCGGCTTTCAATACCGAATACAAAAAGAAGTCCCATCAAAATTAAAGCCGCTATAATAAGAAACATGCTAAGACCAAGAAATAGCTGGCCAAAGTCGTTAGCCTGATCTCCTGCTTTTACGCCGCGTGAACGCACCGATTGAAAAAAAAGTCCTACCGAAGCAGGGCTGACATTGCTTAAGAAGGTGCTTGCAATAGTATCTGAAGATCCTTTTGCTGCTTCAGGATAACGAATCATCGTTAAATTACCATACCTGTTCGCCCACATCTTTTGGCCGGCCCTGAGTGTAACAAAAGCCTTTGGTGTGCCCTTATACTCCTGCCAATAATCCTCATCTTGTTTACGTATCTTATCAAGGTCAATCGGAATTCCAGGGTCCCAATCCCTACAGTTTTCCGCATCGGCCAGACCCGGAAAATCAGGCATTAAATTAGGATCCATAGCCGGATTGTCCATTGATAGTATTGCCTTAATTCGAAAACTCGTTTTCTCTTCCCGCAGCGCTCTCATCGACCCGAGAACAAAATAAGTAAGCTCAATATCATCCCCCTCTTTAACATCGAGGTCCCCGGCAAGCCACTGATTTATTAGAATTTCATTGTCCCTCATATCCTCAGGTATAAGACCACCAGCGTCCGCCGGGTGACTCACAGCAGCTACCATAGAATATGGAGTCGCTCTGTCACCTGAACTTAATTCATTCACAAAATAAGTCAAAACACTAAAGGATTCATCACCTGTATTGATAGCAGCAGAGGTGATAGATTCGTCAATAAATACTCGCCTGCTGCGCAATTCAAACATATTCTTATTTTGTAACCGTCGAAGTTCAAGACCAGCATCAGCAAGCTTCCAGCATTTTTTTACGGCATCATTCGCCTTTTCAACCGTTATGTCATCCCTTGCATTGGCTGCAAGTAAAAGCATATTTGCTTCGTTGTTGCGGCCAAGTTGTTCCTGCAGCCATTGTAAGGACACAAAGGCATTCAACGATGTAATCTGATTGGCTTTTAGGCTGAAACTTCCGAAGTCTGACTGACCGGCAATTGCTTTTACCACCAAACGAAATGCCATTGACAGACCCGAATCCGGAGTCAAGGGTACATCACGCGGCATAAGAGAAGGTTTTTCAATTCGCAGCACAACTTCATCCCCTACAGCGACACCAAGTTTTATCGCCAGGGGGGTGTTTAAAACAATCGTCTGATTTGGACTGTCTCCCAGAGGACTTTGCGCTGTTCCAATTTCAAAAAAACGTCCATCAACGCCGAGCACCTCGATCCTGTTCGCCCGCTTTTCGCCATTGCTGTTGGCAATGAGTCCCCTTAACTGCAAAACAGGAGCCGCAACCGTATCAAGCTCTTTCGCGAGTTCGTTTGCAAGTTCAGCTCTGAAGAATCTGTTATTAGGAATAAGAGCTAACTGCGTTTCACCTAATCGAGCCTCTACCATCGATTTGAGGCTATAACGAACTGAATCACCTATTACCAGCGCACCGGTCAAAACAATAGCGCTTACCATAACGGCAAGCAGAACGCCTAAATTGGTCCGCCAATAAAAGCTGAGACTTCTTTTGGCAAGATTCCACAAACTCATTGGCCACTCCCATCTCTCAGCAGGCCATCGCTTAATTCCATCACGTTGCCTATCAGCTCTGCAAGCCTGAGCGAATGTGTTACGGCAATTAATGTAACTTCTTCACTGCGATTCAGTTCAACCATGAGTTCGGCGATATTCTCCGCAGCATCTTTATCAAGTGAGCCGGTCGGCTCATCAGCCAGCAAAAGCTTGGGGCGGTTAATCAAAGCCCTGACAACAGCTACACGCTGGCGCTGACCACCTGAAAGCTGGCCCGGCCTATATAACATGTGATCTTTAAGCCCTACTCGCTGTAGAAGATTTGTCGCTCTTTCCTGAATCTCTTTTCTTGACAGATGAGTTTTGCCGGCAAGCGTCGGCACCAAAACGTTTTCGAGCACCGTGCACTGCGGCAAAAGATGATGTAACTGAAAAACAAAACCTATCTGGCGATTGCGAATCCTTGCAAGCTCGAACTCATTCAGCTCTGCAAGGTCCTTACCGTCAAATAATACCCTTCCTTCAGATGGCCGGTCGAGAGCGCCGATAATATTAAGCAGTGTGCTCTTGCCGCTTCCGGAAGGCCCAACTATTACGAGTGACTGGCCTTTTGTTACTTTAAGTGTTATATTTTTCAAAACACAGACGCCATCCTTATTTCCCGGCGTCTGGTAACTTTTCGTTACATTAATAAGCTCGAGCATAATAATCCTCGCACATGTTACTGTGCTATTTCCCCATATATACGCACCATTTCTTCGGCGGTTTGCTCGATATTAAATTTTTCAAAGACTGCATCTCTGCCCTGTGTTCCCAGTTTCCGGGCACAATCCGGCTCAAGCAGCAGTTTCTCTATTGCAGCCGTCAAAGCCGCAGCGTTATTAGGCTCAAACAGTACTCCGCCGCCGGTTATTTCCAATAATTCCGGAAAAACACCACTGGACGGCTCTACTACCGGCACGCCGGCCGCAAGAGCTTCAAGCACATACAATCCATACGCAACAGGCTGCCGTTCCGGCACCGACAGCACCGAAAGAGTTCGCAAAAAGGCGGATTTGGTAATAGAATCGAAATCATGCAAAAATTCCACATCATCAATCAGACCACAAGAAGCTAACCGTTCCCGAATCTGATTCAGGAATTTCTCATCATTAGTCATCTTACCGCCGGTTATTCGCAACCTTACATTTTTTAATTTCTCATTTTTCCTCAAGTATATAAAAGCCTCAACCAGAGTATCAAGGCCTTTGTCAGGACACATTCTTGAGAGATAACCAATTGTGGGTACTTCAGGTTCGTCTTGTCTTAATTCATATCCATCTAATGAAATACCCATATGAACTACATGCATCCGTTCTGAGGCAATATTCACTCTTTGCTGCATAATATTCGCATAGTATTTACTCACCGCGATAAATGCATCTATGTCACTTGCACGTTCGGCGATTATCCCCCAGGCTTGATCCGAATATGGTGACGGTAATGCATCCAAAAAACCATCCTCGTCCTGAAGCAGACATACTATTGGTACCCCAAGTCTTTGCTTAAAGCGTCTGGCAAAGCCAACCAGCATAATATTGGAAAGACACACAACATCTGGTTTTGTATCCTGCGCACAAAGCCATTCGACGAGCCTATCCAGTTCTTTTATCTGTCTTCCCTCTTCACCACGCAGCATCGACGTCGTCGTTTGGCCTAAATCTTTTGCGCTGGTCATTCCGGCTAATCGGCCAACCCATCTCAACAGCCCAGGTGAATCCAGCAATTTGTCGAACCAGCGGGGGGTTTTCTGGAAAAAAGATGATTTTTGCTGGAGGTAAACATTAATACCGCCAAAAAAGATTGGGGCTTCAGAGACCGAATCGCTTTCATCAACAGACAACGGCAAATAAAGAGGGACTGAGAGAACTTCATGCCCCGCTTTCATCATTGCTTTAACCAAAGCAGCATCTCGCAAACAGTTCTCGCAATAAAAGCTGTCTCCTGCGCTTGGAGTAATGTGGACGATATTCATAAATCTATGCTCCGTTTTTATCGCTGAGAACTAAATGCATAAACATAACCGTCATCACTGCCGACTACAACCATCTGATGGGCTATAGCCGGCGAAGAAGTAACAGGCTGGCCTATGTCATACGACCACACTTGTTTTCCGTCAGAAAGCCTTAACATATAAAGCCGGCCGTCTTCGGAGCCTATAACCACTTTGTCACCGCAAATAACCGGTGAGCTGTCAACTTCTCCCAGTGCCTGGAATGTCCAGACTACCTTACCATTATCACGACTGACACAATGCACTCGCTCATCTCGTCCTCCAAATACAACTACGTTGTTGCCGACTGCGGGCGAAGAAAAAAACGGGGAATCCGAATCCGTATATTTCCATACAATTTTACCGACGGCAATATCGGCTTTGATAAGTACATTATCGTAATTGCCCACATACACCTGTCCATCGACAAATGCTGCGGAAGCTGCAATATATGAGTCGGCGTCGATCTGCATTATTTCGCTGCCGTCGGCCAGGGACACAACGTGAATCATAGCATCACAGCCTCCGAAAACCGTCTTTTGGTCATCGACTGCCGGTGAGCCATTTATGTAATTGTCCGTTTCATAAGTCCATACGGCTTTTCCACTTACCGAATCAACACAATGTAATATTCCATCGTAGCTTCCCACAAGTATCCATAACATCTGACCGTCCGGTGAGCGAACCCAATTAGCAGCCCCAAGAATCTCTCCATCTGTTTTGTATTTCCACTTAAGTGAGCCGCTTTTAGCATCAAGGGCATACAAGAATCCATCCGATGACCCCACAAAAACCGAACCTTCAACCACACAAGGCGCCGCCTCGACAGCATCGTCGGTCTTGTATGCCCATACCCGGCGTCCGCTTTCTAAATCAATTGCGTAAACATTTGCATCAGATGAGCCAATAAAAACAAGATTGTCCTCGATTGCCGGCGATGATTTAATTTCGTCGCCGGTTTTGAATTTCCAAACAAATCTCAGAGAATCAGGTAAAGACCCGGAAGCCCGGCCTAAGAGCTGCTGACCGCCTCGAAACATAGGCCAACTGTCCTGCTGGCCAACCATTGTTTCCAACGGTCTTCGCTCGGAAACAGGTTCCTCGTCGCCACGTCGCATTCGGCTGATTATCAGCGCAGTAATAACCACACATGATCCGAGAAAAATAACAAGTATAATGGTTACCTTAATCTTAACTCTCATAGATATTCTCGTCATTGCTAATTGACTCATCGTATTTCAAAACAATGTCAATAATAACTTATTAATTGAACTCTGGCAACAGAACCTTCGGAACGCCTCAGATGTTTTCCATCAATTGGATATGTCTTTCTAAAATCTCAAGCTGCAATATGATACTTGTTATGCCGGTTCACTCGAATTGATTTATATTGGGCCTCTAATTGGTGTGATATCTAATATGAAGTGTCTTGCATAGCTGCTAAAACATCTCATTATATCCCGAGCTCTTAGCCTATATATTGGCTTCTTGCCTCAGCAATGAACTTTAGCATCTGGTCGGCCTGGCTTTGAATTTCGGGATCGGAATTTGTTACTCTCGAACTCCATTTGCTATACTCTTTATTTAAATGCCGGCGAGCTTTATCTTTGTTCATATCTCTCGTAACTCCGAGAATGGTTTCAACATCCTTTACTTCATACATATTTACTGGAAGTACTTTTTGGACCATTTCTCTGAACTTATCTGCTTCAATTTCGAGCCAGCTTGCGAAATCTTTCAAAAGATTCAATTCTTCTGAAGTAACAGAGCCATTGGCCTGTGCCACATGCAAACAAAGAATTAAAATGGGTTCGCGGTCTGCCGGTGGTGTAATTTCAACAATCTCTCGACATATATCGTGACTGTTTAATTTATTTCCTTCACGGAAAAACGTTATGATTTCCTTTAATGCTTTTTCGAGTTTACGACTTTCTTTGCTTGATGTCTCAGACAGGTCAATATTTTCCCTCGACCAGTTTTTAATAAGCTCAATCTCACAGTCATATAATTTGTTGTCCGTTGCACTTACTGTAAATGCCAGTGCAACAGCAAGAGTTTTTGAACGTTGGATATTTTCCTTCAAGTCAAGATAGCCATAATCGCGATTGTGATATTCAAAATAACAACGGGCACAAGCAAGCTGTTCGCCTCCTTCGGCAGGAAATATAGATGTAATAAACATAAGTTCTCTTTTTCCTTTGCGGGGAAGTACCAGCCAGTCAAGGCGCAAGAGGGCAATGGACGTCCATTCCGATATGGTAGTGACCTGGTGTGGAAGCTTGCCAAGCTTGGCATTATAGCTGAATACAGGCGAATCTGGCATTTGCCATTGTTTAACCAGGGCCTGTGCCGGGTTTGTTTTAGGCTCCGGATTAGTGGCATCCACAATGGAAATGCTCAAAGTCGCCGACTGCACGTCCCGCCGAGCATGGATTGAACCGCAGATTTCAACGTCAAAAGCATCATAAACATTATCACCGTCCTGATGTTTCGACAATTTAACGCGGCAATTAAGAACAGTCAAATCAAGCTCATGGGAAAGCTCGATAATAGAGGGTTTGCTTTTTTTTTGCGGTGAAACTGCCAACTTGAAGTAATTAATCAAATCCGAAAAACTGATGTTTCTGATGAAATCACCAGACCTCAATCGGTTTATTAATTCGGCAACCCTTACGCGACGAATCAAACTTAAAAGAATCATTGATACAGATGCTGCTGCTCCAATTAAAATTGACATCAGAATTTTGTCCATCTATCTACTCGACTTTGAAAGACTTTAGTTTTTTATTTTTACCTTTTACATCGCTTTCGGACATTTCGTTTTTCTGATCCAAACACAAATCCACTTCAAGAACTTTGCCTGATTCGACATCTTCGAACCGGCAGTGCATCCTCTGGTTGACATCATAGATGTAAGTAACCTTGATAGGACGATCAGCAGGCCTGTTCGGAGGAAGCTTAAATTTATGCGTTGCTATCTTATTTACGTACTCAACAGCAGTATCTTCACCCTGGGTTATGGTTACCTCAAGGTCTGTTTGTCCCTCAGAAAGAGTATAGAACATTTGCGAGCTTTCACAGGGCAAAGGTGTATTTTTCCTTAAAATAATACGATTCTCAATCACACGCTTACCGGTTTTCTCGTCAATAGGAGCACATATAGTACCATAACTGTGGTTACAGACATCAGTGAGGTTAATGTCTTTTAAACCGTTAGAGACGCCAGCCGGCAAGGCATCAGATTTTTCTCTTAGCATTGTCAATCCGGCGTGTAATGCGGCTCCAAGCGCAACACATTCATCTACATTCACCGCCGTCTCAGGTGCCGAACCAAACATCTTCTCCAGACGCTGCAGGACGATTGGCATCCGCGTACTACCACCTACCAATAACACCTTGTCAATTTCGCACGGCTTAAGCTTAGCTTCCTCAAGGGCCACCTCGACCAAAATATCAGTTCGAGACATCAATGAAGAAATAGCCTCTTCGAACATCTCGCGGGTAATTTCAACTTTCATACTACCGGCCGGACCGTAAAGCAGCTTTTTTGCAACCTGGCGTCTCGACAATGTTTTTTTAATATCTTCGGCCTCATCTTCATATTTTGCTCTATCTTCTCCAGAGCTAATCAATTCACTGTTAAATTTATCCCGATAGCACTGCTCCAGCAATTCTAATATTTTCTGGTCAAAGTCAACGCCGCCGAGGGCGTGGTCGCCCTGCGAGCAAACAATATCCATCCGATGGCCTTTGACATCCATTATCGTTACATCGAACGTTCCTCCACCGAGGTCATATACAAGAACCTTTCCGGAAACCTCTCGCGTGGTCGCATAATATAAAGCGGCAGCAACTGGCTCATTGACAATTCCAATTACATTAAGTCCGGCCATAGTCCCTGCGTCCATTGTCGCTTTCCTGCGAACTTCATCGAAGTGAGCTGGAACGGATATAACAACATCATGGATTTGGTCGTTTCCAACCGAGCAGTCCTGCTTAAGCTTTTTCAGAATCAGCGAGGACAATTCCACAGGTGTCCAGTCCTTCTTGTCAATACGCTTGTGATACTGCGAGTCACCCATGTTCCGCTTTATCCAACGCACAGACCTTTCAGCATTAAGCCGCCGTGAATTAATAGCTTCGATTCCCACCCGGATTATATCAGAGTTTTCTTCATCGAAGAATATTGAAGACGGTGTAAGCCTTTCACCATCAGCATTCGGGACAATTTCAGGTTTGCCGATAGCATTTAGAGTCGCTAGCGCTGAAAAAGTTGTTCCCAGATCTATGCCTACTATGTTAGCCATTTTATACCCCTTATATTTCTGAGCTCTGAGTATTGACTTCTTATCATACTTATTTTGAATAAGCCTAATCAAAGAGCTTAACCTGGGCCGTACGTACTATTTTTATATTATCTTCGTTAATAATATATTGATAGCCCGGCCTGATAACTTTTGCAATTTTGCCTTTTTGCTTCGAGTTGTCACAACGTTCCTTTTCTTTAACGGCCTCTGCATACTTTTCCTGGCCACGATAATCGCTGTTTATTTCCGGCTGATATTGCTCGATACCACTCGACTCCAGAGCAAATACCATTTCATCTCTTATGTCCTCAAGATATTCGGTTTTAGTGCCTTTACTGGAGAGCCGTTCGATGCGGTTTTCCAGATTGTCAATGCAGCGAATGATTCGCAGGCAAAATGTTTTAATAATATTCCAGTCATACCCATCCTGAAGTTTTTCCACCCTTTCCTGCTGACATGAAGCGTATTCACGAATAGCTGAGACCTGCTGTGCAAGATCTTTAAGAGTACTATCGAGTGGTTTCGAATGCTCCCTTAAGGCCTCTTGAACACTCTGTGCAGTCCGTTCTTCCAACTGCTCGGTTTGTGCTTTGAGTGAATCTTCAAGCTTTGCTAAAGAATCTTTGGTTTCCTCATCGGAAAGCAAAACAGCAATTTTCTCAGCATTTTCAGTCGTATTGATTTCCACATGCTTTTTTTTATGCTTGCGGTCTGTGTTATTTGTCCCGGATTGCTGCTTCGTCAAAAGAGTCTCTTCATTCTTATCCTGTTTTAACTTACTCTTACTGGAACTCCACGGTGCTTTTGTTTGTTTCTTAAGCTGGCTTTGCTGATGTTTGGGTGGTTGTTCATACTCCTTTTCTTCTATCAAATCCTTTTCGATATAAGTCTCATCCGGTTCCTCAATACCGTCCTTTGATTGCTTTCTAAAAGTATTCTTCAATCTGGACATACCCTTAGCAAGAGTACGAAGCAGCCATAACAACAAATACCAGGCAAATATCGTTCCTCCCATAGATATACATACAATAGAACCTGTAAGAATAACCTCACTAAGTTCTTTTTGTTTCTTATACTTATTTAACTCGTCTTGCCAGTTCTCACCGTAAAGAATATCTGCAAATGGAGATACTTCTATTTCTCCCGAAGCCAATTCATCCAAATCAGCCTGTAATCTACCCTCCTGATCTTGCCGTAGCTGATTTTCAATTTCACTTTTGTCGTATCCTTCCAACCCGAATTTTTCAATGATCTCATCAGCTCCCGAATCATACTTCGACTCATAGTTAGATATCCTCTGCTGTTCCTTCTTTTTTTCGAGGTAAACCCAACCAAACATAGCTGAACCAGCAATGAGGAATGTTAAACCAATAATAACAAATATTTTATTCATAATATTTTAAGTCTTATTTATATATCTTTTCTGGGCAGCATTTCTTCTTGTTAAGTTTCATACTTCAGCTTTTTTTACTTGTCATTTTCGACAAAAACCTCGTCCTCTTTTATCCCATACACTTCAGT
>JACNGQ010000153.1 GCA_014384025.1 Planctomycetota bacterium | reverse complement strand
CGCCGGACACAGCCGAATACTGTCCAACTCCAACACACTGTGTCTGGGTACTAGTCATGCGCGGCGTAGTAATCGTCTGGCTTTGGCCGCCAACGAAACCCTGCACTCCCTGTGTGCTGCCGACACCGCCTGTTTTCAATGCTACCTGTCCAAGGTTGACATTAAGACGCTGTCCCTGCACTGTCGAGCCAAAGGGTTTGGTAAGCTGGCCTTGCATACCCTGAACTTTCGCACTCTGTGCGACACCAGATACACCACCGGCACCTTTTGCAGTTCCATACTGGACCAGTATTCCTTTTTCTTCCTGGCTGGCTTTTGTGAAAAAGCATGGCTTTTGTATCTGTTGGCTATGACCAATTATGACTATGTTTCCGCCTTGCGCCGAGCCGATTGGGCCGCATCTTCCCACCAGATTAAGTGCGCCAATTGAAAATCCCTCTACCTGCCCAATATCTGCAATGGTGCCAGAGGAAAACAGCAAAATAACTACTACAAAAATTAAGAATTTTCTAATCATTGTTAAAACTCCTTTCATTTGAATATTTCAAGATTCCCTTCTAACTCAGCAGCTACACCAATATTAAAAACAACTTTTGTTGCTTTATAGGCAATTTTCCTTTTGCCTCAAAGGGAAGTTCTCATGTCCGTTTCTTCAGAAAATTTCTTCAACAAAGTCACTTTATCGTGAGGTTATATATGTACTGGTGCTCGGGGAATCCCGCCATTTCAAGAAGCTCCCGGCTGACTTTAACCCCGGGGCGCTTCATTTTGGGGACTGCCGTTCGTTTTTCTTTTGTCAGCGCCGGGGGCACTTCTTCAAGAACGACAGTGAGTGGTTCCTCGTCGATTTCAGGATATTGTTCCTGTATAGCCACAGAGGGCGTTTCTTCCGGGACGTCAACGTATATTTCTGTCTTTTGCGCTGGAGGGACTTGCCGAACAACTACTTCGGGCTGTTGTGCAGGTTTAACCATTGCCTGGATTCTATTATAGAAGGCCTGAGGAATTCTTCTCCTGTTAGCAGCGGCCGGGCAATATCTATAACCTGCAGCGCTGACAAGGGCCTTTCCTTTACCCTCGGTAATTCCGCTTGCAACGGATCCAAACATAGAAACAGAATAATTGGTCTGGCTGTAAGCACCGCCCGCACCGGGGAAGGAGGTATTGGAGCCAACCGTAACACCCTTCATTCCGCCGGAGATGAGCAGTATATCAACATCCCATGGTAAAGCCTCTGCTACCGCGGCATCATAGACGTGGTCCCAGTTCCGATCCACTTTTCCTTCCAGGCTCACTTTTCCAACATAAGTGTATCCAGTTTCTTTGAGAAGCTTCGTATCTACATTGGAGTCAATAAAGACCAAAAGAGGCTTGCCACCGGGTCTGCGGGTACGAACAAGCGAGCTTGCTATTTCAAAACCTCTGCCGTGATGGTAATTATCAGGCCCGCCAAAGACAGCTCCCACGCCATTAAGAATGCCCCCAAAAATATTAAGCGGGTTTTCATAAGGTAATGATTCAAGAACACCTCTCAGCTCTCTTTGGTCATTTGGATTTTGTGGGTCGAAAACTCGTTCATACACCTGGTCGTCAGTATTAGGCCCGTTCGGGAAGTACGCTTTTATTGTCCCCCATCCCCCATGGTTCCAATAGGGCAAATATGGAGGGAAAGTCGTAATCGGGGGCGTCCGGGTCTTGTAGTTTGAGATTGAGGTTGAGGTTGAAATAATGCTCGATTTAGAATCAGAGGAAGATTTGGAGCTTGAATCGGAATCGCCGCCACCGATGACGGAAACCGACTGATTCTGGTTAGTATCAACATTGGTATTTACATTGGTCGTCGTATTTTGGGTCGGTTGAGCGAAAGCTTCATCACTACTTTGTGTAAAAGCACCTGCGAAAAGCACCAGCACGGGTATTACCATTGCTATTAGCTTTTTCATGGCCATTCTCCTTAATAATAATTTCGTTTCCTTTCTAAACTAACACTTATCATCACCCTCATGATGCCTCCATATAAGTGTTGTTTTTTTGGCCTTTAGCGCCTCCTTCCTTGCCCCCAAGTTACAATTAGAAACTGTTTTTTTTGCATATCGAAATTACTCCCCGGTTTTACTTTCTGTTTTGTCTTTCATTGAAGTATTTTGAGAATAGGGTCATCGTATTTAGATTTCCATCTATGTCTGCTTCTCAAATCAAATTTAAAAATACAATCGAGTAATCCTCCGGCCTGCCACTGCTCAATCTGAAGTCGTTGAACTTCCTCAAATTTTTTTAATATGGCCTTACAACAATATCTGGAAATTGAAAGCACTGGAGTGTGTCAAAGTGGAATCGAAATCGAGGCTATAGAAAACGATATGGTAACCGATTTCAATAATCCGTTGTAGTCCGCAGCGAGCTTCCATTCTCAAATAACCCACAAATTCCCTTTACAAATAACCGTTGTTTCGGAAATCCGGTAATATCCTCTATATACTATATCTTTATCGGACGTTTGTTCAAATAAAAAATATTTTTTTTGCCTGGATAACATAATAATCGAGCCTGTTAAACCTCCTCAGCAGGCAAGGCTTAAAGCGGGAGGGAGCAGTAAACAGAAGCGTTTTGAAGTTGCTCTACATCCGTTACAAGTGTTTTCCGAGTTATTTCACATCGATAACCGAATTGAATCCACCGAAGGGATTTAGTTCGGTTAATTCGTTATACGGGTCCTGTTGCCACTGGCCGTCAACAACCAGTCGATAGCGATATCTTCCGGGAAACAGGTTCATCTCAGTTTGCCAGATTCCGCTCTCGCCGACTTTTTGCATTGTGGCGTATTCAGGCTGCCAGTTATTAAAATCGCCGGCGATCTGAACATTTTCTGCTCGGGGATATAAGGTTACAAATACGACGGCATCACCCTTCTGGGTTACGCCGTAATAGTCGGAAAGCTTGGCTGCCGTATCACGACGTGGTTTCGGTGCCTCCTGGATTTCGATTTCAGGTATCTCCGTCACCGCTTGCGCAACTTCTTCGGTGGGAGTAAACTCGTCAACAGGAAGTTTTAAGACAGGCTGTGGTATTTCAGGCACGGGAACAGTTGTTACAGGCGGCCTTGTAGTCCGGAGCAACTCATCAGCGGTGGCGCTTATTGATTCGAGCTGGTCTGTCAGAGAGTTGACAAAGTCATGACGCTGCTGCTGGGACTGCGAGCCTAAAACTTCTTCGGCGAGTGAGTGAAAATCCTTTTGGCCCTTACTGGCCGGGTCATACTCACTTATGGGCTGACCAAAACTAGAAGCTTCCTTGATTTTAGTATTGAAACTGACAACCGTCTTAAACATTTTTTCGGAGAAGTGGCTCCGTAAATCGGCCAAAATTTCTCTCGCCATTTTAGTTCTTATGTCATACATGCTTGCCAGGACTCTGACATCGACATGCTGGCTGCATCGCCTGCAGAGTATGCTGAGTGTCTCGAGCTGTCTGCTAAGGCCGTGGAGAGCAAAGTAGCCGGTCTCAACCGGTACGATAACTTCGTCGGCGGCCCTTAGTGCATTAAATGTCAGAAGACTCACGGCGGGGGGGCAATCGATTACTACATAGTCGTAATCGCTCTTTATCTCGTTCAGGGCATCTTTGAGACAGCACTCACGATCGGTGATTCCGATCATTTGCTGCTCGAAGGCGGAGAGGTCTAAACTTGCCGGAGCCAGCTCCAGCTTGTCGCTAATCTGCCATAGCACTTCGGTGAGTCTTATAGGTTCATTTCTGCTGGTGCTTATGAGCACATCGTAGATACTCTGTTCGATCTGATCCTCCGGGACAGCAAGCCCCACTGCACAATGGGACTGCGGGTCCATATCGACCAGCAGAACTTTCTGACCTATGTCCGCAAGTGCACTGGCCAGGTTTATAGATACTGTTGTTTTGCCACAACCACCTTTTTGATTAACAACCGCTATGGTTCTCATAATTTCTCTCCAGCTCCGAGTACCTGTTTATCGATTTCTCGCAAAACAGGGTCCGGTAACAAAATGAAGTTTTGAAAAATCCCTTTGTTGCTTTAGAAAACGGCTTTTCAACACTATTAAAACTGTTAATACCTATAATTTATTCGGCAAAGAAATATGAAAAACTTTATCTTTTTATGGGACGGACCAATAAAAACTCAATCATCCGAACAAATAGCATATATTACCGGGCTTTTGTGACGATAAAATAAGGGTATATTCTGTACTATATACCGGTTTTCAGTTTGGATTATCCGAACAAAATGGTATATTGGCACAGATGAAGAATAGCAACAAATGTGCAGGTTCGAGTATCGATTTTAATTGTTGAAACACATAGAATACAGGAGGCAGACTTATGCAAGAAGGTATTATAGGACGTAGGGATTTTTTAAGGTATGCTGCTGCGGTTACGGCAGGGACAGAGTTGCTGAGTGAGTCGGTTTTTGGCCAAAGCAGACAGAAAAGCGCTAAGCTTCGGAAATCCCTTCAATTAGGGATGCTGCCGCGTCAGCTTTCCGACGAGGACAAATTTAAACTGGCAAAGAAATGCGGATTTGACGGTATAGAAGGTTCTCCAATGGGGGACCTTGATGCTGCCCGGCGGCTTGGCAGACTGGCTCGTGAGGCCGGTGTTCCGATTCATTCAATCGTACGAGGAGGCTGGGATGCACCATTTTCCGATCCCGATCCCAAGGTGATAGATAAGGGATTGGAGACAATGGAGACGGCCCTGCGTAGTGCCAAGGCGCTCGGAGCAGATACAGTGCTGCTTGTACCTGCTATAGTAAAAGAGGACGTCAGCTATGAGCAGGCCTATAAGCGCTCGCAAAAACACATTAAAAAAATGCTGCCGTTGGCTGAGGAGCTTGGTGTGGTCATCGCTGTCGAGAACGTATGGAATAAGTTCCTGCTAAGCCCGATTGAATTCGCCCGGTACGTGGATGAGTTCGAGAGTCCTTGGCTTAAGGCTTACTTCGATATCGGCAACGTAATTCTATTCGGTTATTCACAGGACTGGATACGCACACTCGGCGACCGCATCGTCAAAATCCATCTTAAAGATTTCAAACGAAGCGGCTATAAATGGACCAATCTGCTGGATGGTGATGTGAACTGGAAAGAAGTACGCCGGGCATTGGATGAAATCGGCTACGATGGGTACCTCACCACGGAGTTACAAGGCGGCGACGAAGAGTATCTGACCGATTTGGCAGGCCGTATCGATAAGATTTTTGCAATGTAAGCAACCAAAATAAAATGGTTCCTGTTATACAATCCATTACATAACAGGAACCATTACCATTGAACAACGTACAGAGATTTATCTGTTCATTATTTTAGCGTTCGGGCCGTCTCGTCAGTACTATGCTTTAATTTTTACCTTGATGGTCTTGGCCTTTTCGGCTTTTGGCAGCACTATTGAGAGCACGCCGTCTTTGTAGCTCGCATCAACCTTGCTCTGGTTGACGTCGGTAGGTAAAGTGACCTCCCGCCTGAAACTGCCGTATGAGCTTTCCACATGGTAGTAGCCTTTTTCCTTCTTTTCTTCGGACAGCTTCTTTTCCCCGCTTATGGTCAATACGTTACCATGGACGGAGATGTCAATATCATCGGCTTTGCAGCCGGGAACCTCTGCTCTTACGATAATCGAATCTTCTTCCTCAGCAACATCGATAGCGGGCCAGACCTTGTAGCCAGCAAACGGTCGGTCCAGGCCTCGAAAGAAGCCGTCAAACAAATCATCCATTTCACCGTGGAGCCTTGCCAAATCGCCTCTGTGTCCCTTGTTAAATCTTACCAGTGTCATAGTGACACCTCCTTTCATTTTCTTCTCAATCATTCTTTTTCATTTATTCTTAACTTTTCAACACTTTTTAACTTTCACCATAATAATTAGCAAACTCCGTGCCAGATTATCGAGTCCCGATAAACCTTAAAAAACAATGGTTTTGGGGCTTATCGGGCCTGAAATTGGCCTGTTAGGGGCTGTCAATTTGGCACGTTTTCTGTCAAATTGATAGAGTGGTCCTGATGGGCAAACAAATACCGGCGATCAACTGTGATTGCTCTGGATAAATTATAAAATCCTATTTTTTGGTCGGGGGGCTCAAGTACTTAAAAAATTCCGAATCGCCGGGCAGGACGAGGGTTGTACCTTCGCCGAGCGAATTGCCGTAAGCTTCCAGAGTCCGGACAAATGAGTAAAACTCCGGGTCCTTTTCATATGTCTGGGCATATATTTTGATTGCCTCGGCATCACCTTCGCCTTTTGTTTTCTCGGCCTCCATATAACTGTCTGCGAGCAGGATTGTCTTATCTTTGTCGGTCTGGGCCCTAATCTTTACCGCTTCTTCCTCGCCTTGCATTTTAATATACTTCTTTATTCCCGCATCCGCCTTTAGCGACAGTACAAACATCGCCCCCATAACGCAAAACAAAAAACCCATCCTCCCAAACCATCTCGACCATCCGTCACGATGAACTCTCATTGTCCTCCTCCCGTGCAAAGCAATCAATCCTTCGTCTCTTCCCCCCATGACTTCAAGTACTGCAAATAGTCGCTGTCACTTGCAAGTATAACCACAGTGCCCTTGCCAAGATTCGCCTCATAGCTCTTGAGCGTCTCCAGAAACGAATAAAACTCCGGATCCTTCGAATAGGCATCGGCATAAATCTTGATCGCCTCGGCGTCGGCCTTGCCCCTAATCACCTCGGCCTTCTTATACGCTTCCGAGGTGATCTGCTTTTCTTCCGCCTCTTTGCGACCTTCGATTTCCATCGCCTCGCCTTCGCCCTCGCTGCGAAACTTCGACGCAATCCGCTGTCTCTCAACTATCATCCGCTGATAAACCGACTCTTGCACCTGCGTCACATAGTTAATTCGCTTGATACGAATGTCCACAAGCTCGATCCCGAACTTCGCAGCAGCGGGCCCGGCTTCGAGAAGAATCTTTTCCGTAACCTTGTCTCTGCCGATCTCCACTTTGGTCACCTCAGCAATTCGCCCTCCTTCGAGCCCCTCCATCAACTTCATCGGCCTTGCCGAGCTCCTTACTGCATCGATAAGAAGATGGCTCGATATCTGGTTGCGGACCGCACCATTGATAATATCGTCCAGCCGGCTGTGTGCCGACTCTTCACGACCCACCGTCTTACGAAAAACCAATGGGTTGTCTATCCGCCACCTCGCAAAACAATCGACCCAGATATATCGCTTGTCAACTGTCGGCACCTGTTCAGGCTTGCCGTCCCATTCCAGTATCCGCTTCTCATAGTAGCTCACCTGTTCAAAGATCGGTATCTTAAAGTGCAGCCCCGCATCCTTGACTTCCCGCTTGAAGTTTCCAAACTGAGTTATCACAACCTGCTGGGTCTCGGAAACCGTATACAGAGCCGAACCTGCAACCACGACCACAATCAGAACCACTATTACAACCGCAATCAATTTCACGTTATGCATGATTATTTCTCCCCGACATTCATCAGAGGCAACAGCCCCTTGACATTATCATCGATGATATATTTCTTCTCCAGATTCGGCAGCATCTTGCCCAACGCCTCGATGTAAAGACGCCTTCGCGTAACATCCTTGCTGAGCGAATACTCGGTCCATATCTGCAGAAAACGGCTCGCGTCGCCAATGGCCGTATTTGTCCGGTCTATTGCATAACCCTCAGCCTGCTTGACCATCTGAAGTGCCTGACCCCTTGCCTTGGGAATAATCTTGTTATACTCCTCAAGTGCCTGATTCACCAATTTCTCCTTGTCCTGCTGTGCCGCATTGACCTCGTTAAAAGCAGGCTTGACCTTTTCTGGAGGATTCACATCCTGAAGCTTCACCGCGACAACCTTCAGACCCACCGTGTATGTATCCAGGAGTTGCTGCATCTTCGTCTGGGCCTCGATGTTGATCTCCGCCCGTCGGGAAGTCAGCACCTCATCCACAGACGAGTCCCCCACAACGCTTCGCATCACGGATTCAGAAACATCTCTGAGCACTTTTTCCGGATTCCGCATATTGAACAGATAGTCCCTGGAGTTGTCGATCTTGTACTGGACAATCCATTCAACCTCCCCCACGCTCAAATCACCACAGAGCATAAGGTATTCCTCCTGGGGTCGTTGCCCGTACTGCGTCTGCACGCCCGCCCTGATCGTTCGAAAACCGAATTCCTCCTTCATTATCCTTTCCACCTGCGGCGTGCTCACCCTCTCAATCACCAAAGGCAACTTCAGATGGAGCCCCGGCTTGGTAGTTCGCACATATTTGCCGAACCGCTGCACAACTCCCTCCTCATCGGTGTTCACCATGTAAAACGAAGTCGACCCGACAGCCAGAACAAGCACAATCGGAACTGCCAATTTGAGCCAGAAGGCCCACTGTTTGGGAAGATTAAAATTCATCCTATATTCACCAGTTTCCCAGTTACTTATCTTTTCCATAAGAGATCCTTTCCAGGATATTAGTAATGTACGGTCGCTGCCGCATTTCTCCAATTATAGTTAAGCCCGTTACAGTGTCAAATTAAATTTAGGACCAGAAGCTCAAGGTTAAGCTTGTCCTGTCGCAACGATTTGGTTAATATTCATCATTATGACAAATTACACACATGGGCTCATTAGTGCGTCAGTGAAGGATTTTGCTTCAAAGTGAATAAGTGTGAGTGAGATTATTAATATCAGACGGATTAGTGGTCTGATCAAATGTTACAAAATAGCCGCTGCTTTCAATCTTTTCGGGAAATCAAAGAGGTAAAAACAAGATGGCTGAAAACAAAACAAACCTTAAGCTTGATGCTTTACGCAACCAAGTTCGCGACAGCATAAAGGACTTTACCGAGAAACTCACTTCAGAATTAGCCGAGAATTTGCAGAGCATCACAGTAATCGGCAGCAGTTTGACAGGAGATTTCAGGCCCGGCCAAAGCGACATCAATACCGTCCTCGTTCTTGACAAGCACAATTTATCTTCGCTCAATGCCATAGCCTCACTGGCAAAGCCGATGAGAAAGAAACACATCTCACCGCCGCTGCTCATGACAGAATCGTATATTGAACAGTCACTTGATGTGTTCGGCGTTGAGTTTCTGGACTTTCAACTAACGCATAAGACAATCCTCGGAAATGATCCTTTCGAGTCGCTGGCTTTTGATAAAAAAGACGTTCGACTCCAGTGTGAGCGTGAACTGAAAGCAATGCTCATCAGACTAAGGCAGGGCTATATTGCCTCGGGGGCCAATAAAAAACTTGTCCGGGATGTTCTGATTTCGACTGCGAAAGGCCTGACGCCGTTTTTGCGAGCAATTCTTTGGTTAAAAGATATCGAGAGACCCACACAGGCGGAACCAACATTAAGCAAGGCGGCTGAGCAGTTTTCAGTCAATCTGGAATCTCTGGAGACTGCAAGAAACTGGCAAAACCAAAATGCCCGGCTCAGCGAGGCCGAAATTACGAATGCCTTTGAATTGGTCTATGCCACAGTTGAAAAATTAGCCCTTATCGTTGATAAGCTCGAGGTTTGATTATGCTGCGTTACTTTACAATATTAATTGCAGCGTTTCTGATAGTATCGTCTGCGACAACATCCGGCCGGGCGGCCAATTTACCGATGCCGAGTCACTACGTCGAAGATTACGCCAACGTGATAAATGCCGCACAAGAAAGTTCGCTAAACGGGATACTGCAGGAACTGGAACAAAAGACCGGGGCCCAGTATATCATCCTGACTGTGGAGACAACGGGGGGAATGTCGATTGAGCAATTTTCAATTGAGTTAGCCGAAAAATGGAAACTCGGTCAAAAAGGCAAAGATAACGGGATGCTTTTCGTCCTTGCGAAAAATGACCGAAAATGGCGATTCGAGGTTGGCTATGGACTGGAGGGCTTTATAACAGACCAGTACTGCGGGCGAGTAGGCAGAGAGGTCCTTGTACCATATCTTAAGCAAGGCAATTACAGCGAGGGAATTTACCAGGCCAATTTGAGAGTGGTCCAGAATATCGCTACAAAAGCCGGAGCTGCCTTGACGGGTATGCCCAAGATGGCGCCTATGAGCACCCAACGAAACAACATAAGAAGAGGTCTGCCCTGCTGCGGCATTCTGCCGGTTTTGATTTTCATGTTTCTGATATTCGGAGGAGGAAGCAGAGGCAGAGGTATGGGATTATGGTTCTTTCTGCCGTTTATGCTCGGAGGGTTCGGAGGCCATGGAGGTTATGGTCGGAGTGGTTCGTTCGGAGGAGGAAGCTTTGGAGGAAGTTTCGGAGGTTTCGGCGGCGGAATGGGCGGGGGATTCGGTGGCGGCGGCGCAAGCGGGGGATGGTAGAAATAAGCAAAAGTTAAATTATTTGAAGGGATTGAAGATATGAGAAACTTCGGAAAAGCATGGGTTGTACTCGTAGGCGTGCTGCTCGTTTTGTTATTGATTGGCTTCGGAATATTCTCCTGGTACATCGGCGGTTATAACAAGGCGGTCAGCCTCGAACAGGGAGCGGAAAAAGCATGGGCCGATATCGACACTACTTTGCAACGAAGGCTCGATTTAATTCCAAACCTCGTTGAAACGGTCAAGGGATATGCGACGCACGAAAAAGAGCTGTTCGAAAATATCGCTAAATCGAGGGAGAAATATTTTCAGGCGGGCTCGAGGGCGGGTAAGATAGAGGCGACTAATGAACTTAGCGGTTTCTTATCACGGCTTCTAATGCTACAGGAAAACTATCCGCAGTTAAAGGCCAACGAAAACTTCCGAGACCTACAGGTTGCGCTGGAAGGGACTGAAAATAGGATCAATGTTGCCCGTACAAGATATAACGAGGCGGCCAGGCAACTGAATACTTTTTATCGGCAACTTTTCGGATCATTTTTCTGCAAACGCGCAGGTGTAGAAAAAGTAGAATATTTCGAGGCAAGCGAACAGGCAAAAACCGAAGTGCCGAAAGTGGAATTCTAAAATAATTTCAGGCTCTTGATACAATGGCAAACGAAAAAGGTAAAAGCCCCAAAGAAAGCGCGGTGGAGACAAGATATTTACTTATGCCCAGCCAGGCCAATCCCCAAGGGACAGCGTTTGGCGGAGCGATTGTGGCCTGGATTGACATGGTTGCTGCAATGGTTGCACAGAGACACTGCGGCAAAGAAGTTGTTACTGCGGGCATCGACTCGCTGGTCTTTATGGAACCGGTTCGTATCGGTGACCATGTAGTCCTGAAGGCATCAATAAATTATGTCGGCCAGTCGTCGATGGAGGTGGGCGTTCAGGTCAGTAGAGAAGACCCATACGGCGGCAACAGGGTGATAGCTACGACGGCGCATTTGACTTTTGTTGCGCTGGATGAAAACAAAAAGCCTACAGTCGTCCCACCGATATTACCCGAAACAGAACAGGAAAAGAAGCGCTACGAGAACGCCAGGCTTCGAGTCAAAGCCCGAAAAGAGCTGTTAAAGAAAATAAGCTAACGTGCGTGTGTAACGAAAACGGAGAGATAACAGCCGACGCACGGTGATAAAAATTACCCACGCAAAAGCCGTACACTGAACAGCAGCAGCTGGAATACGATACTGTCGTTGAAGTTTAATTCAAATCCGGATAAATAATTTCAATCTGTATAGACTAAAAGTGCTACTCAGCGTGTTTCTATAATAACGTGTGAGTACTCACTTAATTAAGGGTAAGCCCATTTTGATAGAAGACAGACTATTAATCAGGATGTTTAACGCAGGGGATATGGACGCATTACGCCGAATATACGAAAAGTACAAGCTTGATTTGCTCAGCGTGGCAGGTGCTCTATTGAACTGCCCGACAGCCGTCGAGGATGTGCTTCATGACGTTTTTGTCGGTTTCGCGTCCCAGGCCCGGACGATTTCAACTGAAAGGTTCGCTCAAGGGCTATTTGGCGATATGTGCTGCCAACCGGGCCCGCAATCTCAACCGCCGGGACAGGCAAAACAGCGATGGACAACTCGTCGAGGGCAAATACCCCCAAATGGAATCGATGGGGCCCGCAGAAGTCACAGGACGTAAAGAGCAACGTAAAGTGGTGGCTTGCGCCCTTGCTCAACTGCCACAGGAACAGCGCCAGGTTATTGTACTTCACGTGTTGAGCAGTCTGCGTTTTCGAGAGATTGCCCATCAATCCGGCGAGTCTATTAATACTATTCAGAGCCGGTACCGTTATGGACTTGTTAAATTGCAGTCCCTTTTGAATGGCGAGGTGGAATAATGAACCGAAACGAGAAAACCAAAAAATTGCTCCGAAGGTCATTCCGAGGGTCTCCCAGCGAATCCGGCTTAACCGAGATGGACCGGCGTATTCTCAGCGATGCCTCCACAATTATGGGAAAAGCAGTGACCGCTAATCAGCGTGTCAAAAGCATTTCGGTATGGAGAACTATTATGAAAAGTAATATAACAAAATTAGCTACCGCAGCGGTGGTAATAATCACAGTAATGGTGGTTCTAAATCACCTTGGTGGTTCGATTGACGGAAGCGGCGTAGTGTTGGCCGATGTAGCCAAAAAAATTGCACAGGCTAATTCGGCCATATGGCAAGAGCATCGCATCATAACATGCAATGGTATAAAACTTTCTTTTTTGAAAAATTTGAAAACAGACGTAACAAGGTACTACTCCAGCGCACACGGAAGCCGGGAGGATATGTGTACCACAGAGGGCCTGCTGCTACACCAGGTTTATTGGCTTCCGGAAAAGAATGCATTTATTGAAGTTGCGCCGTTATTTAAGCAGTATAAACATAAAGAATTGACTGAGACCGAACGTTTGGTTTGGAGCCAGAGAAGCATCGCGGCGGCAGTTGAGGGATTGATCGAGTCGGAAGAGCCGGTTAAATTAGGGCGAAAAATATTAAATGGAAAAGAAGCCGAGGGCTTTGAAATCAGAGACTCGAAGATTGTAGCGGCATTTGTCCCCGTTCACTTTGATAGTTTGGTAGCACGATTCTGGATTGATGTCGAGACTTCTCTTCCCGTTCGGTATGAGGCCGAGTTAGTTATCAGTGACAAACATATTACCTCCTGTACCGGCGGGAAACCTGTTGAAGTAAATGTAACGGCAGATGAATTCCAGTGGAATGTAGAGCTTGAGCCGGGCATTTTCGAACCTAATATTCCGTCCGATTATACTCCCATGGAATATTGATAAGATGGGCAGGCTTTTCTATCTAAGTGTCTTGTAGTTGGTGCCCAGCAACTACAAGGCACATTTTCATCATAATATTTAAAACAAAAGTGTCGATGAGGAACTACGAATTCTACTGGACAGATTAAACACAGGAAGGGACAATGCTTCAAAAGTAAAGCTAAAAAGATTATTATGAAGGCAATTGAGGTCAAGACACTATCAAAATGGTACGGCTCTGCCAGAGGCGTTGAGGACCTGTCTTTCAGTGTCGAAAAGGGTGAGATTTTCGGTTATTTGGGGCCGAACGGCTCAGGCAAGACTACGACTATACGTTGTCTGATGGGGCTGCTCAGGCCGACAAGCGGATATTGCCTTGTATCAGGCGAGCGTATCATGCCGGGGCGAGGGACTCAACATACTAATATTGGTTATCTGCCCGGGGAATTTCGCATCTGGCCTGGACTAACGTCGCGAAGGTCGCTCGGTATATTGGCGAGATTAGGCAACGGTAATAACCTTAGCAAGCGGCAAGAGGAATTGGCTGAGAGGCTCGACCTAAATCTGGACAGACGCGTGCACACTCTCTCAAAGGGTAATCGCCAGAAGGTGGGTGTCCTCTACGCTTTTCAACATCAACCTGACGTGCTTATTCTGGATGAGCCCACAATCGGACTTGATCCGCTCGTTAGGCAGGTCGTTCTGGAACTCATTCGCGAAGCCGCCCAGGCGGGCGCGACCGTATTGCTTTCTTCTCATGATCTTAGTGAAGTGGCCGCGGTGTGCGGCCGAGCAGCCATATTGCGAGAGGGCCGGCTGAACGAACTGGCCCCTATTTCCAGAATCCTGCAACAAGGCCGAAAACGCCTGAAGGTCTGGTTTGCAGAGGGAACGCAGATACCGAGCTTACCGGTTGACAAGCTGCCTGGCGTGCGCCTTATTCAACAGGAGCCGGAAACACTTCACTTAGCTTACCAAGGATCTATCGATCCGGTGTTAAAATGGCTTTCGCAATATCCTGTGGACCGAATCTCGACACCAGAGACCTCCCTGGAAGAAGCGTTCATTCAATACTACAATAAAAATCAGCCGTTGGGTGTAACAAAGCATCGTGGTTCTGAGCCAAAGGAGGCTGCTAATGAGCAGTAAGGTACGCCCTCAGTTTCCATTGCCATTGCTGCGGTTCTGGACTCTGCGCATCCTGCCCATATGGGCCCTCATTGCATTGGTGATCTTTCTTTTTCAGATAGCCATTTGCGGTATAGTACATGACAACGACACCGTTAAGACATTTGTTCAGTTTCTCGATATGCTCCCTTCGTTTATAAAAACAGCCTTAGGCGGCGAGGCGCTGAAAGTTGGCAACGTGTCTGGGCTCATCGCAATCGGCTATAATCATCCTCTTGTTCTTACCTTGTACATGCTCTTTGCTGTAGGCGTGCCGACCGGTCTTCTCGCCGGTGAGGTTCAAAAAGGTACCATGGAATTGATTTTAAGTCGTCAGGTAACAAAAACCCATGTCTATATTTGCTCCGGCCTTATCACCATAACAGGCATGTTCGCACTGGTCCTTGTGATGTTCTGCGGCACAGTTTTTGCAACTAACGTGTATGAGTTCAGCCAGGAAATCCCCCTGTATTCATTTTTCAAAGCAGCAATCAATGGTGGAATACTCGCAAGCACCGCCGGCGGTATTGCACTTCTGGCGGCTGCATGTTTTCAACGCAATACTGCTGTGTGGCTGACGGTTGCCTATCTGGTAGCGAACTATTTCGTGTCGATTATCGCTGAATGGTGGCCTCGAATGAAATGGCTAAAACCCACAACCATTTTCTATTATGTCGATGGCGGGAAGATTTTTAAGGAATCCACATGGCCTATAAGCGACATGTGTGTATTGTTATCGATACTTATCATCTCGACACTATTGGGCGGTGTCATCTGGTCACGTCGTGACCTGCCACTGTAAAATATTGCTGAACTTACCGGATGATCCGGAACAGCAGAGCAGCTCGTATATTTTATCATCGGCTTAGTCAGGATTCTTCTGCACGAGACAAAGATTCGGCGGTGCGCCTGGCAGCAGAAACGGCTTTTATGTCCATCCTTTCAGGGGTCCTTGGCGATGGAGCCTTCATGCCGTATTTTTCCATGAGCACTTCCCGTTTCTGGTAGCATTGCTCCGTGAAAACAGCAATCTCCGATTCGAGATTTGCACTTGCCGAATCGCCGAAATATGCGTGAATAATCGGAAATACCAAATCGGGCTTTTTCTTCCTTAACTCTTTTGCCATCGCCTCTATTTTCGCGGTCGCGACCCCCTCCTGCATGCAGGTGAACGGGCCTACGTGATATATTCCCGAGATACAGGCATCGCCAACCGGGCTGACCAAATCGTTCATAAGATGATATGCGATACCCGTGCTTAACGGCGACTCGCCTTCGATATTGCCATGACCTTCCTGGTTGCGTTCCAGAGTCTCTATCATATCAATCGGCTTCGGAAGGACGTGCCTTCCCTTTAGGACTTCATGAAACGGCTCGGCGATTTTATCTTCGACCGAAGACATATATCTTCCTTTAAGATAGGAATGAGCATATTTTTTCGTTACTCTCAACGCCCTGCTTAGATTGAAACTTTTTAGCGCCAGCCCAATATCTCTTTTGTTGTTTCTTATATTCATCTTATTTACATAATCCAGCCAGTCTATTACCGGGTCCCTTACGATTTCAAGACCCTGCTGTTCCAGCTTGTGGACTACAAAATCAGTATATGGGTCGTGCTGTCTCATATAGATTTCCCCGATATACAGAACAAGAGGAAATCTTTTGTCTTCTCGCAGTTTTATTTCCCTGAACCCGGCTACTGTTTCTTCACCCCAGGCTACCATTTCCGTTATTTCAGCACCGTTTTCAACGACTTTTTCAAGTGCGCTCAGCCTTTGTGCTTTGAGTTCTTCGACCTGATTTCTATCAACTGCATACGGACGGAATCTCATAGTGATATCTTCCAGCAAATCCGATCCTTTTATTCCCTTAAACAACATCTGCTGCATTTTGGTTTTTTCCGAGGAGCTGAGCTTACCGGGGAAAGGTATGTCCTGATAATCGGATTCTGAAGAAGGTCCTGCAGCCGGGACTTTTTGCAGGCCCTCACGGTCCAGAAACTCTCTGACTAATTCCACATATTTACCGAATCTGCACGGGCCGCTCGTAGTCGGAATCATAACGAGATAGTGGCCCTCGACGTATTCTTTGCCTTTTCGTTCGATCTCTTCCTGCAGGAAACCGATGGCATCACCGACAACGCCTTTTAGCGGATGGCAAACTTCGGTGTAGATGTGCTTTCTCGCTATTTCATAACCCCTCTGTGTATTCGTAGCTAATACGCTGCTCTTTACTCCGAAATGCCTCAGACCGGCGGCCCCGACGTAACTGGCGTCTCCCATATAAGGGATGAGCCAAGTCCTTTGCTCAGAGTTATCCTGTTTGCGCATTTTGAGATGCTCAAAGTTCAATTTGCCCGGCTTGCTCTGGTTTACTACTCTTTCATGAGCTTCGGTCCTGGTTACAAACGGAGCATTGTTGGTTTGGGCATCCGTCAGAAGGACAAGGACCGGCTTGTTCGCCGCCTGATGTATTTTTTCTTCCTGGTAAATCTTTAAGCTGTCCGGGCCACAGGCAAAATTCATCATCCTTATAGCGAATAAATTGGGATGGTTCGCTACGAAAAGATTGGCCTTCAATATCTTAACACTTTGCACCCAGAATTCGTTCTCAACCACCTCGTCAAGAGAGATATCCAGGAATTTATGCTCTAAGAAGAGCTGAGGTATGTAATTTAATCCCCTGATTTGTGACAACATCGCTCCTGAGTTTGAGCTTGCTTCCGGGTCAAGCAAAACATAATCTCTGCCGATACCAACATAGACCTTTTCATTGTTACGCTCTACCTTTTGAAGGAACTTGTCTCCTTCGTCGTAGAGTTCGGCTTTGAATTTATTTTCGGCGGCGTCGGCATATTTGATGGCATTCTTTAACTGCCTTTCGGTGAAGCTAAACTTTAGCCTGTCGAATTCCTTTTTAATTTCCCGCACAAGCAGACCCATATCACCGAAGTGCAGGATGGGATTTATCTGTTTGTCTTTATCGAGCGAAAGCACATCGTTTAAGATGTAACCCTCGGTTTCAGTGTAAATGCAATATTTCAGGTCCGGAAGCGTACCAGTCCTTAATTCGATAAAACTCGGATTAAAAAGGTACTCTATGTCCGGGTGCCTGATTAGAACAGATGCGTGTCCTGTTGCCAGCTTTCTCGCTATACAGAATTCTGTTCTCGAATTATCAACGCCGATCTTTGCGATTTCTTTATTCGTTTTCGGTGATACGACGGGATAGAAGCCGAGCTTTTTGAACAAAGCTGCGCTCCAGATTCCCTTTTCACCGAGTGTTGCAGTGCTTCTTTTTATTCCGACAGTTACGGTCTGCTGCTTATCTATTTTCAAACCAGACAGCTCTTCCAGCAGGCCTCCCTGCTCTTTGAAGTGTTTTTCATATATCTTATGATATTTGTCCACATAGTTCGTTTTCGGTTTTTTGGCCGACTCTGAATTTCCCCTCGGACAAAAACCTCCTGTAATTATCTCGTCATCCTCTATTGAAAATACTTCGAGCTGGCAATCTCTCATGCCGCAGGTCTTCCCCTCGAAAAGATCTTTACATGACACTTTTTCCTTCTCGAAAGGCATATCGATCAGGTCCCAACCCCTGAAGGCGGATTCATAGCTATTAACCTGTGTTTCCAACTGCTTTATGTTCTCGATTATGTCCAGAGCCTGCCCCCACGCACCGAACATTTCTCTGTGAGGATAGGCCTCTATTTGCTTTTCCGATACCTGGGCAAGAGCCGCAAGGAATGCCTTTCCCAAAGGGGGGCCTCCCTGAGCAGAACATTTATCACCGGCGTGCTGTGAGCCTCCGACGAACTTGTAGTAATAACTGGCGGCAGTTCCCCGGACTATCGCTGCAGCTATTTCCTCTTTACTAAAACCTTCGGCAATAAGTCTGTTCTCATCCATCTCCATAAAAACACCGCAGGTCGAGTCAATCACCGGAACTTTTTCCGCATCGAGTGCGGCCTGCTGCAGGGTATCTTCAACGTTCAGGTCTATTATGTCGGCCATATTCTCAAGGGTCTGTCCTGAACCGGCCTGGCAGCTATAGTTCATTTTTGCTTCTTTGACCGTTCCATCCGGAGAGAAGCTGGTGAACTTCATATCCTGACCGCCCACTTCGAATATCGTATCAACCTCGGAATTGCAATGCTTAACGCCGAGGGCATGACAGGTTATTTCGTCGGTTATTCTGTCCGCGAGCCCTGCCCCCCGCTTCGCTATTTCTTCTGATTTCTTTTTGCTTACCAGGATTTTCTCGTACAGCTTTCTCGCCGATCCCGTTGCTCCGACTCCCTTTACAATCACCCTTTCTCTGTGTCTGCTGAGGTACTTTAGAACGCGCTTTAACGACTCCTCCGGATTGCCGTGAGTTTTGATGTAAAGTTTGTCGAGGAGTTTGCCGGTCTTTAGCTCAACCAACGCTCCTTTTGTAGTTGTGCTTCCCCCATCAATTCCCAGGACAACTTCGGTATTGGCAGGTATTTCTCCATTTAATGTGATGCTGCTCTCGTTCACTTTATCAAGATATTCGAGCAGTGCCGGTGTGAATTGTCTTTTCTCCCTGCTGTATTCGGCTACTTTATCGAGTTGTTCGAGACTAAAAACCACACTGTTGTTTTGCTCTATTCCTTTAACCGCCGTGCCTATGGCCGCTATGTTGTGATAATGCTTCGGTCTTGTTATTGAAAGGCCAAGGAACTCTTCAAGGCTCTTTCTTATAAGATCGTTAGTAAGAACTCCACCGGTTGCGATAGCAATGTCGGAATTGTTGCCGTCTTCGAATTCCCTTGCTCCGAGAACGTCGATTTTATAGTTTCTAGCGACCGTTCTGAAAAGCCCCGACAGATTGTCTTCTCTTGTTGCACCCTCGTTTTGTTTGTGAATCAAATCCGATTGGATAACAACGCCGCATCTTGCCAGAAACTCACTCGGCTGCTGAGACTGCTGAGCCTCTTTCTGGGCCCTGTCGAACATCTCTTCTAATCTTGCCTGTTGCTTCTGCCTGTTCTTTGTTCTGATGCTTTCTTTCTGACTTTCGTCCCTGGCCGTTGAAATATCTTCAAGCACAGGGGCGATAACCTCACCCTCAAACAGCCTCCTGCACTGCTTTTCTATCAGCGTTCCGGAACCTCCGCCGCATTTGGTACCTGTTTTCCACTCCTGAATAATCTTTTTGCCGTTTATCTGCTTCAAATTGAAAAAGTATGAGTCTTTTGCCCCGATATGAAAGATATACTCCGCCTGGGGCTGTGCCGCCTCGACCCCCTTCGGAATCGCTACGCTGTCATACACATAAGTTATACCCTTCATGACTTTTGGGAATGACTCGGCACCGCTTCCTGTAAACGCAGTATTTTGGATGTTATCACTGCCAAACTTCTCGTTGATATCGCGCCAGGCTTGTTTTATCGCCCCGATCGGGTCGGCAAAGTGCATGATAGGCTTTGGAGAGTATATTATTTCTTTATCTTGAGCAAGAACCACATAATGCACAAAGCTGCTACCGACATCAAAGCCTGCGAACAAAGATGGGCTTGGTTTATTGTCTTTCGCTTTAACTTTCTTGTCCATAAATCACTCCTTACACCCTTACAAGACTGACATCCTGTGTTGTATTCTCGTTTAGCCCGGAAACATTCCCTCGGATTCTTTCAAGCATTTCGATAACGGTTTTTTGCTCATTAAGCTTCAATGCGGCCATTATACGCTTTACTTCCTTTGTGTAACGCGGCTCTATCTCTGCGAGCAGCTCCTTGCCCCGGCCGGTCAGCTTGACTATATTGGAGCGCCTGTCGGACGGGGCAGGCGTGCGGATAACTAAATCCGCTTTTTCCATCCTGTCTATAAGAGAAGTTATATTCGCACGGTTAACAAGCATCATACTGCTTAACTGGGCCTGACTTAGGCCTTCATCCTGTTCACTTTGGTACTTTAAAAGCATCATCAGATTAAACTGTACGTCTGTTAGCCCAAAAGGTCGGAGAAATTCTCCGGCTTTTTTCTTTAAACACGAGGCCGAATAGTAAATATTCAAAAGTGCCTCATGAGCCAACAATGTAAACGGCCTTTTTAAACACAATTCAAATTCAAGAGACATCTCGATATCTCCTCATCATTTTTTTATATTGTTTATATATATATTGTTCCCTAGTTAACCATAATAACAAAACAATTCAAAACAATTTTGAAGAAAATCACAATTATTCTACTAACATGATGGTTGTAGATAAGCTGTTAATAAACTCGTTACAAACAATGCTGACTGCCAGTTTATCATTACCCCAAAACCACCGTTGTTAGTTTGTACCCGAAAACCATATACAATCTAATAGGTTTTCCACAGGGATAAATATGCTTTTATTGTATCCAACTATCGCCCCAACAAAACTTTACATACTATTACAGCGGCTAATGTAACAATCTAACAAGCTATATGAATACTACTACTAATTTTTATTTATTAATAACTATTACTCCTAGCAACATCAAAAATGTTACAAAACTCCATGGCTGTCTTACTCGGATGATAAATATGAATATTCTTATCACCTTAAGGCCATAGCAACAGCTTGCTATTTGTTATGACTTTTAGTATTTTGACATTCTATGATTTCTGAGCAATTGCAATCCGATTGTAAAGACACAAGAGCTACGTTGCTTCGGCGCCTGTATAACATATTAGCTCCCCGCGCTTACAGTGTCATTATGTTCATGGCGCTATTTTGCACGCTTGCCGTGAAACTTTTTCATTCCTGGCGTAACGGTTTTCTTAGTGAGTACCTTGGCTGGGTTCTTCTTGATATCTCGTTTCTGTTGATGGTCGAGGTTGTACTATCGCTGATTTGTTTCAGGTGGCCCAAAAGGTGGGTTCTTCGTACAACTACGATTACTGCTGCTGTTGTGTGCACCTGGGCAGTAATGAATGCCGGCTGGCTGATAAGAACCGGAACACAAATTTTACCCAGAGTTCTTTTGTCATTAGGAAGGGCCCCAGTGCACGCGTTGTGTATAATCGGTGTTAATCTCTTAAAGATGCCCATGACGGCCTTTATTTTGCTCGGTCCCAGTGCGATTGCTCTGACGTTTTTCTTCTTCGTATTGGCAAGCCCCCTTCCGCCAAATTATAACAGAAAGCGCTTTTTCGCCAAGATTGTTATTTCTTTAGCTATTATTGTCAGCAGCATTCTGGTTCGTGGCGCAGTGTCCAAAGGAAGCTCTCCGCAGATGGCCTCTTTAGGATTACATTATAACTGCCATTTGCGGGCAATTATGAGTTTTATTATCTCTGATAACCGCCAAACTTTTCTACCTGAGAGAAAAATACCTGATTTCGAACAGTTAGAAATTACGCGTAAAGAACACCAACTGGATCGTAACGTGGTTGTGATTGTTCTCGAAGGAATTTCATTTCAAGGAAGAGATACGTGCGGTTCGCTCCCCAGTCGGACTGGGGAGCGAACCGCACGTATCTCTTCCTTGAAATGATGCCCGT
>JACNGQ010000207.1 GCA_014384025.1 Planctomycetota bacterium | reverse complement strand
TTAGACGTAAGGCCAGGACTATTGCTCTACAAACATTTTACGAGCTTGACTGTTCTACTCACAAGCCTAAGGAGATTTTGGCTCGCTTACTGAAAGAAAAAGCCCTGCCTGATGAAGCCGCCGATTTTACCAGAAGTCTGGTTAACGGGGTTCTTCAGAACAAGAAGGACATAGATGATGTGATTCAAAGGTTCGCTCCCTCCTTTCCCGTCAATCAAATAGCCACCATAGACAGAAATATTCTCCGCCTTGCCATTTTTGAGATTTTATTCGATAATAGAGTTCCGGTTAAAGCGGCTATTAATGAAGCCGTTGAGCTGGCTAAGAGTTTTGGTAGTGATGCTTCTAAAAAATTTATCAACGGGGTTTTGGGTTCAGTAGTTACTGCCTGTATACAGCAAGGGGAACAACAAAAAGGGATTGAGAGAACTGAGCAAGCCTGAATCTCGAGAGGAAACGAATGGCACTCATTTCAGAAAAGCTTAAGAAAATGATTGCGGAGCAACTCGGCGTTGACGAGGAATCAATAGAGCCTTCAGCATCCTTCGTTGACGACCTCAATATTGACCCCCCGGATTTAGCCGAGCTTATCACAGCCATCGAACAGGAATTCAGCAGGCCGGGACGAAAGCTGGAGATATCAGACGAAGATACCGATAAAATCGTTACCGTTCAGGACCTCATAGACTGCCTCCACGACTACGGCATAGAAGACTAAGTGTCCTTGGGAATCTCCATCTTAGCATTATAACCAAAGTACCATTCTAAACCTCTTGTTCTGCAGCAATCTGCCCAACCATAGGGATGCAGTCCACGGCGCCTGGTGTGCTGGCTGTCGGTTCACCTTTTCGTTTTTCTACAAGCCGCTATTACCACTATGGGAATAATGCCTAGCAAAGCCATGACGAACATTGCTGCAAAACTCCACCAGTAATTCCCGGTAATATCTCGAAGGAGGCCGACGAGAGCAGGGGCCAATACATTACCGAAACCCTGGCAGGTTAATATAATGCCGAAGCCGACGCCACGAACTCGCTCAGGAACGATATCGGCAGGCATGGCAAATGATGCTGGAGTAAACAGTGCTATAAATATCCCCATAGAAACGGCCAGCAGAGCAGCATGGTTTGTAAACCGGGGAATCAGAAACAGCATCAGGGCTATTCCTGCTAAGCCGATTACTGCGAACAGCCATTTTTTACCTATTCGATCAACCAGCTTGCCTACCAGCGCTGCCAGTACAATGGACCCGAACATGGGAGCGCTGGCAATGAGGCCAGCCTGAGCAACGTCTTTACCACTGCTGATAAAGTAATCCGGTGCATAGGTGAAGTATGAAATTGTGCACCCGGCAAAAAACGCCCATGCTATACCAACACACCATATTTTCCATCCGGCTTCCTTTATTGCACCAAGCAGATTGCTCGATTCTAGCGTTTCCGATTGCTCGCCCTTTTTATCTCTGATAAAACTAATAAACAGCAGCAAAGCGACGGCACATAAAACAGCGCTGCCCCAGATTGGCACCTGCCATCCCAGACCATAGGCTAAAATGCCAGCAAAGTTCAGTGCCAGTATGGTACCCAGCGGGAAAGCGGTGTGGTATACTCCCATCGCCAGTCCTATCTCACGCCCGGCGAACCATGCCGTGATTATCTTTGGCAGTGCTACCACTACACCTGTCGCCCCCAGTCCAACTATCAGACGGCCAAGACTCAACACCAAGTAGCTATTTCCCATAGCTACTATAACTGTTCCCAGCATCATAATTGCCAGTGACACAGTGCCCGTTATCCTGACACCGAAGCGGTCCACCAGCAAACCACCGGGGATAGAAAGGACAATTGCCGGAAATAAAGCCAGGCTCATAAGCACACCAGCCTCGGCGTAGGAAATATGAAACATGTCAATTAAAATTCCCAAAATAGGCGGGATGCTCTGGAGTACAACCGCAAAAATCAAATAACAAAATGCGGCTGCCGCTATTATTTTCCAGCGATATCTATCAGTAAGTTCCATTAGAGTTACTACCTGCAATATTGCGTATATAGACCATGAATCGGGCGATGATCGCAAACAGAGATTATAAGCTTTGCCAGCATTTTATTCAATTTCCATACAAAACTTCAGGCAACCATTGGGTAAATTGAGCCCAGGTAAATATCAGTTCGCGGTGTTTCTCGTGATGACAGCTCAGATCGGGATTGGCAGCCCAAGTTGTTCAATATATAGAACTCACAGACTAACCTTTGCCTTTGTCTGAGTTCGAGTCCACTAAGGTGGGGCTTACTGGACGGAAAGAAGAACTTTTACCCTGACTTTCCACCGCATCACGTAGCCTATCGTTTTCACCTTTTGATTGTCTGTCAAACCATATGTATGCAACACCCGCCAGTCTTCAATTCATGGCCGCAAGGTAGTGGCATTCCATTACGCAATATCGAGTGATACAATAGCCACGGCAGGGCATTAGTAGCTTGTATAACACGGCCAAGGATTGCAGGAGGAGGTTATAATGAGACTACGGCAATTTTCATTTCTGCTTATAGCATTAGTTCTGATACTAGCCTTATCAACTCCAAGTTGTGGCTCTCGTTCAGAAACGTCAACCAAGACTGAACAATCAGATGATATAGAGTTAATAAAAGAAATGGCGTTCCTACTTAGGGAGTATACACTTGAGCTGAAACACGCTGAAGCTATCAGTAATAAAAGTCTAGAGCAAGTTTACAATGCGCTAAGCGAGGGAGATATCACAACTTACAAATACAGGAAGCGAATATATCAAATCGAACTCATAGAAGCAAACACGATCGCGTTCATAGATAGTAAGCCAATCTACAACCGCCTGCATAATTTTATGTGGACGGAAGATGGCAAAGCGCCAAGTCTTGCGTGGAGTGTTCCTGAGGCCGAGTCTGACCCTGAAAAACGCGAGGCACAATTTGAGGAATATCTTCAAGGCTATATATTTCTTCATACCGATACGGTAGAACGATTAACTGATTTTCTAGTAAATGAAGCCGAGAAGTTGGGCATAGACATAGCTCTTCCTGTAGAGAAATTCTGGGACGACCCTTAGATACTCTTGCTTCAATGAATTATTGTGTATGAAGCAACTGGAGCTGAGGTTACAATAGGTATAACTTTCAGCTTAACCTTTAATCTCGAAAGCTAAAACATATCTCTTGTTGTACTTTTCAGGCGCTTGTGCAGTTGTACAAAAATGAACTGTTGTTACCCTTGGTCTGCCTGTGGAGTATCCGAGTGAGGCTCAGTTAGGATAGGCAAATAATTAATATAGTTCTTGACTCTAATGTCATCATTCTTATCATAAATTTTTTGATCAATAATATCCGTATCTGTAGTGCCCCAATAATTCTCAATACCATTTATACTAGCTGTCTCAAAATCCTGTTCGAGCCATAGAACCATGCCCTCTGTATCAATAAAGGAGTTATAATTGACGATCAACTGACAAGTCCCAGGCGTTCCACCGGCGTGGTGTATAGGGGATAGCATATTTTGGAAGAGATTATACCTAATATAGACATTACCATCCCTACCAGCAGCTTGATATACTGTAACAGCGCCTGAATTAACAAATTTGTTGTACTCAATATAAGTGTCTCCTGCAACGGTGGACATTCTAACGGCAGTGCCAGTAACGCCGACGCCGACAGAAGAGGTAACGCCAACGCCAGAAGTAACGCCAACGATACCGGCATTAGAAACACCAACACCGACGGTAGAAGAACCGACACCGACACCGACACCGACACCGGGCTTCGGAGCGGTATTTGCCATTGCAGGTTTGTTAGCAGTCGCATACCTTGTGCAGAGGAAGAGAAGGGAGTAAAAGCAAAGAACAAAAAAAAAGAAAAAGGTTTTGAGGGGGGAGATTTTTTTTATCCCCTTTTTATATATTTTGTAAATACTAAATCCGAAATCCTAAACAAATCCAAAATTCAAAATCCTAATACCAAAACAACGCAAAAAACCTCTTTTAGAAAAAGCGTTTATGGAAAATAAAAGGAAATAAAATGGTAGAAACTAAGGGAGAAGGGAAGAGGGAAAAAGAAGTTTTAAAGATATTAGAGGTATGGTTGAGGCGCATTTTTGGGTTTGAAAAAGTAAAGAAGCGAGAAATAAAAGAAAAAGACCTTTTC
>JACNGQ010000410.1 GCA_014384025.1 Planctomycetota bacterium | reverse complement strand
CGTTTTTTTTGCTTTAGGATAAGATGAAAAACTATCGGCAGCCCCGCCAGCGGTAGAAGATAAAGAAAAATGGGTGCGGGAAATATCATACCATTCTACTCCTCTGTAGGATAGCGTCATAAACCTCCGTCCTGGTTTCTGTCAGTATGTATTCAGCCCTTATTTTCTGAAAGCCGCTCCGCAATTCGTCGAGATAAAGACGAAGCTGCTCAAGGTAGGCATCGCGTACTCGTCTGAAATCAACTGTTACTTTTTCTTTCGATTCCAGCGAGGTAACATCCGCCAGTCCCGATACTGACATGTTCATCTCGGCAGGGTCCAGAATATGAAACAGCGTAATCTCTTTGCCATCGTAATACAGGTGGTTAATACCCTGCAGAATACTTTCCGGTTCTTCCAGCAGGTCGGATATGATGACCACCAATGCCTTGCCTTTAATCATTTCCGCCGCGGTGTGCAGCGCCGCCTCAATATTTCCTTTGTTCTTTGGCTCAATCTTCTCAAGCCCCTGCAGCATCGGTTTAAGCCCTACAAAGCTCCCCGAAGGCTCGTAGTAGTCTCGTATCTGGTCATCAAATGTAATCAGCGAAACGATATCACCCTGCTGCACCATCGAGTACATCATACCAGCCGCCAGATAACAGGCGTATTCGCTTTTCTGCAGCGGCCCGTCCTGCTTGTATTTCATACTGCCCGATATATCCAACATAATATAGCATCGGATACTTACGTCCTCGTGGAACCGCCTGATAACGTACCGGTCGCTTCGCGCATAGACCGGCCAGTCAATCTGGGATACAGGGTCACCGGGTGCATATTCGCGGTACTCCGCAAACTCAACCGAAGAACCAAACGCAGGAGACCTGTGCAGACCCTGATGGCTGCCGTCCATTGGCCGGCGCACCCCTATTTCAACTCCGCGCAAACGCTCCGCCATTCGTGGCGGAAGGTATCGATAGCCTGTGGACTCAATCATATACACCTCAAAGCAAATCCGAACATCGGATTTCGGATTTACTCTTACTCCTCACCTATTGTATCCAGCAATCTTTGTATCACCGCATCCGTATCAAGCCCTTCGCTGGCCGCAGCAAAATTGAGAATCACTCTGTGACGCATGACCGGCAAAGTGTACTTTCTGATATCGTCGCATGAAACATTGAATCCCCCATTCAAAACCACATGTGCCTTAGCGGCTAATATCAGAGACTGCCCGGCACGGGGCCCGCAGCCATAACGTACGAACTTGCTGATAAACTCAGGGGCCTCGTCGGACTGCGGCCGTGTTGCCCGGCAAAGCCGTGCCGCATATTTGGCCACGTGTTCACTAACCGGGACCTGCCTAACCAAATCCTGATACCTCATAACCGATTTAGCATCGAGGATACCATCAAGCATCTCTCCATCTCGACCCGTAGTCGTCAATAGTATTTGCTGTTCCTCCTCCAGGTTGGGATAGTCAACCTTAACAAGTAAAATAAATCTGTCCAACTGTGCTTCCGGAAGTGGATATGTACCTTCAAGCTCTAACGGATTTTGCGTCGCAAGCACTAAAAAAGGCTCAGGAAGACTATAGGTATGACCCGATGAGGTTACCTTGCGCTCCTGCATAGCCTCCAGTAATGCAGCCTGGGTCTTCGGAGGGGTACGGTTGATTTCATCAGCCAGCAGCACATTAGTAAATATCGGCCCCTGCTGGAAAACAAACCGCCGTTGTCGCGTATCAGGGTCCGTCTGCAAGATATTTGTACCGGTAATATCAGTAGGCATCAAATCAGGAGTAAATTGAATCCGATTGAATTTTAACAGCATCGTCTGGGCCAGGCTGTGAACCATTAGGGTCTTAGCTAATCCCGGCACACCCATCAGCAGGCAATGTCCCTTGGCAAAAAACGCAGTAAGAATCTGGTCCAGCACTTCCTTTTGACCAATAATGATTTTGCCTACTTCATTTAATACCCTTTCTTTAGCAAGGGCCAGCGACTCGACCGCTTCGAGGGCATCCCCTGGCACTGCATTAGCAGTATCACCCGGCCGGCCTTGTGGCATCCCTTGCTCGACAATCTGCCCGCTTGAAACATCGAATTTACACCCGCATTTGCACCGGGCTTTTGTTCCCGCTGAAACACGGCTGACATCATACTTCCTTCCACATTCAGGACAGCTCATAGTTGATGTCTTATCTGACATAAAATACCCTCCGCTTTAATGAGTCATTACATACGTTATAATATTCAGTCCTAATTTCTGAGCATGGATGGATTCATAGCCTCTTATCAAGGGATAGTAGGCATCCAGCCAGCCGGCTTCGATATCATAAGGACTGTAAAGGACCCTAAGGTCACCATCAATTGTTACGCCCAGTATATAGGGTTCATTTTTTAGTTCAGGCTTATTCTTTGCCACAACAGGCGAATAACTTACCTTTTCGATTGGAAGAAGACTGTTGTATAGATTATGATTCGCTGAAACAGGCTCCAGCCTTGCATCTGGTAAAATCCTGGCCAGCTCCCGTCGTACCGCCCTGTCGAACGTGCCCAGACCCATACCATTGTTTATCAAAAGCACGCCTCCGAAATTAAGATAGCGCTGCAAAGCACCTGTCGCCTCTGGAGAAAATGAGAAATCGTCCAAACCCGTCAGGTAAAGAAATGGATACGAGGAAAGATCATCTTCTGCCGCATCAACCGCTACGCGCTTCAGATTAACACGAATAGCTGTGTACTGCCGCAGCTTCATCAGCAGTGCAGTCGCACCCCCGGGATGAACATTCCACGCCCCTTCGTGCTTGAGTTGGGCAAAGACAAATTCATCGGTAGGTCTTTTCTCGTCCGCCTGTCCGAAAACCTCCGGCTGCCCCTCCAAAAGCCCTACCTCCGCATAGCCCACAATATATGCCGCTAAGTTCAGTCCGATTTCATTGGCGCTCTTGATATCGTAATAAACCGACTTTGGCAGCTTTTCAAGTCTCGTCAAATCACGGTTCCATCCACAGCCTAATCCATATTTCGAAACCAGCACACCAATCCTGCTGCCGATATACATACCCTCCAAAAATGGTTTTGTAGTTCCGGACTGTTTCGGATACTGTACCTTCTCCACATCCGTCAACATGTGATAAAGCGGATGGTCGGCGGGAATCTCACGAAATCGGCATTCCGGAAATGCTTCAAGGAAAACCTTCCGGGCGGAATCATAAAAGTAAGGTGACCCCGCTATCGAATCGCAGATAATCATACCGCCACTCAATACGTATTCGCGCAGCCCCTGAATATGCGTTTGGCTAAGCCTCAGCGTCCGAACACCGCTGAATAATAACGCCGGCAGCTTTTTCGCATCGAAGTGAAAATCATTAAGGTTTACATTCTGCCAGTGATATTTCAAATCCATCGACCGGCCGTTACCAACGAGATTTTCCATGTCCGTAGGGCACAAATTCCAGTCCGCTATATCCATCTTGTCCCCGCTCGAATCTACAAATGAAGCTGATTCTCCCCATATCACTTTGCCTACAAGATAATCCGGTTGTGGTGGTTTCTTGCGCTCAGTACGCCGCAATGGGGTAGCTGGCAAAGGCAATGGCGGCAGCGCTTCGGCCGCACTCATATGTTTGGGGGGGGCCTTTGATTGTGTTTTGTTCCCTAAATAGGTAAGCCAGTCGTCCTCTTTCCCCATCGCCGGTAAACAGACTACAAATATAAAAACGATTAGTAGAAATCCCCGAAACCACGACTCGCTCTTGGGACTCCTTACGGAGAAACTAAATGACTGAAAGACCTTGGTTCTTCTTTTTGCCTTCATCGCTTTTGCCCTCGTCACAAAACTATCAAATTTGGTTTTGTCAGGTCGAATAACCGCGTTTGACCACCCTGGAACAAAATTTAAACACACCCCCTCCTTGATTATAAAAGCCCATACTATTATAAACAATTTTCAAAGAAAATTCAAATCATATATGTAACATTCCAAAATAATCAAAGCCTTCATATTGCCGTAGTTTATTGCCAGGAATAGACTTACAATAAAAGACCCCTTAATCTGAGCTTCAACCGCCCCGCTGATTCCGATAATAACCCCTGAAAAAGAATCTTTTGAACCCTCTGGTATTCTATTAGCGATTTCAAATTCTCCCCTTGTAATATCTTATTTGTTTTGCTATCATTCTATTCACTCGCTA
>JACNGQ010000407.1 GCA_014384025.1 Planctomycetota bacterium | reverse complement strand
GAGTGTAAGTCGGGGTTTATGTTACCGTGTGTGGGTTAACAGTTTTGTTGGTGGAGGCGACTGTCGGCGTGGCCATGGCGTCGCCAGAGTCATAAAAGAAACCACCGGAATAAGTGTGTTTATGTCCGTCCCCTCGGGACGGGTTTTCCCCGCCATTGACAAGAACATTACCGGTTGCATCAACATCGACAGCAGCTATGGCGTTACCTGAGCCGTCACCAGTTTCAGCCTCGGCATATATTCCGGCGTGGTTATTAACAGTTACGTTCTCGACATCTTGAATTGCTATCTCAGACACAGCGTTACCTGCGCCATCATAAGTCTCTGCGCAGGTCCATATCCAACTATCGTTTTCCACAGCAACACCAGCATCGCTACCGACCATTGTAATATCAACAGTGGCTGTAGCGTTACCTAAGCCCTCTTCAGCATAAGCATCGGCACCCATTTGGCTGTCGTCAAGATTTACGTTAGCGGCCTCAACGGTGACCGCAGCTATAGCGTTACCAGAGTAAGTGTACCCTGCATAGGCTTTTATGGAGCCGCCTTCTACATTGAGATCGCCAGTTGCGTCAATATCAACAGTTGCTTTGTTGTCGTTGCCGAACGTTGCATAAGAATTAATTTCAGCGTGACTGTTATTAACGGCTATTACATCAACATAACTGCCTGCATTAACCGTGGTACCGGCGGTGTTCGTAACGGTGGAGCCTTTCGACTTGTAAAATTGGGCATAAGGACCTACCCAAACCGTGCTATTATCTTGAGCAGACAACTGAACAAAGGCATCGGCGTTAATCATAAGAGCAGCGGAGTTGCTATTTTCTGCATCCTCAGCAAGGGGGAATGAATAAACTGTGCCACCATTTACGGCTGCTATATTAACCCAGGCATTACTCGGATCATCGACGTTTTTGCTTTTGGCCGTAATATTAACATTGGCGATGTTATCAACGCCATTATGTGCATAAGTGTCTACTCGAGCATATGCATCATCAGCGAATATTTGAACATGACCATCGTTTGCGGTAATGTTCAAAGTAGCAGTGTTGGTAGTACCATCATAAGCCAAAGCCCGAACATAAGCCTCAACAATTGGTACTATATCAACATTGGTACCAGCCTCGATATTTACCGTAGCAGTAGCGTTATCGACACCATTACCGATAGCTGTGGCCGTTACATCGGCAGAGCCTTCTATTGTAACATTACCACCAGCGATAAGATCGATTTTGGCAACGGCGTCGGAAGCTGCAAGCCCGGTTGCCAACATGTCGCCACCTTCAATGGTGATATCCCTTTCTGCTTTAGCAGTTATTTGTCGAGCTTCCACGAGAGCATACGACCAGATATCACCGTAACCAATGTCATGTCCATTTTGGACGTCGGACGTTGCAAGCGCCTCAGGGGCGTCGAATTTGACGAGGACATCGCTGCCCTCTTTTGTAATGATGACTTTGTCATTCATAGTAGCCACCAGAATCACGTCGCCCGGGCTGGAGATAGTGCCCCAGTTGTACACATCTCCACCGAGAAGATAGACGCTGTCAGTGGCATTGATTGTACCAAAATTTGATACAATTCCGTCGCCGCCCTGGAATACCATATTGTCTTTCAGGAAGTCGTCTGGATCCATATTAAGAGCGGAAGCGACCAACTGGGAAACGTTTACAGTTGCAGTGGGGCCAAAGATGATGCCGGCGGGATTAATCATAAATATCCGCATACCCGCACCTGTCAGGTCACCTTTAAAATTCGTTGTGCCACCTGTAATTCTGTTCAGGACAGCAGAATTGATCAGAGCACCTTGTTCAAAAGCCATCAGCTCGCTGGGATCAGTGTTAAAATTGCTCCAGTCAATGACAGAATGGCTTTCATTCACTAACACATTTGTCCAATCAGTTCCCTGTGTGATAGTAGCAGTACCAGGATCAGTGACCACTGGATTTGCAGCCATAGCGACTTGCGCCGGCAGACCGAAGAACATCCAGCACGCGAGCCAGTATGTTAAAATCTGCCTTAAATAATACTTTTTGACAACTTTTCTTACCTTTTCCATTGCTTCTCCCTTTACTAAACACCCTATTGATTTTTTATTTTTCTCATTACTTAATATTTTATTCCTTTTTTCCCGGAGTACGCCAGCGGGTCAAAGGTTTACCATCTTAGCAAGAAGCCGACATTGACGCGGCCTTTACCTTTTCTTGTATTATCAGTTTTCCTCAATGGGTAGCCGTAATAAACTCCCCCACTGAAATTGTCGCCAATTTCGAATAGCATACCTGTGCCGACAGAAGCGAGAGTTGTATGTTTCTTTTCGCCAGCTACGGGACTTTCTATATTAGTACGTCCATAGTCGAAGAATACCAGGGGGGCAAGTTTTTTGAGCTCGTATTTATCAGCCGCTGTTGATTCGGCCTCTTCCTCGTCTGAGTTCCTGACCTGGTCGTATTTGATAAGGTCAAACTCATATTGAGCAGTTGCGAGCATACCACCGTCAGCGACGATTTCATATTCATCGTAGCCCCTAACCGTGTACATGCCGCCAAAGGTAGTCATCTTGGCAGGGATGAGCCTGTCGGATGATGTTATCCAGCGGAAAGAACCGACACCACGCTGAACTTTACTGGCGTCGAGGAATCGACTGTGGGCAGCGGTCGTGGTGTAGATAGTAAAATCTTTATCTGCATTAGTCCGTGCCGTATTAAAATCACCGCTGTCGGAACCGTCAAAATTTTCATGTCGATTAAATGTAACAGATGAATCTGTCAGGTCGGTCGAACGATGAATATGAGCACCGACACCCCAAATAGCCATTCTTATGCTGCTTCCCAAAAACTGCGGGAATAACGAAGGCGTAATTCTGCTGCGTTCGTAGCTCATGGAACCGAGGATATCGAAGAACCAGCCGTCCATCTGTAGTGCGTTATATCTTAATATACCACCTCCGAACGAACCATTACCGAGGAAGTTAATACCCCCACCCTCAGGATTAATATCGTACTCGCTGTATCCTCCGTACAAATTAAGACGCAGCTTTGGGCCCATTATCGGGAAATCATATGTGCCGTACAGCGAATAATTATCTTCTATGCCCGCTTCCGGGGGCGCCTGGAAAATCGCCATAAATTTATCATCAATACCCAGGACATTTGTATTTATGATACCAAGCCTCGGCGTCCACTGCCTGTCTCTGGTACCGGAATTGTCAACCTGGAGGAAATAGTGCCATGGGTCAGTTTCATAAATGTCGTAAGCCACCGTCAGAGTATCAGGCTTATCTCCCTGTGTCACAACGGCGGAGACGTATCTGTCGGGATTCAGGTTTAAGAGATTCACAAAATCATCGAGCTTTTTCTGATTTCCGACCTGACCTTCTTTTATCGGCGACCATTTGAGAACGGCATCTTTTGAAAGATATCCTTTTTCAACTGTATTTTGTTCGATATCATACTGTGTTACACTGACTTTAGATACCGATGCTTCGAGAACCTCGACCGGCATAATATCATCTACAAATCTTTCTCCGTCTATCATCGCTTGCGAAGGTACATAAACATATATACCGGAATAATTATTTTTTCGATAAACAGAAACGAGATACTGCGTAAAAGCCCTGATTGTTCTTGTCGAAACCTCTCGAGCCTGGCCGGGTTCTAAAATGATATCAAGCACAACCCTGAAATCATAGAGGTCACGGCCATCTGCCATCTTTAATGTATCTAGTGATGCATTGTAAATCAGAGGCATATCTTTCAATAATTGATCGGTTGTTAAAAGTGTGTTGCCGCTGATCCTAATTTCCTTTACGCTGATTTTTTTTGTTGTGTCTTCTGTTAAGTCTATTTCCGAGATATCCTCTTCCAACTTTGCTTTTGCTTTTTCGTGAGCTTGTCGTTTAGCTCTTTGTGCCTCCTCCCGCATTTGCTCCATCTTTGGATCGTAATCGGTTTTTCGCTGTGCGGCATCGGCCGTTAAGCAAAAAAACGAACCCCAAAGAAATACAAGAACAAAACACATCATTGTTTTTGCCCTACTCATAGTAAATCTCCTTAATTTAATAATTTATGAACTATCTATACTCACATAAAAAAGTGCAAAAAAACAAATTAAAGTATTCCCGTGTGTGAAATATTTTACTGGCGCTCTGTAAGTGCCTGTTTTATAATGACTTATG
>JACNGQ010000251.1 GCA_014384025.1 Planctomycetota bacterium | reverse complement strand
AAGCTGAATTAGAACGGGTTTTAGAAAAACTAAGAGAAAAAGCAGAAGACAAAACATCTTTGGCTGAATTGACTTTTCCTGAGGATACCAGTCAACGGTTTTTGGTTAAGGAACTACGGATCAGCGGTAACGACCTAATCTCAACGGCAAAGTTACTGGAGAATCTACCTTTGGCCTATACGCTTCTGAAAGATAACACTACTGTTGAGGAGGTTTATGATTTCCGAGTTTTACATGATATAATTCTAAATCCGGGCCAGGAACGCGAAGTTTCACTAAAAACAATACGGGGCTTAACCAAGTATGTCTTGTCAATATATCAGGATGAAGGTTATGCCGGCATCTATGTGTATATTCCGGCAGCAGCAGTTCAGGGAACAGCTTTAGTAGATACGATTCTTCCTATAGAAGTTCTGGAAGGCAAGTTAGCAAAGATTGCCGTAGAGAGATATGATTTTGAACGTCAAAACGTTGAAAAAGGTTTTTTAAACGATTCCGTACTTGAATCATGGTCACCGTTAAAAGAAGGCGAGGCAATCCAGAAAAATAAACTGGATGATTTTGTAAGGCTGCTCAATCTTAATCCTGACAGATATGTTTCCGCCGTTATATCGAGAAGCACTGAGCCTAATGCTTTGAATCTAACATACGATGTTTATGAATTAAATCCATGGCACTTGTATGCACAGGTTGATAATTCCGGCACGGATGAACGGCAATGGAGTCCGAGAGTGGGTGTAACAAATACTAATCTTACGGGTATGGACGATAGGTTTTCTGCTATGTACCAGGCTCCATGGGAATCAGGTATAGATGACAACTACGCATTATTTGGAAGCTATGATTTACCCGTTCTTACGCCTCGGCTTCGGCTTAACTTCTATGGCGGGTACAGTGAGTTCGACGTGACGCCGCAGGGAGGTCCATTTAATTTTCTTGGCCGAGGTTCATTCTATGGAAGTGTGTTAAGTTATAATGTCTTCCAGATAGATAACTGGTTTGTTGACGTTACCGGCTCGATAAGCCAGGAAAACAGCAAGGTCACACCTGCGCTGGGACTGGCAAGCGATGTTGATATGGATTTGTGGGGTGTCGGAGTTAATATCCACCGTTCAGACGATATGTCAAATACATCACTGACATTGAGCAGAGTTGAAAGCATGGGTGGTTCCAGCGCGAATGATTTTGCCGCAGCCAGGTTGAATGCGGACCCGGATTTTACTATTTATAACTTCGGCGCTTCTCATGGTCGGTATCTCGAGACCAGCAAAGTTAATCGAGTTAGCGGTTCATTCCGATGGATAAAGTCCAACGAAAGACTGGCCCCAGCAAAAATGACAACCTTTGGAGGATTCTACTCCGTCAGAGGTTATAAGGAAGATGAAATTGTTGCCGATGGCGGTATGCTTATGTCCGGCCAATATGAGTTTGACCTGGTCAGGCACAGCGAATCCATTGAGAATCGCGAAGCGAATTCAGACCAATCACAGGATAACAAACCATGGCTACGGAAACTGGCCCCATTGGCCTTTATTGATTTCGGCAGGGCTAAAATAAAAAGTCCCGTCGTTGGTGAGCGGAGAGTTCGTGAGCTATGCTCAATAGGTGTAGGTACTATAATTGATATCGAGGATAATTTTAGTGCAGGTATATATTACGGCTGGCCACTTCGGGGAACTGATGAGACGGATAACGGCGACGGCCGATTACACTTTAGCTGTATATACCGATTCTAAATTCCAAGCGTTTTGTCCACTAATCTTAGGTGGGATAAATATACTATGTGTAATTTAGCTGCTCATAAATAAATGAGGAGGAACTATGGGATTCTTAAGAAAGTTCTCAAAAAAACGTTATTTTAAGAACGCTATCGTTTATTTTCTGACGTGCTGTATGTTTTTCAATACGTCGCTGTCGGTTGTACTTGCCGGGCCGGAAGGAGCGCAGGTCATTAACGGCCAGGTTTCGTTCCAGCAAAGCGGTTATAATACCACTATAACGGCCTCGGACAAATCAATTATCAACTACAGCAGTTTTGATATTGCGCGCCCTGAGATTGTTCAGTTTATCCAACCCGGCAGCAGTGCTTCGGTGTTAAACAGGATACTCTCGGCAAATCCGACCAATATTAACGGAACTCTGCTGGCCAATGGCAGGGTTTTCTTCGTTAATCCTGCGGGTGTGTATATCGGAGCAGGGGCCAGAGTCAATGTAAGCCAGTTGGTTGCCTCAGGTCTGAATATTACAAACTCCGATTTTATAAACGGACAATATAATTTTGCCGGAGGTAACGGCTCGGTGATAAACAGCGGCGATATTTCTGCAAAAGAAGTTTATCTAATCGGCAAACAGGTTACCAATTCAGGTACCATTAGCTGTCCAGACGGGTATGTAGTTATGGCATCCGGGGACAGAGTATTTCTGGGTGAACCCGGCACGGATGTCGTATTAGAAATGGATGCACCATCTGTGCCCGAGTCGGCTGAGCCAATCGAAGGTTCAAGTATTCTCAACGAGGGCACTGTCGATGCCGCCGGCGGTACCATAGTGCTCGCAGCGGGGGATATTTATTCACAGGCAATTTCAAATACGGGCTCATTGTCAGCTTCTGTTGAAACCGGCGATGCCGGACAGATAAAACTCACCGCGGCTGGTGGAGAAGTTATCAATACCGGCACAATCGAGGCCTCCGGCGATAATGGTGGACAGATCGTAATGGAAGGGGCGTTGGTCGGACAATTTGGAGTAATCCATGCCGACGGTACGGATTCAGACGGCGGCAATATCAACCTGACGGCCAGCGAGGTATTAGCGCTTAGTTCGGACAGTTTAACCACGGCGAACGCCGGTACAAACGGTGATGGTGGGGAAGTCATTGTTTACTCGTCTGATACTGCGCTTTTCCGTAGTGAAGCGCAAATTGAGGCCAAAGGCGGAAGCGAATCCGGCAATGGCGGCTTTGTCGAAGTTTCAGGTAAAGAGTATTTGGAGTTTAGTGGCGAAGTTAATACCTCTGCTGTGAACGGAGAAAAAGGCACCTTGTTGATCGATCCAGTTACTTTGGAAATTGTGACGACAGGTGGAGGAACAGGAACGTGGTCTGATCATGGTGATGATTTTTATTTCGATTCCACCGCTGGCACCGATACGAAACTTACACCAGGAACTATTATATTACAGCTGGCTTCGACCAATGTTTTACTGGTGGCGGATGATCTTATTACTGTGACCGATACTATTAGCTATACTGAATCTCAGAATCTTAAGCTGGAAACAACTAATCCTTCAAGTAGCATTGTTGTCAATGCAGATATCACTAACGGTGGGAGTGGAGATATTACTCTCAATGTTGGCAGCGGCGGTTCGGTTGATCTGAGTGCCAATATCAGCACAGGTGGTTCGCTCAGTGGTAATGCTGCTACGGTCAATGTCCAATCAACAGATTCACAAATCCAGGACGCTATTAATATTGCGGCAACCGGTGCGATTATTAACGTTTCTGCGGGTACTTATCCGGTTACATACACTGAAGACCTGACGATAACAACTGATGGTCTGGAATTGGCATCTGCTAGCAGTAATCCCGATGATGTAACTATAAAGGGCGTGGCCAATGTTGCATCGGGCCTATTTCCGCTGGCTGCCCCGAATATCGAAATCCTTGGCGATGACGTGAAGATTCACGGCTTCACCATAGAAGGCCCCGATCCTGTAGCCGGCAAATATGCCAGCGGCATGGTAATCGGCGGGCTAAATGTCGAGGTCTATGACAACAAGTTCTTTGTCCCTAATGCGAGCGTTTGGGACGATATCTCGCAGGGTATCCAAACCTACCATGGCAGTGTCAACCCGGCCGGGACGGACCTCACGGGTTTAAATATTCATGACAATGACTTTTACGCTCTGGGAAGTGGTACAGCGGGTTATGAAGCGATCTATATTAACCGCACAACGACGGACCCAACACCGACAGGAGCAGTGACTATAGCAGACAACACTTTCAACGACGAGCTATTTCGTGGTGTAACAACCGAACGTTCGAATGTAACCATTAGTGGTAATACGTTCAACACAACCCTTTTGGCAGATGATGGTGACAGCGTGGGTGAGGCGTGGCAGGCTATTCTGGTCCGCGACTACGGTGCAGGTGCACAGCAGGACATTACTATAAGCAACAACACTATCGGCGGTGTCGATACAGGGGACGGCTTCGCACAGGGCATCCGAATCGGCACGACCGGCCAGACGCTGACAAATATTGCTGTTCAGGAGAACACCATAACCGACAGCACCATAGGCGTGCAAGTTCGTGATTCTGCGGGTGGAGTTGTTGTCAATAACAACGCCATCAGCGGCAACACTACTGGTGTTGACAACCTAGATAGTGGTAATACCCTTGATGCTACAGCCAACTGGTGGGGTTATGCAAGTGGGCCGTACCATCCGACAACCAATTCTACTGGTCTTGGTGATACTGTAAGCGACGATGTCGATTACAGCCCATGGTATGGAGTAGGAACTGACACTTCGAGCAATACCGGCTTCCAGCCGGTAAGCCCAATGACATGGGGCATGTTACCAAGCAGTAGTAGTTCTGATTTCGACGAATGGGTCGGACTTGCCGCTACAGGCGATACCCTCAAACTCGACTATAGCGGAGATGCTTCAATCCCTGCCATAGACGACACCGGGAAGGATTTAAGTTTGGATATTGTTTCTGGAGGAACGCTTACGGTTAACGGCAAGATTGACGTTAGTGGAGATGTTAACCTCGAAGGAGCAGGCGACGTAATTGTGAACAGTGCTATCGATCCTGTGAATGTAACACTGAATGCCGTCGGTGATGTTGATATCAATGCGGCGGTTACCGGTACTACATTGGTAGATATTGATGCAGGAGCGGATGTAACAATAGCAGCACTGGTTACAGGTGGTCAGATAGATATAGATGCCGGCAGTGATGTACTGTTTGACGGATCGGCAGGAGCCCTGACGGCAGACGGTGTAGTTACGATAGACGCAGGTGCTTCCATAGCAAATACAGGCTCGACAGCAACAACTACGATTGAGACGACAACAGCGGGCGATAATGTGATATTGACTCCTGGTGATGCCGCTACTGCCTCGACTCAGGCCTTTGTGGTCGATAGTGCAGGAGCATTTACACTTGCCGGCCCGATGAGCGGAACCTCCTTTACGGTAGATGCAGTTGATAAGCTGACGATAGACGGCAAGCTGACAGCTTCTGGAGCAGTTGACCTTCAGTCCAGCGATAATGAGGTTGAGATAAATGCCGAGATCGATCCTGCGACTGTAACGCTTGATGCTGATGACGATGTTGATATCAATGCGGCGGTTACCGGTACTACATTGGTAGATATTGATGCAGGAGCGGATGTAACAATAGCAGCACTGGTTACAGGTGGTCAGATAGATATAGATGCCGGCAGTGATGTACTGTTTGACGGATCGGCAGGAGCCCTGACGGCAGACGGTGTAGTTACGATAGACGCAGGTGCTTCCATAGCAAATACAGGCTCGACAGCAACAACTACGATTGAGACGACAACAGCGGGCGATAATGTGATATTGACTCCTGGTGATGCCGCTACTGCCTCGACTCAGGCCTTTGTGGTCGATAGTGCAGGAGCATTTACACTTGCCGGCCCGATGAGCGGAACCTCCTTTACGGTAGATGCAGTTGATAAGCTGACGATAGACGGCAAGCTGACAGCTTCTGGAGCAGTTGACCTTCAGTCCAGCGATAATGAGGTTGAGATAAATGCCGAGATCGATCCTGCGACTGTAACGCTTGATGCTGATGACGATGTCACAATTAATGCAAACATTACCGGTACTACATCTATTTCGGCTCATGCTGGAATTGACGGTATAGGTGATGTTACTTTCGGGGCCGGTGTTACACTTGATGCTCCCATAGTTACATTACAAGCCGGTGACGGTTTGGGTGGCAACGACACGACAGCTCAGGTAGATATTCTGACCAATACCCCGACAGTAGCTGCCAATTCTTTGCTGACAGTCAAGCAGGATGGACAGATGGGTAATGATGTTATTCCATGGAATCCGAATGTTACCAATAATGCGACTATTGACCTGAATCTACAATCAGATGATAGCTCGATATATACAACTGATGCTGATTCGTGGAAATCAATAACCGCTACAGCAGAGAACAATATAGAGTTACAAGGTAATGGTAATATAAACATTGCATCAGCCGGCTTATCCTCTACTTCTGGTGGTGTAAGTATCTTGTCAAACGGTGGCATTATATCCACCCCCGGCGCTGGTGGTATGTTGGATTCCCCAATAACCGGCTACTCTGACGATTCGGGCAAGGGGGTAAACTGGGTTGTTGGAAGCGGCAAGAGCGCGATTGTAATCTTAAGCGTTAACAAGCCATTGACGTTGGGCCCGAATGCTATCTTAACCGCAAACGGTAGTTACGGACCAAGTAATGATGACCGTCTGGATTTCCTTTTTAATCTTTCAGGTGAACGACCCGGAGAAAAAATTGATGTGGCGATTTATTTGGGCAGTATATTTACTATTGACGGCGATGTGGAGATGGGATCGGGTTCCGTATCAATTGATAACACGTCCGGAGTCGGGACACTGATGATCGATGCTTTTGATACAGTCACGTTTACATCCGCCTTTGAGGATTCATTAGCAGATTTAAGGCCTGATAATGTCGAGTGGCTCGAAGTTATTTCACGAAGTTCTCCGGACCTGGAAACGGTAATAGGAATAAATCCTCCTTCGACTTTGAAGCTGCCGTATGCGGATAATATTGAAAATATCGCCGGTGGATTGTACGATGGAGTATATGTTTTACGCGGCAAGTTTTTCTTTTCTACGGAGGTGTTAGCCGCCCGAGAAGCTGTTCCGCTGGCATTGTCCAAACCTTTAGAACCAGAAATGCAGGGTGAAGCGGAAGCTCCCGACATGGAGGCTATCGCACAGTTGTTAGATGAGTTGGGAATTGGTGCTCAGCCGTTCCTGGCTCGAGCTTACCGGCCATCACTTAATACCGATCTCAGCTTAATCAAAGCGGCTGAAAAGCTACTGAGATTGGGGCCGACTCTGGAAGATGCGGATGGCACCCGGATTGCTGCTCTGATTCCATTAATTCGCAGAATTAGCGAGACTCCCGTACCGGTAGAGGAACAGATGACTTCATTCGTTCAGGAACTCGCTCGTCAGGAATTGGCTGGAGAATGGATTAATGCTCTCACAGAGTATGCTGCTATTCTGAACAATGAGATTGGTTTGCCGGCCAATGACTCTGTTGCAAGGATTATGGTAAGATATGGCGGTAAACTAACAGGGCCAGCGGAAAATCTGTTCGTTGAGGAGTATCTGGCACAAACATTTGCCAAGTAAACCAGGCGAAATTCACAGTAGAAAAAACGATTACTAAGTATCTGCAGAAAGTGGTGAAATATTTCTGGCTCACCTTGTTAAAGGGTGAGCCAGTTTCGTTGTAAGGCATAGCCGTATTTAGCAGGTTTTTACCTGGCCGGGACAATAACGCGAAATCCAACGTCACTTGCCATTTTATTGTAGCTGTATTGGTAGTTGGAATCAGATTTCAGGTCTATGTACTCCGGTGGAGCCAGGCAGGAACCTCCGCAAATTACAGGCTGTGTGTCACCGTTGTCGTTTGTACACCATTCCCAAACATTACCAATCATATCATAAAGACCCCATACGTTCGGTTTATTAGCGCCGGCAATCGGCCAGGCCGATTTGTAAGTAGTAGTAAAAAGTTCCTCTACGTCAAACTTAAGCTTTGTCTCATATGGGGTAAAGTCTTCCTGTATTACAGCCCCTATAGGTGGAGGTGGTATGTCATCAGCGGTTCCTACTTTCGAGTTGTACTCGGCAGCCGCATTTTGCCAGGGGCCTGCCCTTACATGCGCATAGCTTGAAATCTCTGATTGGTTTGCCCAGGGGGGTATAATGTTGTCACCTGCTTTGCACGCGTACTTGTGCTGTGAAGCAGTAGGTAACAGTCCTCCAATCGATTCGGCGTATGATTGGGCGCCATCGTAGGTCACATATGTCACTGGAATATCCGCATCTTCTTCTGCAACGGTAAAAGTCTTTTTTGAAACATCCCATTTAATTGCACAAGGCGGGAGGTCTTTACTTTGCGAGACTATGAGATTTTTATTACTTTGGTCTGTAAACCAAGACCATCCCGGGCGGTTTGTCCGGCTTCTTGCCCCATTATTTTCAAGGAAAACTCGATACTGAGCATTGGTTATTTCGTGTGTAGCAATATAGAATGGCTCAGGATTATCACTATCGGCCGGGATGAATCTAAGGATTAGACTCGGGTCCTTCGTAGATATAGCATATTGAGGCCAACCTGTGTTTTTGGCATCATTGCCATCGATTGTGTAAAAGAAATCCAACCATTCTTCCTGTTTGCTCTTAACTGCCTGCCTTATTTGTTCCCAGCCGGTTGTAAGTGCAATCGGTTTCTTGTTGTCAAAATCAATAGGCTCGAAATTAGGATGCAGATAACTTGTGGCGAAAATCAATCGCCCATTTTCCAATTCGATGCGATTACAGTATTCGGGTTTAAGCTTTCTCTCAATTTCCAGGAGCTTTGTCCAGTAATCGCTGGATTGTAGAATCTGGACTTTGTGTTTTTCTATTGCAGGCAGTGACAGCACGTTATTGATTGCTGATTTAACATTATCAAAATCACTTTTGAGGTTTTGTAGCTTCCCCAAAGAATCCGCTACCTGCTTACGAGCAAACTCTTTGCTAATAAGCCCATTAATTTTGTCAACTTTCTCGTCCCAAATATAGTTTTTGCGAGGATCATTCTCCAGCTTGTAATAATCTTTGACTTCTTCCATCCAGGTCTGGAAATCGTTTTTTGTAAAGGAAGTTATTTTGTAGATCGGGCTTTCATTAACGAAAAGATCGGTACGATATTTTGCAGGCCAGTTCGGATTCGTCACAAATTCTACAAGGATTTTAGCAAAGTTTTCAAAGTCTATGACTTCGCCCAAATCGGCATCCGCATCATAAGGTTCTAATGTTTCAAATTTAGCGAGGATCGGATCTGTGGAACTCTTACTTGTAACAATAGTCTTATATCGTCGAATATTCGCATTTCGATAGATTATTTCCCGTTTAAGGCTGACATTATCGAGTGTATTTCTGAGTTCAATGGCCCTGTTTTCAGTTTTAATTGTTAGTAATTTCGCTCTTAATGTCTCTTGGATTTCTTTGTCCTTTGCCCACTCTTTGTCAGTATTTGGCCATTGAGAGTCGGTAATTTCGCCAAGCCTTTTCCACGCAGCATACATTGCCTCGGTTTGGGAATTGGGATCAGTCGCTATGTTGCCAAGTGTATCTCTATCATCAGATTTCTCTATTTCTTCAAGGTCTTTAATTCTTTTCGTCAGCTTGGCAAGGGTCTCATTTACTCTCGTATCTTTTATAATGTCGGTGTCTTTCCACTTGTTCCATAGTAACCGAACGGTCTGGTCACTTTCCGGCAACTTCTGACCAAGGAGATAGCATATATTAAGACTGTCCTCTATCTGGTTAAACGCTGTTAAAATTCCACTCAAATCAACCTGCAATTGTTGAAAATTCGTGAATTGTGTGCGGCCAAATTGCCTGAATGAAGGAGCATTTATATCTGGGACTTCATTCTGCAGTGGGAGATTTTCCACGATACGTGTTATAGCTTCCTTTCTTTCCTGAGCATAGAGCTGTTTGAGTTTATTGTTCCAATCTATTTCTTTGACTTCCGCTTCAAGTTGCTCAGGCAATTCTGTCCGTAATTGTTCATTTATAGTTTCAAGATTCAGAATTGTATCGTCAATTTTCCTTCTTAGCTCTGCGTATTTGCCTAAATTCTCTTTCAACGCGGACAGAGGATACCTGTCGAGCAGGTTGTCTCTCGACGTAAGCCATTTTTTGTTGATTTCTTCTGCTGCCTCAGAAGACAACACTATCTGTTTTCTTATTCGTTGATGATATTTTTCGGGAGTTTCCGTGGCGGCAATAATCCTTTGCTCGAGTTTTATTAGTTCGGGTTTGTGGATATTGACTGCATCGGTTATATCAGATCGGTATTTTTCTATACCGGGTTTTTGTTCAATTTCTTTGATATCTTGTCGTAAAATGCTCAGGTTTTCGGAACATTTATTGGCTTCGACGGGATTTGTGAGACGTGCCAGCGGGAGATACCCATCGATGCTATTGACTAATTCAGATAGTTCTTTACGAGGATCGGGATCAAGATATAAATAGCCTTTAATTAAAACAAGCCTATCTGTAAAAGTATTGTCTGTCAGACTTTCTTCAGAGTCGTTTCCATGATCATTAAGAAAAGTATTTTTGTCGACCTTTTGCCAATTATCTTCGATAAATTTCGCGATATTGTCGGCTAAACTGCCCATCTGTTCAAGTTCTCGACCAAGAGTATCAAGGTTAGCCGAAACAAGTTTTGATTGGATATATCCGATAAATTTTGTGAGAATCGGGTCGTCTGTGCTATCAATAATTTCCTGATTTTTTTCGATATTTGCCCACCGAGACTCTATATCGTTAAGATTGAGATGCAAGTCGAGGATTTTATCCACGTTTTCAGCAATATTTTTATTATCTATTCCAGGTATTACCTGCTCGATTAAATCTTCAAGGGATTTAGCAAGCTCCTGCCATTGGCGTTCTTGGAACTTCTTTGCGGTTTGTTGTGTTTCCACCAATACAGGCCATTTCTGAAACTCTTTTCTGTCTGTTGGGGAGTTGGGGTCATATAAGCTGAATGAGTTTGGGTCGGATTTTATGTCAAAGAAGAACTTGATAATTTCAGCCGCTTTAAGAGCTACGGTGGTTCTGGTGGCCTTAATCCTGTATTTTCGAAGGTCCTCTTCATTCTCGATTTTATTTAGATCCTGTTCCAGAACATTGTTATCGTATGCCACGTCATATGGATACGATGCTTTTTTGACGTTTTCCACTATGGTGCTCAGGTGTGAATTGCTCGTCCATTGTTTTTCCCGTTGATTGCCTTTAGGCAATCCTAAGTCACTTCTCAGAGCTTTAACCCAGTTCAAATATTCTGTTAAAGACTTGTTCCAATCACTTATCGAGGGGGGGGCGGTAGGAAATATGAAATCAGGTTTTATAACAAATATAGCCGCACCGGTAATAACTATAAGGCCAAAAGCAATAATCAGGCGACGAAATGAAAAGACGGGTTTTATTTTTTTTAATCGAGCCAGTTCATCAATGAGTGTCTCAATGCTCATCGTACCCGGCTTCATGTGGGCATTCAACAACCGATTACACAGGTTAATCCAGTCATTTGCCTGTTTTCCCAGTTTGCCCCACTCCTTTGAGTCAGTTATTTGCCAGCCGCCGATGGCAGGTGTTGGCCGATGCATTATAAGCTCGTAGATAAGTTCTGCTATGGCCCGCAAGTCGGTATCCCAATGTACTTCAGTATCGATTTGTTCGTCGGGTAATGGATCCGACAAAACTATTGACGTCTGCAAAAGATCTCCCTCGCCGACGATTAGAATATTTGTTGCCTTGAGGTTCCCGTGTGGTCGCCCGCATGCTTGTTTTAACTCAACTAATCCCTTAGCGACCGACTCAATAATTTCTCGAAGGGCCTGGGCGCTAAGCTTGATACGAACATCAATAAGTTGTTGAAGGGAACGGTCGTATTGATCTGTGGTGTAAAATGCTCCGTCAGGTATTTTACAGCACTCGTGAATGGGAGCCCAATGCTGAGCACCACTGTTGGCAGTTTTTTGTTGGACATGGGCACTGCTGAGAAATAGAGCAGATTCGGTTTGTACTTGCTCTGTTTCCAGCAGAAAAGTGGATGGCTGAAAAACCTTGATAGCAAATTTTGCTTTTGAATCAGCTTTGGTCCGCCCACTATAGAGTATAGTAAATCCACTGCGGTGGAGTTCGCGAACACTCTCATAGCGGCCAAAGCTTGTCATTCATCCCTTACCTTTCTAAATCTAAGTGGGACCAACTTTTAAAAAAAACTATTTTCTTTCGGAATCGTTAAAGGAACGATATTGCCGCCTTCAATTCTTATATTGATTGTTTTTGTGAGTTTTCCCCAATCGTCTGAGTTCACAGCAGGCAGACTCAGACGCCTTGCATCGGCGTTGCCGGGAAGATCGGAAAATATACCTCGCAGATCTGCCAGAATAAGCAAGTATTCGGCCTTTCTGCTTTTCCAAATACTACAAATAGGGTCTTTTTTATCAAGTACTATTTCACAAGGCCCTTGTCCGAATGTGATCACGTGTGTATATGCTTTAGCACTCTTTCGCAGTTGGTTTTCGGGTGGTGTCCAATAATCGGTCATCGACATCGTTTCCCATGTATCCTTCTCGTACCTGTTGACACCCACAAGATGAACCTCTATGGATTTTTTACAAATGTCATCGGCTGCTATTATGTTAACCGACCGAGAAGAACATCCACCGGCCAGCAGGTTAATGAAAAACAATCCAAACACTATACTTTTCAACAATGCTGTTTTCATAGTTAACTCCTTATGATTTCTTATAACTATTTATACAACAGTTCTACGTTTCTATAGCGACACACTGGTTATGCAGCTTCCGTTATGGTGTCTCACTTATGTGAGGTACCTTTGAATAACACTGGAAATTTCCTGATTGGATTTCCAGTCTGAAACAATCAGGCTGCGGGTTCTTAATATTAAGTTGTCTAAATCAGCGATCGTTTTTTCGAAAACCTTATGAAGTCCTCCCTGCTGCGCATCACCGTAATCTTTGCAATTAGCATCGGGACCCAATCCGGGAAACATGCGCAGGATTATGGCCAGTGTCGCCCACCATAGCTCGGACGGAATAAGTCCGAAAGCCTCGCCGGAAGTTATCTTCTCGAAAGTTAAATGATGGGGCCCGAGCGACTCAAGCCAGCGCTCATCCTTTTTGAAAATATCACTTATACACTTTTCCATGCCGAGGGATTTGTCATAATCAGCTTCAATCCGGCGCGGCAGGCTTAATGTTTCATCGAGGGTAACAGGCAGGCTGTTGGTGTTATCGACAAGAAGAATCCTTACGGCGATAACGGCCAGGGAGTATAGGTCGCAGGGACTGCTCAAAAGCGGTATAATCTCGAACGGCACCTCCGGCATCGGCACTCCTTCTGCTGCTCGCAAATCCGAGACTACGGTATCATCCTTTTTCTGAGCTACTGTTCGAAATCGCCATTCTCCGGAGGCCATTGCCGAATCTGCTTCAAGATGAGCGTAAAGATTTATCTGGCCACAAGCAAGATTTAGCCTGAATCCGACAAGATCGTTTCTTGCCAGGTCGATGCGTTCCTGTGTTGCAAACGTACCCTCAATAGTCGTTACGTCACGGCTATCGGGCAAGACCCGGCGTATGCGAACTGATGCCTTTCCTTTTGCTGAGATAGAACCAGCCAGAGGACGGTATATAGAAGTTCCGCTTTCAAGTGCGGGTAAAAAGTATTTCAGGTCGCTGTTTTCTATTGCCAGTGGAATCGCATCGCCGGGGTCACTGAGCACGGCCCTGGCCGTCCATAAATAAGGCAGCCCGCATCCCGGTTCTCCGAGCTTTACCTGCCAGTTCTCCGGGCTTATATTGAGAAGCGGCCGTTGAAGATGACAGATCATGGAATGTACTGATGATACGATATCTGCAAGTAACCTGAGTTTCAAGTGGAATGTTTCAATCAGTCGTCCGCATTGACCGTGGGCTTCCAGAAAAAGCCGGCCGTCGGCGGACAAAACGGCTTCATCCGTTCTCAGTGCGTTTAGCTGCTTCCCGAAGTCTATGATGGACCTTCCATGCTTAAATCCGTCCCATGCGGCCCCGCTGAGAATGTCGGTAAAAGCTTCCAGCCCAATCGTGAAATGTTTCTTTACGAGCATCAATCCTGCACTGGGATTAAATGGTATAATATGAGAGGTCTCACAGCAAATCTCAGAAAGCGGTTTCGTCGAAGCGTTAGTCGGTGCACCTGAGGTTATAGGTACAAGTTGTGACTCTTGGCTTGACTCAGGTATATACAAATAACGATGCAGGGAACTGGAATAGCCTGGCAGTTTCTTTTGCTGGAGCAGGCCTTCATCCGTACACAGCCTCCAGTGTGTCTCGGAAGCGGGATCGACCGGATGGAGTGGCGAATGCGTAGAAATGTCCAGAAATGTCGGCAGCGGGTGTTCAGACTCCCAGCCGGTTGCTATTGTTGCCGCTCCGTCGAGATTATTGAATCCCTGTGATTGCCGGCACCAGCGATTATCGAGCATGGAGTTTGAAAGCGAATGACGAACCGCCGATGCAGCATTGATGAGAGTTTCGGTGTTCTGAATCCAAAGCTCGAGCCATTCCAATACCTTGCCGGAAGCGTCAACGATACATCCTAAAAACACCCTGGCATCGATTGTCTCGCGAAGCAGAACAAGGTGACCTCCGACGGAATCGGACTCAGATCTTACCAGAACGCAAATCTTCAGTGCAGAGGCCTTCTGGTCCTCGGAAATAGCTATCGCAATATAACCATCGGGTATTGTCGCAAGACCACTGTTTGGTTCGGAAGAAGACACAGGCTACTCGTTTTAATAATAATCGGTTTAATATTATTTTACATAATAACCCACTCGCCCAAATAATTGCAAGCACCATTAAGGTTGTTATAGACAAATTTTACCGGTTAATGTCCTGCTGTCAAATGGATTTCGATATTGAAAAGATGTTTTTTGAGGTAACTTTGATAGGGCGGGGAATAAAAGACTATTTCTATCGAATGAAACCGTTGCTTGTCGCCTCAAGGCTCTCGGAACTTCGATTCGAACCGGTATTATCCCCCGATCATGACGGTTGGACAGCCAGGCCCGGCGATAGTACCTCCATGTGCACAGTTGTCGCCCAAGCGTGCGGCCGGTTTGTTGCCGATAAAGACGGTAGCAGAACCTTTGATAATCGTATCCGGTGGCCCAACACAGGTGGCCATATCGCCCATACATGCTGCTGGCAAAAAGCCGATGAGTACTGTCGGGCAGCCTGGCGGCAGAATCGGCCCTCCAACATGGGGCACTATACCTGTGACCATAGGGCATACATGCATATCAGTAATTCTTGCTGCCGGTGGCATTTCTGTTTCTCCATTTATTTGTAATTATTTCACAAATCTACCCGATTATATACAAAAATATATCAAGTTGACAAGTGCTTTTTAGATAAATATTTGTGTCGTATCTAAGTTAAAGGAGGCTACATCAGTCAATCACACCTCAGATATGTGTGCATATTATCAGTTCTTGCTGCCGGCGGCATCTCAGATTCTCCATTTATTTATCATTATCTTCCAGATTAATATGTATTGTATGAAAAACATGTAAATTTGACAAGTAGCTCTTGAGAAATCTTTTGCATCATTTATCCTATAAGTACATATTACTGCACTTCAGACAAGTCACCAAAGACCTATATTTCGATTAAGTTATATTTCATGCAATTTTAGAGCAGCTCATTAACCTTCCCAAGTCTTAATTGTTTACGCCCTACTTTTGATTTATCGCTTCGAACTTTCGAAGCCTTACAGCATTGAAATTTGGATTTCATCGTGGTAGCTTGTTAAGACTCACAAGAGCATCCTGTAGGTTAGCTTTCCGAGCCGGTTCACTCTCATTTTTCCATGCCCGCTCCAAAATGAACTTCGCGATTTCTGCGTCTGTAGCGTAGCGGATAACTTTGACTGCCAAATAACGGCGTAAATTAATTGTCTCAGTAGCAAGGAGTTCGAGCGTGGCAGGTATAGATGGTAGGCCAATATTGATTAATGCTTCCATAGCAGGGTACTGCTCCCAAAGCGGCTCAGGTCCGCGCATTGGTTGCCCTCCAGGCGAGAAATCAATACGCTGAACGAGTTCATGAACACCACCTGAGAGGTGATGGCGCCCAATAAGATAGATCGCAGCGGCCTGAACGTTCTTAGATTCGCTAGTACCAATGTGTTTGAGAAGTATGCCAAGCAGTTCGTCACGCTGCTCGTCTGCTTGGGAGAGAAGCATCATCCTGGATCGTTCGTCCAGTGTATCTAACCTCCTCATTAATTCCATTATTTCTTGTTCTATCACTTTTACGTCTCCTTTCCTTGTGTTCATAACATCACATCCTGCCATAATAACAACCAGAACAACAGCACTAAAAGTTTTTATCCAATAGCCCATAATACTAATTCTTACATAATACCCACAAACAGTTTTTATGGGTGGAAATGCGATGTGTTAGGAAGGGCTATATTCCCAGTCCCAACTTCCTTCAACGTCACTTGAGGCGACTCTGATTTCTTCCAACGTCCTTTCCAGTACCAGCCGGTTTTGTCTGAACAGACGTCTGTGTTCCACTCGACCCATTGTTGAAAATTATTGTATGTTTCGGAATCATTAGTTCCAAAAGCTGATATGTTTGGAGCATCCCTGTCGTATATTTTATCGTCAGCATCCGGTGTTAGTTTCTGATATGAGGCGTATGATGTGTCATCGATCCATGCAGTATTCCAGTAGTCATTGGCACCATTTCCTGGATTGCTCTTATTGCCATCATCCCAATCATGGCTCATACGCTCACGCTTAAAAGCCCAACCGGATTTAACTACGGCATTAATTCCGGCAGGCGTAATTTTTCCGACTGGGACGATTTTGCCAACGGCTGAATTACCTCCATTATAAGATTTGGCTCCTAAACCTTCCGTTCCATCGTATTTTGCACTAAACTGAACAGCATTTGCCGGCGTGGTACCTGTCGTAAGGATAGTGACCTCAGCCCACAGAACCCAAACGAATAGGTCTTTTTCGACACCTCCCAACTCGGCTTTTATATGAAGCTTTTTACTCGTTGTTCGTGATAGCTTTCTTTGGTTCTTTTTGCCCGGAACCTCAATTCCTGAATCGCCGGACCATGTGATTTTTTCCCATTCGGTCGCATTATTATTAGGAGATGTTGTTGCTTCCACAATTACATCATCGGATGCTTTCTTGACACATGCCCAATTCTTGGCGCCCGTTACATTTGTTTGGGTAGCATTTTTTATCACTGTGATCTTAACAAGCTTGGGCTTAAGCGGGCATGTGGCTGTTTCTCCCATACTGTTCTTTTTTGGTTTGTTCCCCATACTTCTTCCCTCGGCTACTTTGCCGCTACTCTAAAGCCTTTGAGCATATCTCCTTATACGTGGAGTACAAACGCTCACACTTATGTATTTCGGCCTTAAGCTCCTGGTCATTGAGGACACCTGAAAGCCATGGATACTGTGGGTCGGTATCGAAACGGTGCCCGAGCAAGAACATCAGGATAAGATAAAAACCAATACCACGGTTGTCGGTAAAACCATGTGCGCTGGCCAATTCGATGCCTTCCTTTATTAGCTGGCTAAGTTGGTTGACTTCGACATGCTCGAATTTTTGGGGCCAGATCCTGCGGAATTCAACAAGTACTCCTCGCTCCACTCCACCGGCTAATCGTTGCTCCAGTTGCCCGACCGGATAGTTAAGCAACTTACGCAGCGGCTCTACGGGGAACACTTGATCCATCACAATGACTCTGTCGAGATATTCCATTACCTTGTCATATAAAGTATCAATCCGCTCAGTAGGATCATGAGCTGATTCAGCTTTGAGTATGTCCGCCACCCACGGCAGTTGTGGGTCAGTGTCAAAGCCGCTACCCAGCATGATCATAAAGTCTATGAACAAACAAACCTCATGTCGGGTGAAGAAATCATATTCCTTTCCTCGCTCATATCCATGGCGAATGACCTTAAGCACGCCTTCCTCCCCGAGCAACTCCAGATGTTTACAAAAGTGCTGTTGCACATGTTTGAGCATCTGCTTTTCGAAGGTTGGCAGTTGGACGCGGCCAATCGCTCGCATCTGTTCTTTGCGGATTTTCAGCATATCTTTCTCTGTTACTTACTGCAATTGTTCAAGTTTTACTTTTTCGGCACTGACTTTCACGCCGTTAGGTGTAAATCGTAGAAGGTTAGAAGGATCTTCGTCCTCGGTAATATAACTGCCGACCGGCCCGAAGACAATCTTTATGTCCTCAGGATTACAGGTTGGCAGGTAAATTCTCAGAACGCGCGGGTCGTAGTAGCGAAAATATATAAGTTTTCTATCCGGGTCATAGACCATCAAGAATTTGCGAAAGTGCCCGCGCAGGTCGCGAATATTAACTTCAGCGGGAGTCAGCACAAAGATGCCCCAATGATTGCCCCAGCCTTTTTCGCAAACCAATTTGGTAAAGGGGTGGTCGTATTTCAATTCAACCAGGTACGGTGCGACTGAGGCCATGTCCGGGGCCTGCTCGCCGCGGTACAGGCAAATGTTTTCCGGCTTGTGCTTCCAGAGCAGTTGTGGCAATTGCTCCACAGAAGCACCGTCGAGCACGGTGAACACATTGGCCTCAGGCTGCGAGAACAAATATTTGATAAGCGACTGAGTTATAACTTTTTCGTCCATTCATTCTATCCCTAAGATACTTTCTAAGAAGGCTCCTGCTGGGTGGTTCCTGTATTTGTGTCCTGCTGAGTGGTTCCAGTGTTTGTATCCTGCTGGGTAGTTCCTGTGTTGGTGTCCTGCTGAGTTGTCTGGGTTGTTGCATTTGGGTCTTGCTGTGTAGATTCAGTTGTTTGGCTTGTTTGGGCAGCCTGCTGTTGTCTTGCTTTTTCACACTCTTCACAAAATGGCGTGCCGTCTTGTGCTGCCTGTTTCAAAGTAGTTGCTTGAGGGCTGAACTTCACAGGCGTGGGCGGTTCTGGCGCTGGGGGTGGTTCGGACACCTCGCCGGGATCGGCAGTATCCGCCTCCTCAGGCGGCTTGGCAGGATCGGGCTTACAACCCGCACCAGAGCCGGCAGATCCCCCGCTATTGATCATTACCATCGGTCCGGAAATGGATACACCAGCAGGACCGATATCCACAAAGCTACCCGCTGCTTTTAGGCTCAACTGCAAACCGGCCTCGATAATCACCTTCATTCCGCCCTTGATATGGACATCCATACCGGCTTCCAGCGCGTGTTTCATGCCCACTTTGTGCTGGTAGTCCATATCAGCCTCGATGGAAACTGTACCGTTTATCTTTTCGTTTTGGTCCCCCTTGACCGTCAAATGCTTGTCGCCGTCGACTTGTTCGAACTGGTCTTTCTTAACAATAAGATGCCGTTCGTTACCAATCCATTCTTTGCTGTCGTTTAAAATGCGGACATCTTCATCCCTTTGACCGTGGATGAATATCTGCTCCTTGTCCTTTTTGTCTTCGAATCGGATTTCGTTGAAGCCGCCGCCGCCTATACTGGAATTGGACTTGAGTGTCGATTTGGTTTTTTCCGCAGGTAGTTCATATGGAGGCATAGTCTGGCCGTTATAGACTCTGCCGGTGATTATGGGCTGGTCGGGATCACCCTCAAGAAACTCAACGATGACTTCCTGGCCGATACGTGGGATATAGATAGCACCCCATTTTTTACCTGCCCAGGCCTGTGAAACCCTAATCCAGCAGGAACTGTTTTCATCTGCTTTGCTGTAGCGGTCCCAGTGGAATTGTACTTTAACACGACTGAATTCATCGGTGTAAATCTCTTCGCCGGAAGGGCCTACAACCATCGCCGTCTGAGGTCCTGGAATTGAAGGTTTGGGAGTGATACGAGGCGAACGAAATTGCTGGGTGGCGTCGATAGCTTTAAAGTTGCACGAATAAGCAGTCCTGTTGCTCGCTTGAAAGAGGTCAGAGTTGATTGTATAATTTGCAGAGGTAATTAGATATTTCTTGTTCCGGTCTTCCCTTGGATGATCGGTAAGCGTAAAGGAGCAGCCGGTGCATATACCACGGACATCAGAGCTGGCTGTAACTACTTCATATTGTGCCTGCAATTCCTCGATGCGTTTTTTAGCGTAACCTTCCCCATCACCAGTTTCAGTGTATTCACCGGGATAATCGTAGATACCGAAATCCGCCGCTGCGTGCTCACGAGTTACTTTTGCTCTTGCTTGCAGGTCTTTCTGTGTGTTCTTGTAGTCAAAATCGTTCAGAGTGTACAAACCCGGCTGAATACGAGTCTCAACAATCCAGTCTGAAATACATTCTTCATCAATAACCCGCAGATCAGCAGGACGGAATTTGATTTGGTCGTGATCAGGATAAGATTCATGTTTACCGGCGGAGTCGGCCAATACTAACTTATGTTTGCCGTTTTCGTGCTTAAAGAAATAATATATCCCCTCCTGCTCCATAAGCCGGTTTACAAAGTTAAAATCTGTTTCACGATACTGCACGCAGTACTCCCACTCACGGTAGCTGCCGGTGAGGGCATTCTCAATGTCAGTGAATCCGTGATCATTAAAAACTTGTTTGATGATGTCGAGCACTTTCTTCTTCTGAAAGATGCGACAATCAGCGGTTCGGGTCAGAAACCATAGCCAAGGTACTACTGTCGCCCTGTACCGAGCAAGTTCGAGGCTTCCCAATATCTGAGTAAAATGACTTATGTAGCCGTTGAAAAAGCGAACCTTATCTTGGGACAGATTCAATCGTATAGTCACATTCTGCCCGATGATGTCAGAAGATTTAATCTGATCATCTTCACTGGCAAGCTCCAACTGGAATTCGAACGGCCGGCTAAATTGTTCAGTACCTGACATGCTCACTAAAAGAAGCACATCCTCCCCCAAAGGGGTCCCGATTGCTACCTCACTGTTTTTCTGCGTTTTTGCCATTACCCATTGTCCTTTTTACTTGCACTTGCCAGCACGCAGGGAATCATGTTGTTGTAGAGTGATTAGGGATCACTTGCACTCACGACGCCACCGTACTGACGGTTGACTTGTTCATGCGCGCTGTTGTCAGGTATCCGATCCACTCAATATTACCTTAACTCATATATTTATTTTAATCAAACGAATAAGTGAAGTTGCTCTTCTTAGTTCCTATGTGAACGCGTTTTGCCGTTTTTCCTTCCATAAGCCTGGTCAGCAATTCCTGGCCTATTTCCGGAAGCAGAGTATTGGTCAGGATGGAATCGACCGTTCGCGCCCCGCTTTCAACATCAGTGCACCGACTGGTAATAAGATCCACTGCTTTATCGTCATAGCTGAACGGAATTTTGTGATTTTCCCGCGTACGACGTCCAATGCGGCTCAACTGCAGGCGCGTAATAAGCTTGAGTGTTTCATCACTAATTGGGTAATACGGCACGACAACAAGTCGGCCGAGAAGTGCTGCCGGAAAGACCTCCAGCAAAGGTTTGCGAAGAGCTTTGCATATACCTTCGGGCTCGGGCATTAGCTTTGGATCTTTGCACATATCCATAATCAGGTTCGTACCTACATTGCTGGTCAGAAGGATGATTGTATTCTTGAAATCAATAAGGCGGCCCTCGGCATCTTCCATCCAGCCTTTGTCGAATACTTGGAAAAATATCTCGTGCACATCACGATGAGCTTTCTCAACTTCGTCGAGCAAAACAATGCTATAGGGGCGTCGTCGTACTGCTTCAGTCAAAATACCACCTTCCCCATAGCCAACATATCCGGGAGGTGAGCCTTTGAGGGTAGAAACAGTATGAGCTTCCTGGAACTCACTCATATTGATAGTGATCAAGTTATTTTCACCGCCATACAAATCTTCAGCCAAAGCAAGTGCCGATTCGGTTTTGCCCACGCCGCTGGGTCCGACCAAAAACATTACCCCGATCGGCTTGTTCGGGTTTTCTATGCCGGCGCGGGGCGTGCTTTTGCGCTTCGTCATTGCGTCCATCGCT
>JACNGQ010000405.1 GCA_014384025.1 Planctomycetota bacterium | reverse complement strand
ACCACATGCTCCATCTTTGCTTACATATACCAAATATTTGTTTTCAAGGGAGTAATGATAGCCCCCATTGTTTGTACCGGCGAAGAGGTAGCGGTTCATGAGTGATAGCGAGTAGACCCGTGTAACATTGCTGTTGAGTGGAAAACCCATACTCTCCCAACGATCTCCTGTTGTTTGGTATTTGTGGACCCCATAAACGCTTCCACGTGTTGCTGCATAAATGGTACCGTCAGGTTCTTCAAGAAAAGCATATGCACCTGTCCCAGCAGGCAACCCATTGGAAAAGGTTTCCCAGCTCGCTCCCTTATCATGAGAAATATATATTTCGTCGTACGTTGCTGCCAAGACGGTATTGTTCTTAGTTGACAAGAGAGCCGTTAATCTCGTTCCTGAAAAGGATAAATAGGTCCACCCGCTTGAAGAACTATAACGGTAAAGGCCCTTAGAACCGCTTTGATCCCCACAAAAGGCATAGATCACACCATCTGCACCTTTGGCCAATACACCGCTTCCGGATCCATAAGGCCACCCTTCATTCAGAAATTGCCAGTTGTAGCCATCCTGACTGATATGCACTCCGGTCCAATAGTTACCGATGAGCAAGGTGCCATCATCTGCCTTGTAAATAGATCCGAATGTCCCCCCCCTGTGGATGATGTGTTGACGTTCCCATGCACTAAACGGAGACTTCTTCATCAGGAGCCCCCCTGTGTATGGGAGAACAATCAAGGTGTCCTTGTTAGAAACGGCCACCCCTTGAACTGCCATATCAAATTCACTCAACCCCTCATTTAAATCATCCCAAGTATCCGCCCTGTCCGCGGTGCTAAGGACTCCCATGGCAGTCGGGTTCGGGCCTACACTGTACGGAGTGCTGTTACAACCAACATACAACATTCCTCCGGAGGTACCAGCCATGCTGATAACATTTTGGGGAGGAATAGAGGAATTAAAGCCCGTCCATGACTGTCCTCCATTACTTGAAGCGCCTATGCCATGGTACCCCTGCACCAACCAGACTGTACTGCCGTCCGTGGCCGATACCCCTGACGAGCGCCTTTGAGTCACTGAAAGACCTCCACTTGCACTAATCCAAGTTCCGCTATTGCTATCATAACGATACAATCCAACTGTTCCCATTTGATCGCGCACCAACGAGTAAAGATTGCTGCTGGAATAAACCGTGATACTGGCAACGCCTCTATTCTCTGGAAGACCGTTGCTCATACTAATCCATGTAGCACCTTGGTTTTCGCTTTTGAAAACCCCGCTCCAGTAAGTGCCTACATACAATGTCCCATCTGGAGCACAGGCAAAAAAACATGGGGTAGAACCAAATTGAGTAGCACTTTTGTCCCATGTTGAGCCTGCATCTAGTGCCCTGTCTCTAAAGTTCTTTCCGGCAACCAGGTAATTTAAGTTGCCTTGAGTTTGCAGTGGAGTAGTTTGCTAAGGTTTATCAATTGGGCGCTGAGGTCTTTACCCGTTCCGATGATCGCCGTGATGAAGTCATTATTTCCCTGCAATGTTTCATATAGCACATTCCACGCTTTCCTTTTGGCCTTTGGCCAGTATGACGTTGCAAGGTTAGAAATCAACCGGAGTTGCTTTTCAAGGAATTTAACATTTAACTGGGGGCTGTGCATTTGAAGCCATTTGGTAAATCTGGAAATGACTTTTTCGTGCAGCCCCTCGCCTGAGTATGAGAACTTAAAAGGGTGGGCGAAATCAGAATCCCATGTCTCTGTAAAAGAGATAATACGATTTTTGAGATCTGTAGTCGATAAAAAACTTTCATCTTTTAAGGCCTTTTGTTGAAGAATGCCAAACCAGATTTCGATCAAGTTAAGCCACGATCCATGAGTTGGCAAAAAGTGAAAGATGATTCTTTTTTCGGGGGATTGCAACCATTGACGGCGATCGTGAGCAGTTTTGAGTTTAGGGAGATCAAGTCCACATAAATCGGCGATCCCCAAACAAAATTCCTCAGTAGAATGGGAGGAATAGTTGTCGCAAATGTAATGAAGTTCGGCTGATCTGTCATATTGAAGGATGTGGTTTCTGATAGATGATGTAATCGTGGATGACGTGTGATCAGGAATGCACTCGGTGAAAACCTGACCAGTAGACACTTGCAAAATGGACAATATGGAGACGGTTCCATGTCTTACATACTCAGGCTCTATGTATTCAGGGCGGTCTCCTTGGGCGGGCAATCTTGGCGCTTTCCTTTCCAATGCCTGTAATCCGGTACACTCATCCAGGCAGAACAAATACGGATAGGCTCTTTGATAGGCCTTGATAATTTTCTCCATTTTTGGGAAGAAATCGGGATCGCAAATTTGTAGGAAGTATTTATTTCGGTAGGGCTTTAAGGAATTGGATTTTAACAAACGATGGATCGAGGAACGGCTTATGGGGCATTGGAGAATATCCAGGTGTTTCTGAAGATATGTTTCAGCCCAGCGAATTGACCATCTGGTGTATCCCGGCAAAGGATTATATTGGCAATAGAAGGCGAGGAGCCTGTGGTTAACTTCAGGGGGGATAATGGATGGCCGTCCGCTTCGAGGTCTGTCTAAAATGCCATCTCCTGTCTGAAACCGCTGTTTCCATTTGAAAACGGTCTTAACATGACAGCCCAATACTGAACTTATGGTGGTTTCAGGGATCTTGTGCTGGAGAAGGACCCTGAGTTGCAAACGAAATATAAGCCTCGGCCATGGGGATCTGCAGGTAGAGTCAATTTCCAGTTCTAATGCTTCTTTGTTGGCTCCTTTTCTGAGGAGTTTGAAGAGTTTTTTTTAACCTCAGCTAAATGTTCGGGAAGAGAGTCTTTGATGCTGGAAAGTCCAAGTCTCGAAAGATGAGAAAGAATACTCCTTGGTGAAAGGCTAAGTTGACAGCGCTCCTCAAGCTTTTTTGCCAATTGCTCTCCACCTGTAGGATGTAGAGCTACCGCTTCAATGACAAATTGCTGAATGAGTTCAGCTTTTATTTGAGGGGTGAAGCGATAGTCTTGCCTTTGCCCTTGCCTTTGATCAAGAATGCCTTTTACGTCTTCTTGCTCTAAATTTCGGGCGAGTTTTCCTACTCGATCAATGGAAAGACCCAGGGCACCGGCGACTGTGCTACGCTCAATAAGCCCGTTGTTTGCCAGAGATAGTAGGACGACTCTTTTCTGGATCGGATTAGATTTGGGAATTCGAAGCAGAAGGTTGCCGACATTAAAATCCACTTTCAACCACGAATCGTCTGCCTCTAGAGTTGGCACTATTTGTTCAGGACGATGAGGCTTAAAGGAAGATGTCTTGCTTCTTTGGTCTTCAAGTCCTGCGAGTCCTCGGAGCTTTATGGCGAGCACTACAGATCGTATGCTGCCCGGGGCCATATTCAAAAAAGTCGAGATCGAACTTCGATTAACACCGAGCAGGAACAGGGCATATGCCAATATCTTTCGGACCATTTTTTTGCCCAGTAGAGTTTTAGCCTGGCCAATTCGTTGTTCCGAGAGTTTTTGAGAAAACGACAATGATTCGCAATTCATAGCACCCCCAAAAAGGCAGCAGTTAATCCACTTAGAGGTACTTTAATTGCTCTTCACATGCTTGTCAAGGGATATTTTCGGGATTATGGACATAACAACGGATTAGATGTATGTTATATGAAGTCAGTTTAAACTGCTGATAGATGGAAAGAACTTTAGAGACAGGGCACTAGGAGGCTGTCCGAGAATAGGCTGATGGCCTATTCTTCCAAAAAAAGTTTGGAAGTATTGCAAAACATACACCGTCTCTAAAACGTAAGTCAACGAAAATACAGCGACAACGAGACGTGGATATTTAATGATAACAACAACATATAGCATTTATTATATTGACAATCGCTATATTTTGTGGTAATCTCTTTTCACGAGCTAACAGTAAAGGGGAGCACCACAATGCAGATTCCATTCAAGAAAGATCCGGTTGAGTTCAATCAGCGGGCATTGTTTGCAACGAATGTCTTTGATTTACTTCCGTCCGATCATCAGTGCTATGTCTACGAGGACATATTCGAACAACTTGACACATCAAGCGTTGAAGAGCGATTCAGCGTTCGCGGTCAAAATGCGTTTCATCCGAGGTTAATAACTGGCATCCTGATATATGCTTATAGCCAAGGGGTTTTCAGTTCTCGTGAGATAGAGAAGAGA
>JACNGQ010000160.1 GCA_014384025.1 Planctomycetota bacterium | reverse complement strand
GCAGTTTTAGTGTAACGGGGGATACGAAGAAATAAACTTGGAAGCAAGAGACTTTGTATGGATAAGCGGCTGAGAAACGCATTGAAAGGACTCACGGCCACGGACGCCGAAAGGCGCCGCCGGGCAATGGAGCCTTTTGTGAGGGCTACGTTCGGAATGTTTATTAAATATTTGTACCGCTACCTCGGTAATGAGGTAGAGTGTGAGGATGTTTTGGAAGATGTATATGCCGATATTTGGGAAGATCCGGAGCGTTTGCATAATATAACGAGTGAGAAACAACTGCTCAAAACCGTATATCTGTATTATATGCGCAATCGCCTGAGAGAAGTTTACAGGAGAATAAACCGGAATTTATATCTGTCACAAAATAATTTGAAAGATCTTATTGCCCCTGAAATCGGTGCTCTTGAGATGGTCTCGCGTTCGGAGCTTGAAGATATTCTCTCTCAGGCGCTGGGTAAACTCAAGTCCCGGGAGCGCAGAGCGATAGAGCTCTGGATGGAAGGCGCATCCAACAGGGCAATCGCCAATGAGCTCAAGACCACGGTCGGGGCGGTAAAAATGCTTGAATTCAGAACAATTTTGAAACTTAGAAAGATGCTGTGCTATTACAATCGAGAAGATTGATAATGTATTTAGTGCGGGAGGTAGAAAGATGTCTGATATAAACAGAGAAATTCATGAGTTGCTGGTTGACTATGCCGATGCCCTTCGCGACGGTTGTATTCCGGCTTTTCTGAAATCACTTACGCGTGAGGAAGCGGACAGGATAGCTTCTTCCTGGGAGTTTTGGGATGCGACAGAGATATCGCGAATTCTTAATGGTGTCGGATTCGCCGACAAGGCTGTAGCGCCGAACGTGAGCCTGTTTATATCCCGTGTGGACGCTGAGATTGCATCACGTTTGAAGAAATCCAAGGCCTCGCCGCCCGGCAAACGCCGTACTCGTACCAGGAACACGGCCAAGAGGGAAAACAGGACTTAGAAAACAATATGATTTTGGATTGCTACCAATGTTCATCCTGCTATTTTGAGGACAAAGAGAAGTCTTCCCGGATAGATCCTTTAACGATATCAGAGCAGCAGCCGAAGAGGATTTTCAGGAACGTGCTGGTGGCATTTGTCTGCGTAGAGCTGTATGACAGTAAACAGGAGGTGGAGGACGCTGCGGAAGAGTTCGGTTCGCTGTCTGAGCTGATAGGAAAAAGGCCGATAGTGCTGTGTCCGAATGTTCATCTGTCGATTGACAAAGCGCCCGAAAAGCAGGCTCTCTGGCTGATCGGTGAGCTTGAGAAGAGGTTGATTGACCAGGACTATGAAGTGCACTGCCTGTCGTTTGGCTACCATAAACAATATGGAATGGAATGTGACGGTAATGTGGGCAGCGTTGTCGGTAGAAGGTTCTACGGTTCCGACCAAAAGCAGTTTCTCAGACTCCTGACCCGTCTTGGCGTTTGTCCTCCCCAGTCCCTGCCGAATGATATGCCTGCCTGGGCGAAAATTCTGACAGAACGCCTGCTAAAGGTATTGGCCAGTCGAAGCGAAGCCTATAATGTTGCCAAGAGAATGCTTCAGGAGCAGCTTGATTCGACCGGCTATAGTGAGCTTTGGACGTGCATGTTGTTTGAAGGGGAGAGAAAGCCCATAGAAGACTATCTTAGCGCCCTGCATCAAATCATAAAAAACTACCCTGATGTAAGAGTGCACCGTGCACTGAATATGAGCGTACCCGGATTTTCCAATGAGGCTCGCTCTCTGTTTCGTAAATACCCTGAGGCGATAGAATCGGGAAGACTTCGGATTTATAACAGCCAGGTCTCTGATATAGAGTTTTTACTGTCCAGAAGCTCGGTTCTTCTGGCCTTCCCGCAAATGCCGAGAAAAGCCGGCTCTCATGCCGGAGAAATATCGTTTGGGATTTACTGCAAGGATGAAGATTTTGCGAAGAATTTGATTCAGTGGTACAGTACTTTTCTTGTCGATGCGCGGTTTGGCTGGATTCAAACCGAGTCCGAGCTGAATGCCGTTATTAACGAGCTGGAGGAAGAAAAGTTTCTGAACAAGCGTGAATAGACATCAGGAAGTTACTGTCTAAACCGGGCCGAAGGCGCTGCGGAATGAGTATTGATTAAAGATTAATGATAAAAAAATGCTCCCGAAGGCGGTTCATCAAATAATCGATAATCAATAGAAAATAATCGATTTAAAAATGCCGGATTAGGACGAAACTGTGCATACTGTCTTTTCTATAGCTATTGTTGCAGCCTATGTGGTTGTGCTTACTTTTGTGGCTGTTCGTGCGCGCGCAGCCCGTGAGTTTGCAGAGTTTTCATTAGCAAGGCGCGCACTTCCCCTGGCGTTGGTTTTCGGCAGTCTTGCCGCCACTTATGTTGGCCCGGGTTTTTCAATCGGCTTCGTTGGCAGGGGTTTCAACAGCGGTTTGCTTTTTTTGGGTATAGGCCTTGCGTATGCGGTTCAGAACATCTTAGTCGGGCTGCTTGCGGCCCCCCGGCTAAGAGCGCTGAAAAACTGCCACACATTGGGCGATGCAATAGGTCAAAAGTACAACCGTGACTGCCAGGTCCTTGCCGGGCTTATTTCCGTTGGAGTATGTGCCGGCCTCGCGGCAGTTATGGCCAAAGCTGGTGGTGGCGTATTGCGTGACATCTTCGGACTTCCTCACTGGTCGTCGGTGGTTATAGTCGTCGGTGTTACGGCATTATATACGACATTCGGTGGATTGCGGGCAAGCGTAATAACGGACGCCTTTCAATTTTCCGCGTTCGCCATATTACTGCCTCTTACGTTATTATTTGTATTATTGTTCCATCTCGATGGGGGTGCGGCGACTTTCGCCAAAGAGGCGTCGGCTGCCACCTCCAATGGGTTTGGAACCACATCCTACATTGAGATTGTCGGCCTGGTGATGGCCTTTTTGCTTGGGGAAACGCTGATACCTCCCTACGCAAACCGGGCGCTTGCCTCCAGAACGACCCGTATATCACGAGATGGTTTTATATTGGCGGGTATCTTTAGCCTGGCCTGGTTTATGGTTATGATAGCTCTTGGTATTTCAGCCAGGAGTATTATCCCCCAGGGCACAATTGAAGATGACGTTTTATTAAAGCTGGTTAAGTCGATTATGCCAGCCGAGGGTTATGCACTTTTGCTTGTCGTTCTTGTTTCGATAGTGATGTCCAGTCTCGATTCACTTCTAAATGCCGGCGCCGTGGCATTTACTCAGGATATTGTCAAGCCGTTTGCTAAAGTGCCGGACAACACTGCTTTGGTTATTGGTCGAAGCGCCACAATAATTATTGCTGCAATTGCCGCCGTAGGTGCAGTTGCCGTGCCGAGTATTATCAGCGGCCTGCTTATCTGTTATAGCATTTGGGCGCCTGCGATTCTGCCTGCACTTATAATCGGATTGTGGATAAAGCGTCCGCATCCGCTGGCCGGAATCTTATCAATGGGTATTGGTACGCTTGTTGCAGTATGTTTCCAGTTTATCTTTCCATCTTTAACGAAAGTGCCTGCGATTATAACAAAAGTGCCTGCTATTATTCCGGCCCTTGGGGCGGCACTATTGGCATACGTAGTTGGGCACTGGATTGCAAAAGTTCGTGAGGAGCGTAAATGATGGGAGTAGTAATCATAGTTCTTGTTGTGATTGCGGCCTTGTTTGTGATTGTCAGCGGCCTCTGGGTCGCACGCGCACTGATAGCCGCTATATCCACCAATGGCTCTCTGCCTGAAGCGCAAAACAACTCAGACGAGCAAAATAATCATCAGGATACTTGAGAAGCTCACAACGCTCAGGCTTTAAATAAAAAAAGTGAGATTGCGGACAGTCTTGTGATAGTAAAAAGCATATCATAGGGCAAATGAAAATTGCGGGTTGTTAAAATGAGAAAGTACAAACTCTTCTATTTTCTGTTATTGTTATTGATTCTTCCTGTCGGGTGTAAGAAAGAGCCAACTGAAACCACACCTCCCTTGCACAAAGCTGCTGAGGAAGGTAATATCGAAAAATTCAAAACTCTTATTGTAAGTGGCTCAAAAGTTAATGAAAAAGACAAGATAGGTCGGACACCACTCCATATAGCAGCAAAGTTTGGCCATAAAGACATAGCGGAACTTCTTATTAACAATGGTGCTAGTACTACAACGCTACAATAGCTCAAGTAAATCTATGCGGCCAGTCGATGATACTCC
>JACNGQ010000273.1 GCA_014384025.1 Planctomycetota bacterium | reverse complement strand
AATATGGATTCCTGGAATGAGCTAAGCAACCCTCGGGATCTGACTAAAATTTTCCAAACAGCCGAATATGCTCCATGGCGGTCTCTGCGTGAATCTGAAGATTCCAGGTACATCGGCTTAACAATGCCGCGATTTCTCGGCAGGATACCTTACGGTGCTAAAACGAATCCTCTCGAGGACTTTGATTTTGAAGAGGAGACGGCTGGAGGCGAGCACTCAAAATATCTTTGGACAAATTCAGCGTATGCAATGGGCGTGAATATTAACCGGTCTTTTAAGCAATTTGGGTGGTGTGCGACCATCCGTGGTGTTGAGAGCGGTGGAACGGTAGAAGGGCTTCCCTGTCATACTTTCCCGACTGATGATGGTGGAGTTGATATGAAGTGCCCAACGGAGATTGGCATCACAGACAGACGGGAAGCGGAATTAGCCAAGAATGGCTTGATGCCGCTGTCACACTGGAAAAACGAAGACTATGCAGTTTTTATTGGTGCCGAGTCGCTGCACAATCCAGCCGAATATGATGATCCCGATGCTACTGCAAATGCAAAGCTGGCTGCAAGATTGCCGTATCTGTTTTCAACTTGCCGGTTTGCACATTACCTCAAGTGTATCGTGCGGGATAAAATCGGATCTTTCAAGGAACGCGAGGACATGGCGAGTTGGCTTAACAAATGGATCACGCAGTATGTCACTAGCGACCCGCACGCATCAGAAGAAGTCAAAGCGAGGTATCCTCTGGCGGCAGCAGAAGTTGTGGTTGAGGATGTAGAAGGAGATCCAGGCTATTACTCTGCAAAATTCTTTTTGAGGCCTCACTATCAACTCGAGGGATTATCTGTTTCTTTGCGGTTAGTCTCCAAGCTGCCGTCAGCCAAGGGTGGCGGTTAGTAGGTGGATGAATATAGAGCATAGATTGCAGTTGTCATGCCGGGCGCATTTTGTAGTGTGATTGCTTAGGTCAATAGAACTGTAAAAAGCTGTTTAATTAGAAAGTTCGAAGGAAAGCGAAACAGGACTCTGGTTGCGGCGCCATCGTAGAGCGTAATACTGTCCGTTGTATAGGACTTAAAGTGGTTTGCGCCGGACCGCAAAACGTAATTAATAAAGAAAGGAAATATAGATGGCAGCTTACATTAAATTTGAAGGTGTTGATGGTGAGGCCCAGGACAAGGACCACAAGAACTGGAGTGATTTAACTTCATTTAGCCAAGTGATACATAAGCCTGGATCAGGTACGGGCTCGACTCGTCGTCGAGGAGATGTCGTACTTGAGGATATGGTGTTGGTCAAGGAGCTGGATAAGTCAAGTCCCAAACTTGCTGAGGCGGTGTGCAAGGGAAAAGTCTTTCCTAAGGTTGAGATCGATGTGACTGCCTCGTACACAGATGCTGGCAGGGTAACCTACTACAGGTACGAGTTGAAGAATTGCCAGGTTATCAGCTATAACGTAAGCGGTAGTGGTCAAGCAGAAGATGTACCCATGGAGGAACTCTCGATCAATTTCGAAGAGATTAAGGTTACCTACACAGAATGCGACCAAGGCGGCAAAAAGAAGGGGAATATCGAGTACACCTGGAAGGTGGAAGAAGGCGAATCCTGAAATACGCTCAGCGTGCCCGGTATGCTGGGGGTGCTGCTACTGAAAAAATCAGTTTCAACTGTGGCAAGATAGAATGGACTTACACTACTCATGGACCATGAGACCGGCAAGATACTAAGCCGAGTTAAAGGTTGCTGGAACTTTGTTCCCCAACCTGGACAGTTTATAAAGCCGTATCAAAGGCCAAGACAACCGCATATTTCTTCGCCGTTGTATGCAGTACTGTAAGAATGGCGTTCTGTCCGGACACGGAGGTAATTACCATGCAAGCAGAAGAATTATTGCAAGCTGGCCAGCTTACTGAGGCACTTGCTGTTCTGGAAAATCAAATACGTTCCGATCCTTCCAATCCCAAGCTTCGGATTTTTCTTTTCCAGTTGTTATCTGTCCTGGGAGATTGGGAGCGAGCTTTGACCCAGCTAAATGTGGCTGCGGAACTCGATCCTATAAATTTGCTTATGGCTCAGGTATGTCGTGCTGCGCTCAATTGCGAGGCTTTGCGTACTGAGATATTTGCCGGCAAACGTTCACCGCTAGTTTTCGGCGAGCCGGCAGAGTGGATTGGTTTGTTGGTTCAGGCCAACCAGATGATTGCGGAAGAGAAATACGAGGCATCTCAAAAACTCCGGGAACGCGCATTTGAAACGGCAACAGCCATCGCCGGTTCAATTGATAATCAGCGTTTTGAGTGGATTTCAGATGCTGATTCCAGGCTGGGCCCAATACTCGAGGCCATTATTGATGGCAAATACTATTGGGTTCCTTTCATTGCTTTACGTCAAGTCCAAATCGATCCACCAGCCGATTTGCGCGATGTAGTCTGGCTTCCCGCTCACTTCACCTGGGTCAATGGTGGTCAAACAACCGGCCTGATACCAGCACGGTACCCAAACTCGGAGGCCAGTAAAGACAGTACCATTCTACTTTCGCGTAAGACAGAGTGGATTGAACAACCAGGCGATTTGTACCTTGGCATAGGGCAGCGCATATTTGCAACTAACGAGAATGAATTTCCGCTGTTGGAGATACGACAAATAGATTTGGATCATTCGGAAACAGAAGAACAAGGTAATGAGGTGAGTAATGGCTGAGCTTGCGCCGATGGACCGTCTCCAGCCGTGTCTGCTTGACCGACTTACTGACGATGAGCCGGAAGTGAGCAAGGAAGGCCGTGACCAACGCGTAGTATCCATAAGAAGATACAAGCGTGCAGTACTTCGCGACCTGGAGATGATCTTGAATTCGAAGAGTCACCCATTCCACGATAATATATATGAGTTTAGACATGCAGCGCAGTCTGTGCTAAATTATGGCATACCTGACTTGTGTGGTGCAACCATCTCGGCTATTAGTCCTGCTGAGTATGAAGCACAAGTAAAGCAAGCGTTTTTATGTTTTGAACCGAGAATTACACGTAATCAACTGTCTGTTCGTATTGTTACTCCACTGGATTCAGAGAACATCCGTACTCTTACTTTCGAAATAGAGGGTGAATTGTGGGCGCAACCGCTGCCTGACCATCTTTTCGTTAAAACGGAGGTTGACGTAGAGACCGGCCATCACAAATTGAAGGGCGAGGTAAGTGGATAGGCGACTGCTGGACCTGTACAATCGTGAACTTGCATATCTTCGTGCAATGGGGGCGGAGTTTGCAAAGGAGTTCCCTAAAATAGCAGGTCGCCTTGGTGGTCTGGATGAGTTTCAGCCTTGTCAGGACCCTTTTGTTGAACGATTGATCGAGGGGTTTGCTTTTCTTGCTGCGAGGGTGCAGCTCAAACTAAGCGCAGAGTTTCCCAGGTTTACACAGTCTTTACTCGAAACTGTATATCCCCATTATTTAGCACCCACGCCCTCTATGTGTATTGTCCAGTTCGAGCCAGATCTTAACGAGGGTGATTTGTCTGACGGTTTTGTAATCCATCGAGGTTCTTCGCTTTACAGTAAACTGGGTAAAACGGATCAAACCAGATGCGAATACTGCACCGCACATGACGTGACCCTTTGGCCCATTAAAATAAACCAGGCAAATTACTATACGCGGGAGTTGGCCTCGTTTGAAGTGCCCAACCTACACGGAGTCACAGCGGGAATTAAAATTGAAATCCAGTCCACTGCCGGGCTTAACTTCAGCGAGTTGAAGCTGGACTCCTTGATCTTACATCTTATGGGTGTCGGCGAGATTCCAATGCATTTGTACGAACAATTTTTCGCAAACGCCGTGGCGGTTGTAGTTCAGCCAGCAACCAAACCCATAAAATGGCAAAAGGTTCTTGATGCTTCCTGTATTCGGCGTGTGGGTTTCGACCAAGAACAGCAACTACTGCCTTATGATTCGAGGTCTTTTCAAGGATATCGTCTTTTGCACGAGTACTTTGCATTTCCTCAGCGATTTATGTTCATAGAACTTGCCGGTTTGGGTGCTGCGATCCGAAGCTGTGATCAAAATCAACTGGATATCATTATCTTGTTCCGAGAGTCGAATATTGAACTTGAGGGCGCAGTGAATGCCGATAACTTCGGATTATTCTGTTCGCCGGCGATAAACTTATTTAAAAAACGACTGGACCGGATACTTGTATCGGACAAAGTTTTTGAGTTTCATGTTGTTCCTGACCGAACTAAAGCTCAGGACTTTGAGGTTTACAAGCTTTCCAAGGTAATAGGTTATGGAGCCCTGGCTGACCAGCTACAAGAGTTTCTCCCTTTTTATCTGGCCAAAGATCTTGGGGGTATTAGTACAGAGACCTATTATGTTACAAACCGGGTTCCCAGGTCACAGTCTCAGGATGCAAGATTGCAGGGCCGAAGATCGAGGAGTTATGCGGGCAGCGAAGTTTACATATCTCTTGTTGATTCTACAGCCGCACCTTATAGTAACGAGCTGAAACAGTTGGGTGTGGAGGCTCTGTGCACAAACCGCGATCTGCCGCTGCATATGCCAATAGGAATAGGGAAGTCCGATTTTACAATGGAAAAGACTGCGCCTTGCACATCAATTCGCTGCCTTGGGGCTCCAACCTTACCCAAGCCGTCCCACGCTGAGGGGGAAATTGCGTGGCGTATTATTAATCACCTGTCGCTGAACTATCTCTCGCTTACAGATACAGATGAAGGTGAAGGTGCATCAGCATTGCGCGACCTTTTGCGATTATATAGTGATGTCGGTGATCTGCAGATTCGCAAGCAAATTGATGGTGTTAAATCAATAAGTTGCAAACCGATTACTCGTAGAATCGCAACATCAGGTTCAATCGCCTTTGCACGTGGATTGGAGGTAACAGTAACTCTGGAAGAAGCAGTATTCGAGGGGACTGGGGTGTTTCTCCTTGGTGCTGTTCTTGAACAATTTTTCGCCAAATATATTTCGATTAATTCTTTTACCGAGACTGTAGTGAAATCACTTGAACGTGGAGAAATTATGCGATGGAAGATGAGAGACGGACTGCGTCCGATTCTTTGACTCGGGTATTGCGGGACAAACCTTATGCGTTTGACTTTTTCCAAGCGGTGCGCCAGATCGAATGTGCCTGCTCACATCTACCGAGGATTGGATATTCAAAACGACCTCAACTTGACGCTGTCAGATTCTGCCAAAATGTGTCTTTGGCGTTTGCATCTTCAGCCATAGAGGCTTTTTTAGAAGCTACAGATGAATATCCTAGTCGGATGGTCGTTAATTTTTTCGGTCTTCTTGGTACCAACGGGCCTATGCCTCTGCCTATAACTGAATATGTCTATGATCGATTACATAACCATAAAGACAAAACACTTGCAAGTTTCCTTAATATTTTTAATCATCGAATGATATCGCTTTTCTACCGGGCATGGGCGTGTAACCAACAAAGTGTCAGCCATGATCGCGGAGAAGAGGATCGGTTCGCAATCTACATAGGGAGTTTATTTGGAATAGGAGAAGATTCATTTCGTAACAGAGATGCCGTTCCTGACGTAGCAAAACTTCACTATTCCGGTCGTCTTGTTTGCCAGACCAGAAATGCTGAAGGCTTGAGAGAGATTCTAAAAGACTATTTTGGAATAGCAGTATGTATAGAACAGTTTATTGGGCAGTGGATTGATATTCCACAAGAGCATTATTGCCGATTGGGAGAATCTGTCGAAAACTCAAAATTAGGCTCTACACTGGTAATAGGGTCTCGTTTTTGGGAGTGCCAGCAAAAGTTCAGGATTAAATTCGGGCCCATGTATTTTTCTGAATACCAGCGTATGTTACCGGGAGGCGATAGTATTCGGCGACTTATCGCATGGGTCAAGAATTATGTTGGAGATGAATTGAGCTGGGAGGCTCAGTTGATATTAAGTGCCATAGAGGTTCCAAGTATTTGTTTGGGAAAGATGGGACAACTGGGGTGGTCGGCTTGGCTTAAAAGCAGGGAGTTTGAAAAGGATGCGGATGACCTCGTATTACGAGCTTTCGTTGCATAGCATGTTTCTGAATATATGTTGTTCTCCCGACTACTTATGATTACTATTGACAAAGAGAAATGGTTAGAAAATAATAGTTTGTATTTTTGATGCTACTTTTTTATTCAAATGAGGTCTAAAAACGGTGCCTGCGAACAATAAGGAAATGGAAATTTACGTTCTCGAAACGGCAAATCGACTTCATTTGATTCAAGTGGATTTTGCTGACGAAAGCGAACAGACGCGAATGGATTATCTCTGCGAAGAAATTGAGCGAGCTCTGAAAAAAGTATTGCCCGAGGAAAAGAATGAATTCTTACAAAGCTTGCAGGAAAAATTTCCAATAGGCAATATTGCAACCCTGCCGATGTTAAAAGAACGGGAGGACAAGGACATTTCTGTAACTGATCAAACTCGGCGTCAGGATGCCGACTTTCTTGTTCATAGCCTCCTGGAAATCTTTCCGATACTTCCTGCTGACCAGAAAGAATCTATTACCAAGAAGCTTCAGGAGATGGGATCGGAATCGCCAGTCCGAGTGAATTATTCTGATGAATCAATCGAAAAACTCAGGACAAAACTTCAGCTTGGTGATGAGCCGGATTTTGATACCGACCGTCTTGCAGAACTTATTGTCCTGCTTGCCAACTTCGTGTACAAGCTTGAACCTTTAGTTTGGAATACGTGGCGACAATTATCACCTCGGTCAAGTATTCGGCGTTCTGGCGATCTGAAGAAAGCTATGGGGCAGTTTCTGAGCAATGACTCAAATATATCTCAGGAAAATGTTGAGAATGAACTAAAGGAATTACAGCAGCTTACAGCAGCGGTCATAACGGCCATTGGGCGAGTTGGCAGCCAGTTTGCGAAACATCATCTTGCCAGGTTTTCTCCATCTGAGATTTCAAGCCTGGTCAAAATGGAGCATAGAAGTGTACTTGTCAGTCACGAAGTGAAATGCTGGAGAAAATTTCTCGAACTGGCCGATACGTTAAATGAAGACTCTATTGATACAGAGATAACAAAAGCAATCGTTAATTATGTAGAGTCTTTAATGAAAGGATTGGGGCGATGACGGCAATAGAGGGGAATGCAATATGACGATAAAAGGCCAAATCCATTGGTGTGAAGGTCTTTTCCTTCAACCTCATCATCTTCAGTACATGCAAAGCAGCTTTATTGAGAACTTGGCACATGATCGCCGTTTGTATTGGAACTATCCCTATGGTGTGGTAGAGGTGAAGATTTCCGATGATCAATTGGAAAACATGCGAGTTTCCTTCGACCGGCTACGTGTTGTAATGCCAAGCGGATTGGAGGTGAATGTTCCTGATAATGCTTATCTTCCGTCGCTTGATATTAAAGAATCATTTGCTTCGAGTAGCGGTCCATTAACTGTCAGTATTGGGGTACCAACATGGTCCCCCTCTCGAAGTAACGTTATTGAGAAAGATACTGCGCAGGATTGGCGTGTGAAGCGTAGATATCGGGTAGCAGAGATAGAAAAAGCCGACGAAAATACTGGTGAGAATCCGCAGTCAATCCTTGTTCGGCAGATAAATGCCAGGCTTTTGCTTGACAATGATGATCGCTCAGATATCGAAGTTTTACCCTTACTGAAGATTGTCCATGCAGCGGGTGAGGATGTCGGATTGCCTCGTAGAGACCCGGCATATATTCCCCCGTGTCTTGTCGTTGGTGGCTCGCCCATATTGAGTGAACTGCTCCGGGATATAACTAACCAGGTAATGGCCAGTCGGAATGAATTAGTAGTACAAGTTAACCGAGGCGGTTTTAGCATTGAAAACATGCGAGGTGTTCAGTTCGAGCAAGTACTTCGTCTGAGAACACTCAATCGGTTCAGTGCTCGTCTTGGGTCTCTTATACAGGCCTCAAACGGAGTTACGCCATTCGAGATGTATATGGAACTCAGGCAATTACTTGCTGAACTTGCCGCCTTGCGTCCTGACCGGGACCAGTTCGAGATTGTCGAATACGATCATGACAACCCGGCAATTGCTTTCAATGAGGTTTCAACCCGAATTCGGGGTCTGCTCAAAGGTGTGGTTCGGGCTAAATTTCTTAAAGTTTCTTTCACAATGGATCAGGAGCAGCAATTCCTGGTTGCAGCCCTTAGCGATGAAGCATTATCTTTGCCGAACGAATATTTTATTGCTATTAAGACAAAGCGAGATCCTTCGGAATTAGCAAAATTGGTATTGGATCGTGACAAGTTTAAGCTGATGCCGCAGAGTCTTGCTAATCAGCGAATCTTTGGTGTGAAGCTTGCCCAGGAATTGTATCCCCCAGTGGAACTTCCAGCCCAGGTAGGTCTCCATTATTTTCGAGTAATGAGGAGCGAAAGTGCGAGGCTATGGGAGAGAATAGAACAAGAGAAGTCTATTGCCGTGAGATGGCCTGGAATTGAATCATCTGACTTTGATGTAAAGCTATATATGACTGTTCCGGATAAGGAGGCGTAACAAATGACTCTGCTTGAATTATGTGAGCCGCTGTTCCAGTATATGTGTCGTCTCAATCGATTAGCACGCTCGGGTAGCGATCTGGAAATGGACCAGGTTCGAAATGACATTAAGACAATATTCGAAGCGATGAAAGCAGAGTCTTTGAATATTGCAGCATTGACCGGCCAGTACGAGAAGATTGAATTACCTCTGCTTTTCTTTGTTGATTTTACGATTAAAGAGAGCAAACTGATGTTTGCTTATGATTGGTATGAGTTGGGGCGAGAAAGAAATGAGTTGGCCGGGGACGAGAAATTTTTTGACCTGCTGGACGAAAACCTTGAAGATACGACTGACGCCGCAACGGGAAGATTGGTGATATTTTACACTTGTATCGGTTTGGGTTTTACGGGAGTTTATACGGGACAACCAGAAAGTATTAAGAGATTAATGTCAAAAATTTCCGCTCGAATATCAGGTATGATAGATGCTGATGAAAAGTCTTACATTTGCCCGGAGGCCTATGAAAATGTCGATGCAAGAGATTTCATTGAGCCGCCGAGCACAAGGTTAGTAGGAATCGGAATCACCTTAATGGGCCTTATTGTCGTTTGGAGTATAGCGTATTTTTTTTTACTCAAGTGGACGCTGGATGATGTATCTAATTCGTTGGATACAATAATAGAACATGAAAAGGCGGCCTATGTCACTGAGTCGTCGGATTAAAATGTCAAATAGATTGTATGATGTGCGGCTATTAATATGAATTCAAGAATTTTAAATTTTACGAATCTTCCGATGCCCCTGAAAATTGGACTTTTGGTAGTGTCCGGCGGGGGCATTATGACAGCAATATGGTATATTCTCTCTCCGAAGCTTCTCTGGATATTGTTTATCGGTGTTGCCATTATAGCCTTGTTTCTCCTGCTATATCGGTACCTGTTAAAATTGTTTAAGAAACGTAAAGCAGCCCCGATGGAACGCGGTGTTATTAGTAGTGCTTCGACAGCACCACAGGGGATTAGCGACGCTGCACATATGGCCCGCGTGGACGATTTGCGGAAAAAATTCGAAGATGGCATTGAGAAATTCCGTGCTGCCGGCAAGAATCTATACGATTTTCCATGGTATATGATTGTAGGTGAGCCAGGTTCAGGAAAGACTGAAGCTATACGTCATTGTAATATCGGTTTTCCCCCGGGCCTACAGGATCAGTTTCAAGGTGCTGGTGGCACACTTAACATGAACTGGTGGTTCACTGATCATGCCGTCATTCTTGATACTGCCGGTCGTTTGATGTTTGAAGAGGTAGAAGCAGGGGGTTCAAGTGAATGGAGAGAGTTCCTGACCCTGTTGAAAAAGTCTCGCCCGCGTTGCCCGGTCAATGGCGTATTTCTTGTAATTCCTTCTGATAGTCTTATAAAAGATACCGCTGATGAAATCGAGCAAAAAGCATCCAAGATTGCCAAGCAGTTTGATATTATCCAGCGGTCTCTGGATGTCAGGTTTCCCGTTTTTGTGGTAATTACAAAAAGCGACCTTATCAATGGGTTCCGTGATTTTTTCGATAACCTGGAAGATCCACAGCTTCAACACCAGATATTAGGCTGGTCCAATCCGGCACCACTTGATGAACCATATAATCCTGGTTTTATTGACCAGCACTTGAAAACAATTCAAAGCCGCCTCTTCCGGCGCAGACTTGCATTACTTCAGGATGTAATATCAACATCTGATGAACCTGGAATTGGAAAGATGCAGCAGGCCGATACGTTATATGCGTTTCCACAAAGTCTGACTAAAATAGCTCCGAGAATGGCTCGATATCTCGAATTGGTCTTCAGCGTTGGCAGTCAGTGGTCTTGCAAGCCGCTTTTCTTCCGTGGTATCTATTTTACCTCTTCAATGCGAGAAGGCTCAGCATTGGATGAGGACCTTGCCGATTCGCTTGGAGTTCCGGTTGATTCTCTTCCGGATGGACGAGTATGGGAACGTGACAGGGCATATTTCCTCAGGGACCTCTTTATCAAAAAGGTTTTCCGTGAAAAAGGGCTCGTTACACATGCAACGAATGCGAAAAAGTTACATATGAGGCGAAAAGCCACAGTTTTATTTGCGGCTGCTGCGAGTGTGATATTGCTTCTGTTCTTCACTATCTACACGGCTATCTTATTTCGCAGAAACATCGGCGATCTGAAAGGCTATTTGGAAACCTCTGCGAAAATTATCGATTCCGGAAACGTCGATGGACTACGAGTTTTAATGAGTGAAGACGAAGGCAGTTATAGATATATTGGCAAAGCTGGGGTGCCCGGAGAGGATATCGAAAGAATGAAATTTTCCGCACAGCTTGCTGACTCAGTAGCCAGTTGGAAGATACCTCGGATTTTTGCTCCAGCAGCTAAATTTTTAAAGGGTATTGAACCAGAGAGCTTGAGCAAGGCCCAGGGTATCGTGTATGAGGAAAGTGTTCTACGCCCGTTCCTGGATGCAGCCGGAGAAATAATGGGGACACAAGAAAATGGTAATTGGACACTTAAGGATGTTGAGACCACTACTTTGCGTCAATTAATTCGGATAAAAGCTGATAAACCCTTGGATAAGGAGGGTGAATATTCTGCTGAAACCTTCCTGGATCCTCTCTTTAGATATGTATTTCAGCACGACCCTAACCAAATTCAAAGGTACAATGATGACAAGGCCGAACTACATAGGCCGCTTAGGATGATCTATGCTCGGATTAACGATAAGGGCCAGAGTAAGAGTGAAGCCATGAGGCTTAGAGATTGGCCTCCTTTATCTCTGAATGCAGATCCTAATTCTCAATATCTTGAAAGAGCAATAGCAAATGGTATAAAGCTTTTCAATGAATATTGGAAGGATCCTAACCTCTTGGGAGTACAAAATCGAGACTATGCCCAGGTCCAGACTATGAGGAATCTAAAAGATGCTTTCGGGAAATTCGATACTGCCGAAACCCGTATTTTAAGTCTTCGTAATAACCTTGGTTTAGGAGCGGAGACATTTTATACGCCTGACCAGTTGAATAAATTTTCCAGTGACTGGAACGAGAGCTTTCAGAATATCAAAGAAGCTAAGCAAATTATTGACAATTATATTAGTACCCTCAAAAATCCACAATCACTCGTAACTCTTTGGAACGAGCAGACAAAGCGTCTTCTACAGGAGGTCAATAAAAATTACAAGTTCCTTCTTGACGAATTGAAGGATGTCAATGCTCCCGAACATTTGTTCCTTAGTAATATGCGGAGCGAGCTTGAGAATGCTCTTGGTGGAATGACAAATACCATGAGCAAGAGCGAGTTTGCACAACAACTTGATAAATTTGATAAAGAGTTTTACGCCTGGGTTCCTAGTGACCAGAAGAACAGGCGTTTATATGCAATCCGCTTTGAAATGTACATGCAGGCAAATGAACAACTTAACGCGTCAAAACCAATCTCCGATATCGTCTATGAGGTTGTAAAAGTCGTAGGAGAGGTGGAGGGGGCATTATCAAAAGCAAGTCGTAATATAGACCAGTTACGAAACCTTGACCCTGATCCCGTTGTTTCTCATTTCAAGGAAGCATCTGGTTGTTCTGACCTTACTCTTGCCTTAGCTAAGCAAAAACAACTTTACGAAATCGTAACAAGTAGTTTAAAAGTAGCTCCAAGGAGCATCGGAGATATTGAGAAGTTAGTAGAAAAAAAAGGTCGATGGGGCTGGGCAGACATTCCAACAACAATTATCGACAGGAGATATGATCCGAACGCCGGCGCAGCTATGCTCGGTGGTTGGAAATCAATTGGAGATATATTAGCAAAACAGTTGAGTCAAGAAACGAACCTGGTAAAAGAGTACACAACTGCGAATGGAGCTTACTCAGAATATGCAGAACGATACCTGCGTTACTGGCTTAAAACAATGCCTGTTCGTGTAGTTGAGGGCAAGGCCAAACGCGACTCGCAACAATATGAGAGTATTGTAGCTACAGCGGTCATGGAAGAGCTGCGTGTTGGCCTTGGTGAGCCGCTCGAAGCGGTTCTTGCCGAGCTTGATAAGTATAAGTATGTGCCACCAGAGGCTAATGACATCCAGCTCTTCAATAGAAATTTGAATAAGGTCAAACAAGACAAGTACGATACTACAAATATATTCCGGCGAGTGCTTGACAATTGGACAGAATTAAAGGGTAATTCTGAGACAAAACGTAGAACTTTATTGAGTATGCGACCAGCAGCTTTCCGCGATAGTTATGTACCTTTTTCTTATCAGTCACCAGCGCAGTTTGTGGATATGTATCTGGTCAAACTGACTTGCAGCATGTTGAGCCGGTTAACCTCACAGGTACAAAGTGAGAAAACAGAAGCACTTAATGAACTGAGAAAGCACAGCAGTAAATTTCCTTTGGATCCGGGTAGTAAGGATAATTTGATGGAGACAGATTTTACCAAGGTACGTTTGTTGTTTGATAAAACTCATTCCCAGAGAAGCTTTCCTGAGGGGACAATCGGTTCCGGCGAAAAAACAACAATTGATGAGGTAGATACAGAACTTAAACAATTGCTGGAACCATTAGTAGAATCCCAGAAGAGATTGGTCGAACTGGAGCAAATCGAAAAAATCTTCCGAGGGCTTCCGACAAGTGGAAATCTGTGCTATTGCAGGATAAAACTTCTCAGTGAGAGGACTCAACGTAGCCTTCTGCAGCAGGGCGAGGAGGCATTGTCTGACTACCTTACAGAATTAAGGTTTGTCCAAGGAAGTCAGCGGAGTGAGCGATTTAATACCCGTACGAGAGGGGATTTGAATGTGTGTGTGGTTAAATATCCTGGACCACAGCTTCAAGTCGAGCTTTACCAGTATCCTTCCAGCACCGAACCGAGTAAGGTTTTACCATTTCCAGAACCATGGGCATGTCTTAGAATGTTGAAACTGTCTTTTGACAGTCAGAAAAAAGGGCACATAAGACTTAATGTTGACAGCACAGATGACAACTTGCGAGGGACATTATATTTGCAGCTTGAATTCTTCAATGACAGTGATTGCAAGCAGCAGGTCGATTCTGATTTTATAGAGGCAATGACCGATTTCGGAAACTCGAACTCGGACAATCGTTAAAACAGCAAGCGTTGATTTTGCAAGAGGAAATTATTGAATTCTCCTATTAAAAGGCTCATCAGACGTTTAGTTCCAAGGGGGCAGAATTCCCCGCTCGAAAGAGTGTTTGTTGCTGCATTTGGCAAACATCCTGGTTGGGATGACCACATTGATGATATTGGTTTCGAAACTGATATTTTTATCACTGTAAAACGTATACTTTATGTTCAGGGCGTTGGGGGCAACATTGACTCTGGAAGCTGGGATGCGCTCCAGAAAAATCAGCCAATCGAAGAATTCAAACATGCCCTTGTGTGGTATATGGACGGCAACTTAATTGTTGGTCGCATATGGTCTTCAAGAGATGGCAAGGGACGCACAAGTTATCCAATGGTGGTATGCGCTCAGTGTTGTCGATTACCACTGGAGTGGGTGCTAAACAATGCCTTACCGCTGTTGGAAAGAGTTGAAGAAGCTTGTGCTGCAACAATTTCTGCGGCTGAGGTCCGATTAGCCATTGAAAATGCACAAAATGAGCTCCGCCAACTAACTCAACAATGTGAGTTTTCCCCCATTGTACCGCCTGTTGGCACCGATGTAATAGTAAAGCTTACCGAATACCCGCAAATGGGAGGTCCGAATTATCAAGGTCTGTTGCGCATTCTTTATCATATTGAACGTGAAACTACACGAGACCATATTGATACTTCAAAAGGCAAGGCTTTTCGACCAACCTTGCTCCGTATCCCCATCTCACCACCTCCTGTCATAGAGAGTACACTTTTATGGATTAATTTTTTGCTTAAGAAATTTGGTATGAATACATCTGTTCTTATGCTTATGCCCAAACAAAAGCAATGGATGGACATAATTATAGGTGAACCGACGCAATTGCAGCTATATTGTTTGCGTGCTTCTCTTGGGGTAATTCCCCTTACGTGCAGTATCCCGTATAGCATGAGTCCGGAGTTTATCAATAGAACTACTCAGTTTATAGAGGATTCGCGAAATGGAAAATGAGGCATGGTTCCCGGAGTACTGCTTAGCTTGTATAATTCGCTTGGCTGTTCAAAAAAAGTTGCAGGTTGCCTTAGTCACTCGGCGTTGATTGCCTGATATACCCGGGATTTCACACAATCTATTTCCAACGTCCTGCCAGTGGAGTATTGGGTTTAGCTATTGATTGAAACCGTGTCATCCGAACGGCATCTCGACCTTTGATGGAAAGTAGCGGCATCAGGCCCTTATTGATCATTATCTGCATAGCCCGCTCAGTCAGGATTGTCTCGGCGCATGGAGTAATGTGCGTTTCGCCATTAGACTTGTACACATGCATAGGCAGGCCCATCAGTTCCTGCTGAAGCACACCAGTAAGGGACCAGCCGGATGTGCCAAAGGCTTCAGCCAACAGGCACGCGCAGACAATAGCGGGATTACCCCAGAGGTACTCTTCATGGTCGATACAATCTGAAAGCTCATCAAAATCGAACTGATCTATGGGCTCTGTATCCTTCCCATAAGGTAAGCGAAGCAATAAACGAGGAAGGACAAGGCCGATAGAAGATGCCTCGGGCGAGTTGCGAAGCTCCTGCCATCGTTGCTCGGTCACTGAATCAGCTTGCCATTCCCAGTTATCCGGATCTGGTGTTAAAGCAATTGAATCACATCCTGCAAAATGCGAACCGGCAGAGGATAGGAATGGAGCCATTGTTGCCTGAGCCAGTTTGGCAAGCCAGTGGAGCAAATCCACATCCTCTTTGGTCTTATCAAACGTATAGCAGCCGACCAGGATAGCCCACGGTTCTGCACTTTGGGTACCAATACTCTGCTCGACGAGGAGCCGATATATGCCGCTTGATTTTATTTGATTTGCCGAAGACAAATCCGCCTCCAGCTCTGCCTTGCTTATATCCCCAACGTAAAGTTTGAGATTTTCATCTGTTTGTATTTGATTGACTAAGAAGCGAAGGTTTCGCCACGCAGCTTCAAGCTCTTTGAAGTCTGGATTATGCAGCAGCGCACGCATTTGGCCGCTTATAGCCTGATCAATCTGAGCGACAAGCTCAGCCTGTTGCGGATGGGGTGCGGGAACAATATAGGGTTTCACAGCTTCATGGATGAGTTTATCCAGTCCCACAAATTGTCTGGCAGATCCCTTGGGTCTTTTACCAAGCAGCCGTTCTATCGCATCAGAATCAGACTCTTTTAATCCCGTTGTGCCGTTTTGGACTTCTGTTGCTTTGGAATTGTTAGTATCCGGCTCACCAGCTACCAAGCACCGAAGTTGCGAAGCCGCCTCGGCAAATGTGGTTGGATTTTGCAGACGCTTGCGTATGGCTTTAAGCTCTTGAAAAACATCCAGCCTTTCAAATATCCTGTCTGGATGAAAGTCATCCATCTCATCAAATCCGATTGCGATACGAGGTCCATCCTCGTTGCCTATAGGAACATGAATTTCAGTACCAAGTTTCGCTGGTAGTTCCTCGATGTTGTCCACATCTACTGGAATTAATCGATGAGAAGCAAGTGAAAGGCTTACTTCACCAAGACCGCGATTGCCTCTGCCGCTGAAATCTGACAGTATGGCTATGCGAAAATGTGTCTTGTCTCTGACTTTCGCAGGAGCAAAAGATGTTAATGTACTCAATTCTAAACCTATCTTTTCAGAAGAAAACTGCGTTGGCATGACACACTATCTCCAAATAAGGAATATCTGCAGGTGTTATAAAAATCGGGGCGACAGGACTTGAACCTGCGACCTCTTGACCCCCAGTCAAGCGCGCTAGCCAAACTGCGCCACGCCCCGAATAGAAAACAGTATTTTAATACAAATAAAACATAATACAACTATTTTTTTACAATTATCCACACCCTTGCCGTTCAGCCAGAATAAAGTGGTAGTTGGTAAAGAACGTTGAAAGGCATGGATATTTTGTAGTATTTTCTCTTGATATAACACTAAAATATCGTATAATTCTCCCGGAACAGAAGTCTGAAAAAAATTTTAAGGGTAAACACAATGAATACTGATATGGAAGCTGTTCTGCAGAAAATCTATGAATATTTAGCTCAGTATGGACTAAGACTCATAGGAGCTTTAATAATCTTTGTTATTGGCCGATGGCTGGCCAAAATCTTATCCCAATGGATAGAAACGGCACTCATCAAATCACGTATTGACAAGACTTTAGCCAAATTTATTAAGAATCTCAGCAATATAGTTATGTTGATATTCGTAATTATGGCTGCTGTAAAACCTCTGGGAATAGAAACAGCTCAGTTTGCGGTTGCTTTGGGTGCCGCGGGCTTAGCTATAGGCCTGGCTCTGCAGGGCTCGCTTTCAAATTTCGCTTCAGGCTTTTTGATGATTATCTTTCGTCCCTTTAAGGTCGGAGATTTTATTGAAGCAGCCGGAATCAAGGGAACAGTAAAAGAAATTCAAATTTTCAATACCATTATTAATACTCCCGACAATGTACGTGCTATTATTCCCAATGGCAAGATTACTGACGGTAATATCTTGAATTATACTGTTACCGGAACAAGAAGAGTCGATTTAGTAATCGGAGTCTCCTATGAGGATGACCTTAAAAAAGCTCAAAGTATAATCGAAAGCGTCCTGGTTTCAGACGATAGAGTTCTCAAAGATCCCGCTCCAAAAGTAGCTGTCCTAGAACTTGCCGACAGCAGTGTAAATTTTGTCGTTCGTCCCTGGGTCAATTCAGCAGATTACTGGGACACATATTTCGATATGACTGCAAAAATAAAGCTTGCTCTCGACAAAAATGATATAACAATACCATTTCCACAGCGAGATGTTCATATTAAGAATGAAATCCAGCAAGGCACTTGAGATGTTTGGTCGAATTAAAAGGCTTATTTCGATATTTGAAATGACAGTCGTTAAACTATTTTTTCCAATTAATTAAGGTGAAGGGGTATGATTATGTGTTGGCAAATTTTGGTATTAACATTTTGTCTTTTATTCTGTGCTCAATCAATTCATGCGGATGAGATATTATTTCCAAACGGAGATCGCCTTACAGGAAAAATTGACCACCTTCTGGAAGGCAAGATGATTTTCAATTCAGAAGTTATGGGCAAGGTAACCATAGAGTTATCCAAAATAAAGACTTTCAGCACAGATGCTCCTATTGCAGTTCATCTCAAGGACGAAACCGTTCTGTTACAAAGGATAGTAAACGCCGAACCCGGTAAGTTCGGTATCGAAGGGGCCGGCACCGTAAAAGCCCAGGATTTTGAACTTTCTTCTATCTCTTCGATAAATCCCCCACCGAAGCCTGCTCCGAAGTGGACGGGCAATCTTTCGGCCGGATTGACTTCTACTCACGGCAATACAAAATCCGAGTCTGTAAGCGGTAGTTTTAATATGAGCAAAAGAGCTCACAATGACCGCACTCAGGTCAGCGCCGACTATGCAAAAACCAAACAGGAGAATAAGACAACAGGCGACAAGGAAACCTCAGAGGATTGGTGGCGCTCAAAAGCGAAGTATGACTACTTCTTTTCGAAAAAGTTCTTTGGATATGTGGACGGCCGGTATGAAAAGGATGCTATCGCTGAGCTTGACCGAAGAATGATTATCGGTGGCGGTGCCGGTTATCAGTGGGTTGAAACCGAAGATTTGAGTTTTTCAACCGAATTTGGTCTGGCTTCTCTTTATGAGAAGTTTGATAACCAGACCGACAGCAATAGTGAAGTCTCGTTCCAGGCTGGGTATAACTTCGACAAGACATTAATGAAGAACGTCAAGTTTATTCACGATCTGACATATTATCCGAGTATAGACAAGGTATCTGATTGTTATCTCACATCTACTGCCGAGATTCGGGCCTATTTTACGAGTCAGATGTTCTCGACTTTCAAGGTCATCTTTGATTATGACACCACACCTGCTCTTGGTTCACATAGTACAGATACGAAATACCTTTTGGGTGTAGGTTACAGCTTTTAACGTAAGCTGATAGATGGATCGACAATAATTCAGGGAAGGCATTAAAATGAACAAAATCACGATGTCAGTATTGCTTATTGCAGCGTTGGCCATAACAGGTTGCCGGAGCGCTTATTACAAGACAATGGAGGCGTTTGGCCAACACAAGCGGGACCTGTTAGTCAGCCGCGTTGAAGATGCCCGTGACGCCCAGGAAGATGCCAAAGAACAGTTTAAATCGGCTCTGGAGAAATTTACCGATGTAGTTCAGTTCAGCGGCGGCCAACTTCAAGACAAGTATAACCTGCTAAAGAGCGAGCTCGACAAAAGTAAATCAAAAGCAGAAAGTGTAAGGAGCCGCATATCCGGCGTTGAGAATGTTGCAAAGGCACTTTTTAAAGAATGGGAATCCGAATTGGACCAATACGCCAGTGATGAGCTGCGCCGCTCAAGTGAGCAAAAACTTAAACAGACACGTCTGCGATACTCACAGCTTATAGCCGCAATGAAACGCGCGGAAAGCAAAATAGAACCCGTTCTTACTGCTTTTAACGACCAGGTTCTTTTTCTTAAACATAATCTCAACGCCCAGGCTATCGCATCATTGCATAATGAGCTTGCTTCTGTAGAAGCTGATATCGCAACACTCATTAAGGAAATGGAGGCTTCCATCGCAGAGGCCGATGAGTTTATAAATTCGATGGCCGGGGATTAAAATCAGAATTTTTTAGGAGAATAGAACAATGAAAAGTGTACGTAAAATCCTGCGCATTTTTTTGTTAGCAATTGTAGCTTTGATTGTCTGCATCGTGGTTGTGATTCATTTTTTCGGTAACAGCCTTCTTAAAACAGGTATTGAAACCGCAGCAAGTAAAACATTAACGGTCCCAGTCAATATCGACGATATGGACTTTTCAATCTTAGGAGCTAAAGTCGGATTTCAGGGCCTTGTAATTGATAATCCACCGGGTTACAAACATGAAAAGCTGCTTGAGGTAGATAATGCCCGTATTGCGGTTAGTATCGGCTCACTTTTAAAAGACACCGTTAATATTAAAGAAATCATGTTCGATGGGGTGAATGTTGTGCTCGAACAAAAAGGAGTTACAAGCAACAATCTCCAGGACATTATCAAGGCACTTCCAAAGTCAGAAGAAAAACCGGAAGACGAAACAAAGAAGGCCGCCAAAAAGCTTCATATTGATAAATTGGAACTTACGAATATTGTGGTCCAGGCTAAGCTTTTACCTGTTCCCGGCAAAGCAGATACCGTCACACTGAAACTGGATCCGATTGTCATGACCGACTTAGGCAGCGATGATAAGCTGGATGTGGCTAAATTAGCCGGCAAAATCCTGTTGGCCATCGCCACAGGCGTAGCAAAACAGGGTGTCGGGCTTCTGCCTGAGGGTCTTACAGATGCCATGAGCACAACATTGGGCATAACAGCCGAGGTGGGAAAGGCCGCTATCGAAGGGGGCACAAAACTCATAGAAGGGGGCACCGATGCTGGCAAGGGGATTATAAAAGGTGTTCAGAGCTTGTTCAAACCAAAGGAAAAGGAATAAACTTGTTCTTATTGTGCCTTTTGAATGTAAAAAACTAAAGATCCTTTAATAGAATATTTGCCGGTGACTTTTCAATATCACCGGCGAATGTCCTCAGGCAATTCGAAAGCTTGTCCAGCTCGCTTGTTTTCCCAACAGGAATTATGGAATTATCAGAATATCAGTTATAATATATGACATACGTTGAGTTATCAACCTGGTTAGGCTTTATTATTCATTAACTATTAACATTCGTCATGTAATAAAGGCAGTTTATGAATTTTGATTATTTGAAAGAAAAAAAAGAATTAGTTTTAATTGCTCTACTTGGTGTTTCACTGCTTCTTGCAGTTTTAATCATGGTCAAGATAACAGGTTTTTTTACGGCCTCAGCAAGAGCAGGAAACTTAGTTAAGAGAGCCGTTGAGCAAAATAGCACGGATGCCGGGGATACTGACAAGTATTTTACCAAATACCAGTTGCTTGCCGACGCCCTAAAGAAAAACAATTTATTTGCGCCGCCTCCGCCTAAGCAACATCCTGTAAAAGAAGTGCCGGCTATATTTGGTAATGAAGTACTGATAAATAACAAATGGTACAAAGTCGGCGATATGGTCGAAGACGCAAAAATCGTCGCTATCGATCCAACTAATGTAAAGATTGAGTGGGACGGCAGGGAAAAAGTTTTTGCGCCGATAGGTGGACCTACTATCGAAACTTCAGAAAGGCGCTCCGGCAGACCTCGTACGGGAAGTACAATAAGAAGGAAGGAGATTAGAGCAGCAGAGGCTACGATGGTCGTGGTCGGCCCCGAAGGAAGAGACCCCGGTGGACGGTTCGGAAGTCTTTCTAAAAAAGAAAGAGCTAAATTAGAGTTAAAAGCCGAACAAAAACAAAATTTACAAACAGAAAAAGGGAAATCCAGGAAACAGTCTAAGAGCGATACAGAAAAGGTACAGACAAAGAAAAAGAAAGATATGACACAAAAATCAAAAAGAAACAGAGATATCGAACCTAAGAAGGAAACTACTCAAAGAAAAATAAAGGAATAAACAGCAAAATAATCAAGCCCTTTCCTTATATTGAAAATAGGACACAAAGAAGTAGCTGAGTCCAAATAACCGGAAAATCTCAGTTGACATTTTAAAATCCCCAAGGCAGAATATGAAAGATATCCGGCGGCTGTCGTCCGGTTATTTTTAAACTGTTTAGAACAAGGAGAAGAAAAATGAAGAATGGACTTCCAAAGATAATTTTGAGTTTATCAATCATAGTAATAATAGCAGGCTGCGGCCCTCGGGGCAATATGACGATTACTGAAAAGCGGCAGGTCGTAATGGACATGGAAAAGGAAACCCTCGCAAGGTTGTACAGAGAAGCCCCTGAGACGAAAGGGAAGATTGAGAAGGCAGCCGGCTATGGCACCTTTAGTAATGCCAACGTCAACCTGATTTTTGTGAGCGCCGGAGGCGGATATGGCGTGGTTGTTGATAACGCAACCGGCAAACGTACCTATATGAAGATGGCATTAGGCGGCGTCGGCCTTGGGCTGGGCGCAAAGGACTATCGTGTCGTTATGGTCTTCAAGGACAAGGTTACGCTCGCTAAGTTTTTGGAGAGCGGCTGGGATTTTGGCGCTCATGCAGATGCTGCGGCTAAAGCCGGCGAAACAGGCGGCGAGTTGAGCGGAGAAGGAGATATCATCTCTGGAATCGAAGTGTTTTCAATGACAGAAACCGGCTTGGCTTTACAAGCAACTGTCGCAGGTACAAAATATTGGAAGGATGATAAACTAAACTAACAGTGTCATTCTTATAACTATTCAGAGATCATTTATACAACGAACTTTTATTGAGAAAGTCATTGGCTATCCTCAAGGAAGAGTTTGTGTGGATGGTGTATCTGATTGTGCATCCCTGGAGGAGTGCTTGACTGGCCTTCTATATATAA
>JACNGQ010000130.1 GCA_014384025.1 Planctomycetota bacterium | reverse complement strand
TGACGGAAGTGTTGACTTTTTTGATCTTGATGAATTTGCAGATCAATGGATGCAAGATTGTTTCGAACCTGACTGGTGTGAGAAAGTTGACCTTAATTTTAGTGGTTCTGTGGATTTCGTGGATTTTGCTCTTTTTTCAAAAAACTGGCGGTGGAAAAAAATAATTGCGGATTTGGATTATGACTGTGGCGTTGATTTTAGTGATTTTGCTATTCTTGCTGCTCAATGGCTTGAGGCACCTGGGCTACCATCTGCTGATATTGCTCCATTGCATAATAGTGATGAAATAGTAGACGTGCTGGATTTGGCTCTTTTCTCAGAAGATTGGCTTGAAAGGATTGATTGATAGTGAACACAAAATCATACGTTATTTGCATTTGTCCGCATCAGCTTTCTTGGCGCAGCTACAACCAACCTACAACCCATTAACAAAATAGCGGTCAGCTTTTCTGGTTGAAGCATTTTGCAAGCAACTGTAATATAAAGACTTATAGATAATAATTTTTTGGGAACGTTTTCAATATCCGTTGACCGCACGACACAGATACGTAAGGTCAGACTACCCCAAAATTGAAGACCTCCTGCACAAACCGCCTGCTATCTCGGGTAGACTTATTGTGTTTATCAGTGCCTGAAGGCAGTCTATGAAATTATGAACACAACAGAACTTGTTAAACACCCTTAAATACGATTACAAAAGTGTATTTTCAGAAGTGTAGGTACCACTGCTTTTGGCCCTGTTACGGCTTAAAAGTGGTTGTCTATTCTTGAGTGCGGTTTTATAATTAAGCTTTCGAGACCATACTATAGAAATTTCAATAAAAGATTTGACGATTTTGCCATGGAATATTTGATAAGAAGGAAATAGCAGCGATGAGTGAGATAAGACTGACGCCGTCTGGACAACTTCGCTGGCAGGCTGCTTTGGGTGAACCGCAGCCGCCTGAATTCGCGAAATTACAGAAATCATTTGAGCATGACTGGCCTCAAGGGTTATTCAAACTTGCCGCGGACAAATACAAAACGACAGATTCTCTGACATTAGGATACTGGCAGGGGCTGGCAGAACATTATTTGACTGGGCTGTGCCATATACCGGAATCAGCGGATGACATCGTTGTCGAGCCGCCTTCTGATTCGGTCTTTTCGACATTACTATTGTCGGCACCGCCAATGTCTGGAGGAGAATACCTTACCTTATCTGTTTTGCGCCAAATATGGATTAACCTGAGCAGATGGGGCAATCAGGCTATTACTTCAGCCGGGGGATTGGCAAATTTTTTGCAAACACACGCTCCCCAATGGCATCAGGTCGGCAGGGTCTGTTTTCATCTTGCCGAAAACAAATCTAACGAAGCATATCCGTTCGCATTTTTAGCTACTTATTCCACAGGATTCGGCTCCGGCGGTCGAGTCAAACACATACCGCTTCGTAGAGCAATAGAGCAATATGCTGGCGACAAAAACCGCTCCGCCCTGATAAAACTGCTTTCGCCGGTAGAGCAGGCCTCCAAGCAGATTGACTGGGTCGGTAGGCTTGTTGACTCCGGTGAAATTTATCAACCGTTGGCATGGCCGGCATATTTTGCGCATAAGTTTTTGCAAACGGTGCCAAGCCTGGAAGATTGCGGCCTGACTGTGCGGATACCAAACTGGTGGAAAAAGCGGCCTCGGCCACAGGTGTCGGTAACAATTGGCCAGAATCGCCAATCAAAATTTGGAGTTGATGCATTGCTTGACTTTAATGTTGCCGTTGCCCTTAACGGCGAGACGCTTTCAGCAGATGAAATAAAAGATATTCTGGCCGGCGGAGATGGGCTGGTATTGGTTAAGGGGCAGTGGATCGAAGTTGACCGCGAGAAATTGCAGGAAGCAATAGACCACTGGCAAGGGTTACAAAAAGAAGCTGAAAATGGTGAGATATCGTTTATTGAAGGAATGCGGCTTCTGGCGGGAGCTTCTTCTGATTTGACCAATGACGAGCAGGCCGACAAGGAAAAGCAGTGGGTTGATATTTCTGCCGGTGGTGCTTTACGAGAAATCCTGTCTGGCTTGCGTGATCCGGCTAATCTTGATTCCGTGAAAATCGGCAGCCAGCTAAAGACACAATTGCGTCCCTACCAACAGCAGGGCTTGTCCTGGCTGCGATTTCTTGCAGAGCTTGGCCTTGGGGCATGTCTGGCTGATGATATGGGGCTTGGCAAGACTATTCAAGTGTTGGCACTGCTGTTATACAATCAGCAAAATAATACGAAGAAAACAAAGCCCTCATTGTTAATTGTACCGGCTTCTCTTCTCAGTAACTGGCGTAAGGAAGCCGAGCGTTTCACGCCGTCTTTGAATTTAACTTTCCTACACCCTGCGGAAACAGATCGTAAGAAACTCGAAACAATTGAAAAAAATCCCGACAATACACTTGCCCAAAGTGATTTGCTTATTACAACATATTCAATGCTGACCCGGCAATCCTGGCTTGTGGATATAGATTGGCACCTTGTAATCCTTGATGAAGCACAGGCGATAAAAAATCCATCAACCAGCCAGAGCAAAGCTGCTAAAAAACTTTCCGCCCGGTCTCGCATTGTCCTGACCGGCACGCCGGTAGAAAATCGCCTTGGTGATTTATGGTCGTTGTTCGACTTTTTGAATCCGGGTCTGCTGGGTTCCGCCAATGTTTTCAAAAAATTTGTAAAAAGCCTGCAAGACAGAGAGCACAACCAGTTTGCGCCGTTACGGCAATTGGTTGAGCCATATATTTTACGGCGATTGAAAACTGACCGTAAAATTATTACAGACCTTCCCGACAAGATCGAAGCACCATGCTACTGCAAACTGAGCAGGCAGCAGGTAAAACTTTATGAACAAACGGTTAATGCCTTGAGATCAACGCTTAAAAACGCAGACGGTATCGCCCGTCGCGGGATAGTGCTGCAATCGTTAATGCGTCTAAAACAGATATGCAATCATCCCAGCCAACTTACCGGCGATGGCGATTATATCGCTTCTGATAGCGGCAAGTTTCTCCGGCTCGGCGAAATTTGTGACGAAATCGCCTCTCGTCAGGAAAAGGCTCTTATTTTTACACAGTTCCGTGAAATCACAGATTCTCTGGCCGATTACCTGACAACTATTTTTGGCCGAACAGGTGTGATACTTCATGGCGGGACAGCGGTAAAGAAACGTCAGGCTTTAGTTGAGCAGTTTCAAAGTGATGATGGCCCGCCGTTTTTTATACTATCGCTCAAAGCTGGCGGAACAGGCCTGAATCTTACAGCTGCTTGTCATGTAATTCATTTTGACCGCTGGTGGAATCCTGCTGTGGAAAATCAGGCGACCGACCGAGCGTTTCGTATAGGCCAGAAACACAATGTCCTGGTTCATAAATTTATAACCACCGGCACGGTCGAGGAAAAAATCGATGCAATGATTACGGAAAAACAAAAAATGGCTGATGAAATCCTTTCTTCAGGCAAAGAGGTTAACCTGACGGAACTGCCTGATGATGAGATATTGCGATTGGTTAGCCTGGATGTAACTCGCGCAAAATTATAGGAGACTAAATACAATGTCGTACTACTCCTGGAGACCGTATGTTTCGGTGGCCAAGCGAAGAGCTAAAGCATTAAAAAAAATGCAAAAACTTCGCAAAAAAGGCAAAAAGATTGAGCCGGTTGAAATTGATGGCAATACTATTGCCAGCAGTTTTTGGGGTAAAGCGTGGTGTAATCATCTGGAATCGTTTTCGGACTTTTCCAATCGTTTGCCTCGCGGCAGAACATATGCTCGCAATGGGTCGGTTTGCCACCTGGAAATTCTTCCCGGCAAAATTAAGGCGATTGTCAGCGGTTCGGAACTTTACAATATCTCTATAGATATCAAACCGCTAAAAAAATCTGTGTGGCAATCAATCAAAAAACAGTGTAGCGGTAAAATCGGTTCAATGCTCGAATTGCTTCAGGGCAAACTGTCTGATTATGTTATGGGCATTGTAACGAATTGTAAAAATGGGCTGATGCCTCTGCCTGGCGAAATCAAGTTGGGTTGCGACTGCCCCGATTGGGCAACGATGTGCAAACATGTCGCCGCCGCATTGTATGGCATCGGCAATCGATTGGATAATCAACCGGAACTTCTATTTGTTTTGCGGGGCGTTGATGCGAGCGAATTGATTAGCGGTGATATAGATATGACAATCGCCGAGTCAAGTGCTGCTGCTAAAACCATAGCGGATGAT
>JACNGQ010000167.1 GCA_014384025.1 Planctomycetota bacterium | reverse complement strand
CGCTATTTTAGAAGAACGCTCTCATATTTGATTTGCTGTGGGATGGCTGTGAAATCTTTTGTAAAATATGGTGCCCATATAGTGCACGGATTTTCATCCAAATTCAAGGTTTTTTCCGGCAGGGGTATGCCGAACTTGCTGGAATTGTTTTGAAATTGAGCTGAAAGCCTTGTATCATGTGACTTGAATTGTGCAGGAGTGTCTCACACACAGTGTCAAAGCGTACAGGAACGCTGTTTTCGAAATTAAATTGGAAATCCAAGCTAATAGGAGACCAGGTTATGTATCAGCGAATTTTTTCATTTCTTACTGTGTTTATATTTTTGACGGCACCCGTTGGGGGGGGCAGTGTCGTGGAAGGCGATCTTATGCAATGGCACAACGTTCAGATAACGTTCGATGGGCCTTCATCAAGCGAAAGCGCCGAGGTCAATCCGTTTCTGCACTACCGGCTCAACGTCACGATAGCCAACGGTGAGAAAACCTACGTAGTCCCCGGCTTCTACGTCGCCGACGGAAACGCGGCCGAAACCTCGGCCAAGGCCGGCAATAAATGGCGCGTCAATTTCACACCCGATTGCGACGGCGAATGGCGTTTCAAGGCATCTTTTCGGACGGGCGTCAATATCGCCATAAATCCAGAAGCGCAAGCCGGCGCCCCTACGGCATTTGACGGCGCAACGGGGGCGTTCCGCGTGTCGAAGACCGACAAGAAGGTGCCGGACTTCCGCGCCAAAGGCCTGCTCCAGTACGTCGGGGAGCATTACCTGAAACATGCCGGCAACGGCGAGTATTACCTAAAGGGCGGCGCCGACAGCCCGGAGAACTTCCTGGCCTACGATGAGATAGACGGCACCTATGATGCGGACGCAGGCTCAGGCAGCTATAGTCACATCGGCGGTTTTATCCACCAGTACAAGCCCCACGTACGGGATTGGCGTGGCGGTGATCCTGCCTGGCGGAACGGTAAGGGTAAGGGCATCATTGGCGCCCTCAACTACCTCGCAGGCAAGGGGATGAACAGCGTCTATTTCCTGACCTACAATCTTGATGGCGGTGACGGCCGGGACACCTGGATGTGGTCAGACGTAAAAGAGCGAGAACGATTCGACTGCAGCAAGCTGGACCAGTGGGAAATCATCTTCGACCACATGGACCGGCTGGGGATCATGCTGCACGTGGTGACACAGGAGACGGAAAACGACAGGAATCTGGGCGGGTCCGCGGGATTGAATCTGATTCGTAAGCTGTACTACCGTGAATTGGTGGCGCGTTTTAGTCATCACCTGGCCGTAATCTGGAATCTCGGCGAGGAAAATAACACACCCGACAGGGACCGCAAGGAAATCGCCGCGTACATTCGGGCTTTGGACCCATACGATCATCCCATCACTGTACATACACACAACGACAAGGCACTACAGTTTTATGATGGAATCCTGGGTGATGATAACTTCGAAGCCACCTCCATCCAGGGTAATATGGCTAACTACAATCGTGAAGCGGTCATCCTGCGACAACGCACCGCCAAAGCCGGACGAAAGTGGGTCATCTTTGGTGACGAGCAGTCTCAGGCCAGCCATGGCGTGGTCCCCGATGCCAATGATCCGGCTCATGATATTCCCCGGAAACAGGGACTCTGGGGTAATCTAATGGGCGGTGGTGCAGGGGTGGAATGGTATTTCGGCCATCAGTATCCTCACATGGATATCAATTGCGAAGACTGGCGTTCGCGCAACGTCATGTGGGACCAGACGCGCTATGCGCTCGAGTTTTTCCACAAACATCTGCCCTTCCGGGAGATGGGTCCGGACAACTCGCTGGTCTCGGCTGAGAAGGCCTACTGCCTGGCCAAGCCCGGCCAAGTATATGCTATCTACCTGCTCGAAGGCGGGAGCACGGATATCAATGTGGCGAGCGGAATATACTCCGTCCAATGGTACAATCCCCGAACCGGCGGCGAACTCCTGCGCGGAGACATCAGGCGTATCACCGGACCGGGAGCGCAATCCATCGGCCAGCCTCCAAAAGAGAGCGATAAAGACTGGGCTGTTTTAGTGCGCAAAACAACGCGTCGTAGATAGGAAAGGAGGAATGCTGCTTTCGTAGGAACGACAAGTTAGAGCTACATCTATTATAAGGACAAGTTTTAATCGATATCAGCGATGTCGCTTTGTGGTTTGCCGACGAGATGGATTCTGTTTTTTCCGCTGCGTTTTGCCTCCAGCAGTGCCTTATCGGCCTGCTGAAAAAGCTCCTGTATTGTCGAGCCATCCCGTGGAAAACTTGCCAGTCCGCCGCTTATCGTCAGGACACCCTTACCCTCCGGGCCTAATCCAGCAAGCGGAGTCAATTCTGAGTTCTCCAATTCTCTTACGAACCGCTTTGCTATAAAGATAGCTTCTTTAGGATGGTCGGCCCTGGGCGAGCGTCTCTCTTCAGGAGCATCAGCCGGACTGGCCTGCGGATCATCCCAGAAAATAACTGCAAATTCATCACCGCCGATACGGCCGACAACATCATGGCTGCGACAACAACGCTGCATTAAAACAGCAGCCTGCTTTAAAACCTCATCACCGACAGAATGACCGTAAAGGTCATTGTAACGCTTGAAGTTATCGATATCAAAAGCCAGCAGGGTTACCCTCTTGTTTTCTAAAGCGGCGCGTTCTATAATCTGCCTGGAAAATTCCCAGATATATCTCCTGTTTTTCAGACCGGTCAAATCATCCTCGGTAGCCAATCTTTCCAGTTGTTTAATTTTCGTTTCTAATGCCGTATCAGCAGGCATAGACAGACCGACTTTGCCCGCGCTGCGGGTTTCAGTGGTCATAATGGATTCGTAAAATCTGTCCGGGTGAATGGGGCAAATCAAATAATCGTCCGCCGCATTTGTACCGTTGCAGATTGAACCGAGAAGCTGAATTGCTATGGGCTCTTCATACATCTGCGCCAGAAGCACAATTTTCGCATCACAGCCGGTCCTCAAGGCTTTCAGTACCGAACTTAATTTTGCCGAGGTGCCAGCCATCACAATGCCGATTCCAGCAAAATCATTGTTTGCGGCCGCATTGACAGCATCAAGCATATTGGCACAGAGTTCATATCGCTCATCCGTAATGTTACCGACATCCAGGAATGCTTTGCCAATGTCACCAACAAGCAGTATTTTCCGATTGTTTCGATTGCAAGATGAATTATCGCTTTTCATCTGACTGGACCTCAAGTAAAGCATCCAATTCGGCTTTAGTAGTACGAAATTCATCTTTACGAAAGCCGGATGCTCTACGATTTTCTTTTTCTCCTGAAGAGCGAACGTTGCCGCCGGTGAGCAATTTCATCAGCACCTCTTCAATTTCAGCGGGCTTTTCTATCAGGTAAGCCCCTGATTCAATTGCCTTGAGGATTAGCTTTTGCCTGCATACCAGGTCTCTATCGACAAGACAACAGCATCTATAACCCTTCACGCGGGCTATATGGAACAATCGCCCTTGCTCTTTACTTAACAGTCCGATTCGGCCAATAATCAGAACGTCCCGGCTTTCTCTCTTTGCCAAATCACCTACAGCCGAATAGACATTATCGCAAAGGACAAACTCAACACCGAGGCGTTCAAGTAAATTCATCGTCTGGCGGACAAACTCATCTTCCAAGGCACCGACTAAAATCACCAGCAATGACAAATTAGAATCACCCTTTGACACTGTCATAAGCCCTCATTCAATATATCAGTAAAAAGGCCCTAAAAGCGCAAAGAAGATGCCTCCAGACCCCTTTATATTAACAAAATCTACAGAAAAGTCAACTCAAATCACCCGAAACAGCAGTTAATCGGCGTTCGATGGTCAATAATCGCAAATAGCATCTAACAAACATTAATTACTCGGCAGGCTGTCCAGATTCTTTTTGACTTGCTCGGCACAGAAGCCTGACGGATACAACTTGATGAAGCTCTCCAGAGTTGCCCTGGCATCCGCTAAATACTTTGTCTTCTGTTGCGAATTCGACTGGCCCTGATACAGGCCAATCTTCAAAAGCCCTAATTCATACAATGCCAGCATCCCACCATCGGTATTTTCAAATTCCTTATGCAGCTGGCTTAATTTCTCCGCCCTAAGCTGCTCGTCGGGGAGTAGTTTTGCCTGCGCTAACAGGATGTTGTCACGCAGCCGGTCTTTATCCTCCATTTGTTCCAGCAATCTGTCGAGGCGCTGAGAGTAGTCGAGTGCGTATGAATTCAGCATAACAAACTCCGCCAGAAACCCAGTCGCCCCATCCTTATCTGTTCTATTCTCAGGGCCAATCAGCAACCTCAACTGATCTATTTTTCTTTGCAGCTCGTCAAACTTAGGTAATGTCATAACAGAGTCGGCGGGAAGACGAAACAGGCCGAACAACGACTCCTCCGACGGCTGTTCTTTTTCGAGCAGTTTCGATCGTTCAGCCGTCAACATAGTCTCGGCCTGGACAAGAAGTTTGTCAGCCTGTTCAAATTTGCCCTGACCGGCCCAATGTTTTGCTATCCGCCATCGGGCTTCTATGGATTCTGGACTTTTACCGAATTCACTGTACAACCGATACCATATCTCACGTGACCTTTCGTAAGGATAATCGCTGTAAAAATGCAAAGTTTCTTTTTGGCCAAGCACGTTGATATCCGGGCCGTATTCACTTAAAAGCGCTTTGCAGTACAGTGCTATCGGCATCCGATTGCTGTTGGAACGTTTATTTATAAACAAATCATACTGCCCAAACAGCCATTGTCTTTTCGTCTGGTACTGCAGCTCTTGAGGCACTGTAAGCCAGCTTGGCCAAGTGTCATAGCTTAATTTAATCTGGATTTCTCTTTTAAGCTCCGCACGCAGCGCTATCGGGTCAGCAGGATAGAAAAAACCTTCGAGGTATTTCTTGATAAGAGGATCTTTCGTCGTTTTGTCCAGAGTTTCCGTGATACTTTGGCCGTGAAATTCACTGACTAGCTCCGGCTTGTTCTTAGCCACATAAAGCTGATAGTCTAATTCGTCGAAGCCGATTGTTACTTCAAAGACAACAACAGCCAAGACAAGTGTAATGGTTGTGAATATCCAGACGAGGCCCGGTCGATAACGCGTAAAGTGGCCTATGCCGAGCACAAATCCTGCTATCGTTAAGGCATCAATCCAGGCAAAAATCCACGGTGCGAAGGAAAACCCCCATTTAATAGGTTCCACCCCCCTAACACCTCCAAAGTATGCCCAGTAAATAAGCTGTGGCGCTGTGCATAATGCAATTGCAACAAAACGCGAGCGAAAACGAAGAGGCCGGCACGCCACTGCAATACAACTTATTAATAGACAAATTGCAAAACCCGGCAAATTTGCCAGGAAAAACACAGCCAATATCAAAACAAAGCTAAAACCAAAGCTCATAAGCTGGGATATCAAGAGTGGAACAATTGACATAATCCCCATTAGCAATCCCAAAACAATGATCTGCCAGGGATATTCGAAAATGCTCACTCCGCTTATGACTGTCTCGCCCAAATGCCAGAATGCCGGTCTTGTCGCCGTTTGAATATCGAATGACCAAAAAGAGCCGGTTGCTATCTTCGACCAGAAAAAACAAGTCATACCGAAGGCTACAACAGCAAGAAGCCAGCATCTCTGAACATTCTTATGGCTGTAGTGCAGTGTGGGGCCAACAGCCATAAAAGACTTCGAGACCGCTATCGGTGCCTTCTCTGTCTCTTTATTATCCATAAGCCTCACTTCGTCGTAACTCGTGACCATGGTCAAAAACCCGAACCACAAACAACGAGAGACGGGGCCCGGGTTTATGTCCCTTCACCGCTGCTGGCAAGGTAAGCAATCTGCTCTGCTGTAAGCTTGTCTATATCGATAAACATTGACTTCAGTTTGAATTTGCTCACTTGCTGCTCTATCTCTATTGGGACATCGTGGACCGCAACAGAAAGCTTACCACGTTTTTTTACCACATATTCAGCCTGCAGGGCCTGGGTAGCAAAGCTCATATCCATCACACTTGCAGGATGCCCCTCAGCGGCGGCAAGGTTAATTAAACGCCCTTCGGCCAGAAGATAAATCCGCTTGTTATTTTTCAGGATATATTCATCGACAACATCATTGCGTACATTACGGATCACTTTTTTGCTGAGCTTTTTCAGGGCCGGTATATCTATCTCAACATTAAAGTGTCCGCTGTTGGCAACAACGGCCCTGTCCTTCATCACGCGGAAATGCTCAGCCCGTAAAACATGTTTATTACCGGTAAGGGTTACAAACAGCTCTCCGACTTTTGCCGCCTTCGCCATCGGCATAACTTCAAATCCGTCCATCGCCGCCTCAAGCGCCTTGACAGCATCAACTTCCGTAACGATTACGATTGCTCCCATACCTCTTGCCCGCATAGCAAATCCGCGTCCACACCAGCCGTACCCTACCACAACAACCTTTTTGCCGGCCATCAGAAAATCGGTCGCTCGAATAATACCGTCAACGGTTGATTGCCCTGTGCCGTAACGATTGTCGAACAAATGTTTTGTCGCAGCGTCATTTACAGCAATGACGGGAAATTTCAACTTCCCTTCGTTTGCCATCGCGCGCAAACGAATAACTCCTGTAGTGGTCTCTTCCATACTTGCAATAATCCGGGGAGCATCTTTTTTTCTGCGAGTATGCAGCTCGTTCACCAAATCAGCACCGTCATCGAACGTAATAACGGGCTTATGGTCAATTGCAGAGTAAATATGCTTATAGTATGTGGCCCGATTTTCGCCGCATATTGAAAAAGTCGCTATATTGAAGTCCTTCACTAATGAGGCCGCCACATCGTCCTGCGTACTGAGCGGATTTGAAGCACAAAGAGCAACATTTGCCCCGCCGGCCTTGAGTGTTCTAACCAGATTCGCAGTTTCTGCGGTTACATGCAGACACGCCGAGACATTCATACCTTTCAATGGCTTACTCTTGGCAAAGCGCTTGCGTATGGCCGCCAGAACCGGCATATCATTATCTGCCCAGAGGATACGCTTTTTACCACCAGCCGCTAATGACAAATCAGCTACATCATACTTCATCTAATAATCCTTTCAAATATGAACAAGAAGTACAAATATAGACCCGAACGACAGCGATTGCAAGCCTTATCTTCTGTGGCAAAGCTAAACGCTTAAGAAAATTGCTCTGGAAATGGTTGTACAAAGATGGGGTTTTGTGTTTAATATTTAAGATATGAACAGGCTCTGTATATTCATAGGCATGATGGTCTTTGGCTGGATTGGATGGTGGATAGGAGCCAGATTTGGTGGATTCATGACCGCCTTTGTGGTCAGCAGCATCGGCAGCATTGTTGGAGTTTATGTAGGCTGGCGTATCAACCGTGATTACCTAAGCTGAAACTCCGTTGAATCATCGAGGAACCGCCAATCGATCAGCGCTACGTAAAAGATTGGGGCGAGTCCGCCATAGGCGGATAAATATTGAATAAGCATCGGGAATTTGTTATATTGACAGAAACCCTGGTGAGATAGAGAGACGGCATCCACGATGGGATAAGAAAAGGCGTATCCCACAGGGTAAACAGTCTGTGTTTCCCGTTTTATAAAGACTGTATAAGCATTGTTAGGTTAGGAGAAAATGAGACATGAAGGACACAATCAGTGATATTTGTCAAAAGATTGCAAATTCAGCCTACAAAAATGAGGAGCACGTTCGTTTATCTTTGGTTGCGCGAGTGTTGCAGAAATTGGGATGGAACATATGGGATCCTTGCGAGGTTAATTCTGAATATAATGCGACACCCCATGAAGACAGCACGCGAGTCGATATAGCTCTTTTTTTAACACCACGGCGACCGGATGTATTTATTGAAGTTAAGGCCATTGGTAAAATTACGAGCGATTCACTACAAAGAGCAGAACTTCAATTGCGGGACTATAATAGAGATAATACGGCATCTTTTAGCATAATTACTGACGGCCGAATCTGGCGATTTTATCTGTCACAAAGCGGTGGGAAGTTCAAAGAGAAATGCTTTAAGGTGGTCGACTTATTAACTGACGATTTGGATGGTATTGAGGTTTCACTATGCACATTCCTCAAGAAATCTGAAATTGAAAATGGCAATGCTTTCCGCGAGGCACAGAAATACCGGAAATTAAACGACAAACAAAGGGCAATGGAAGACTCGCTACCTCAAGCAAGAAGAGTAATATTAGAGCCACCATACCCAAGTTTACCAGACGCACTTATTGAGTTAGTAGCTGAGGAGGGCTTTACAATTAATGTCGAAGAAGCCCAAGAGTTTATTAAAGTAACAGCGAATAGAGCACTGCCTCCCTTGCAGACGCCCCTTGATTTGCCAAAGAATGTGCCTGACAATAAACCTCAACCAGTTTTTGGACCTAAGTCGGAGATACTATCTTTTCGGCCTGATGAGCCACCTAATCTCAGTTTTACAAAGATTATTAATGCGACATTTGGAACTCAAAGTACGAATAAATGGAATGCGTTGGTGCGTTGTGCGGTAAAGGAGGCATTACAAAAAAATATGTCTCTAAGCAGATTGAAAAGTCTTTTATCAAATGTGCAAGAAGGACAAATAAATGACAATGGTTACCGGCCATTGCCGGGCATGAATGTTTCAGTACAAGGTGTTGCTGCGGGTAATGCATGGTCTTTAGCTTTACTTCTAGCCAAAGAGCTAAATGTTGAAATAACGGTTAGATTTAGATGGCGAGAAAAAGATGGTGCAGCCTATCCTGGGCAAGAAGGTCTGCTTCAGTGGAAACCATAGCGAATAAGTTTACAAAAACCTTTGGGGATTGGAGGAATGGGTCGGCTCTGATCGCCTAAAGGCGGCCGGTTAATTCTGAGCAACTTGTGCCATGCGTAGAATCCCTCGACGAACCGGCAGGCGGGCACTTGACGGGCTTGAAACGCGATTTTTAAGTCAAAAACAGCTATATGCATATTTACAACAATGCATTGCAAGCTTACATCGTGATATGGGGCAGATGAAGAGTTATCTACGAAAGATGAAGCGTGCTATGCAATTAATGAAGTCCACAGAACGGCTTGCGCCACGTTATCTGTGAACGATTCGTTTTAGGCAGTTTCCAGCGTGTAATCCCGGCGTGCGTTTATTTAGTTCTATAAAGATGAACATCCCACGCCTCGAAAATATCGCTGAAAACACCATCCTTTAAAGGTCGTTCAGGGGCCTTTGCGAGCCGATTTTAGTTATTCCCGGTTACAGAGCCGGTAGTTCGTAACCTCTGCGGTACTGTTTTGTCAGATATGTATTTGCCTGGTCATCGTCTATAAATCGTTCGCGGGCGGCATTGAATTTTAATCTCCGGCCGGTCCGCATCGCTATATTAGCCATGTGGCAGAGCGTAGCAGAGTAATGTCCTTCTTCGACGTCGGCGTTCAAGCCAGTAAATTTGCGGCTGCGCACCGCATTGATGAAATTCAATGTATGCGTATCACCGCTGCGCGGGCCGCCCGGCCCTTTTGTGCCATCCTTGAAGGTTACCTGCCAGCCTTTTCTGCCAATCGAGACGGTCCCGTTGTCGCCGTAGAAAATGTTGCCGTTGTCGTGGCCTTCCAGGGAATATGGACTCCACAGCCGCATTTCGTACATCAAATACACATCATCATATTCAAAAGTAGCAACCTGCGTATCCGGCGTCTGATGGTCGTCATCGTAGAACAACTGCCCGCCGCTGCAAGTGACAGCATCGGGGAGCTTAACGCCCAGACCCCACCTTGCGATGTCAATTTGGTGTACGCCGTCATTGCCCGTATCACCTGTTCCATAATCCCAGAACCAATGCCATTTATAGTGGTATCGGTTGAGATTAAAGGGACGTTTGGGTGCAGGACCAAGCCACATATCGTAATTAACTCCGGGCGGTGTCTCACTGTCGGGTACACGACCAATTGGCCCTCGCAACTGGCTGTTGATAGCCTTTGCCATTCGAATTTTTCCGAGTTTGCCGGACTGCAAATACTCGACTGCATCGTTAAAACTCTCATAACTTCGGGACTGGGTGCCATGCTGAATAATCTTTTTATGTTTGCGTGCCAGATTAACAAGGAAACGTCCCTCCGATATCGTGTGGCTCAACGGCTTCTCTACATATACATCTTTTCCGGCAATAACTGAGGCCGCCGCCAAAGGAACGTGCCAATGGTCCGGCGTGGCAATGCAGACTACATCCAGCGATTTGTCTTTAAGCATTTGCCGATAGTCGTTGCAGCCGTCAACCTTTTCGTTGCGATCTTTGAATCTTTTGACTTCGCGGTCTAAAACATTTCTATCTACATCACACAGTGCTACTACCCGCACTCCCGGGGTATTATGGAAACTGCTGATTAATCCCTGGCCTCGCCCTCTAACACCAACGGCGGCTACGCGAATATCGCTATTCGCCCCCCTAACCCTGGAGAACGGCACCGCTAATGCGGCACCAGTCATCAACGAACTCTTTACAAAATTTCTACGTGTTATATTTTTCATAATCAATCTCCCTTCATAATCCATATCAGAAAGAACTATTTGGTCTCCTATTATGGAGCAGTGTTATCGGTTTGATTTCGGTACGTTATTTTACAAATTCCCTGAATCGTTTTTCCATTTGCCCGGTCGTCCTTATCCCTTCGTACACAACAACGAGAAATCTGAAATGAGCCTTTTGGCCCTGTTTAAGCGTAAGGCGAAGCGGCTGCACGAGATTCTTCTTATACTTGCTTTGTCTTTGAAAATCGCCCTGTCCCAGCGGATTGGCGGAAAACAAACCGTAGCTTCTCACATGCCAATAAGTGGGATAGTTTATACTGGCCGGATGATTAAGAATAGCTATACCAACTACTTTTCCATTTCTTATTCCCTGCAGAGCGACCCATCGCGCACGCTTGCCCCATATATTTTTCGCCGTTTCATCGCCGTTGGAGCTGAAGTACCTGCCTGTCCCGGAAACTGATTCCTCGGGCAGCGGCTTTCCCGGTTTTAGTATCTCATTCGAATCGCCCTCTCTCAAACAGTCAGCAACTCGAACCGCAAATACGCCTTCTTCGATATCTTCAAATGCCACCTCGGTTTGCCTGGCCGTAAGGTCGATACTAACATCAATGGCATATTCATCTTCATTTTCACCTGCCAGAAAGACCATAGTTCTGTTTTCTTCGAGCAATACATTACCGTTCTGATCTATCCAATGCATCACAGCAGCAAGTTTTCCTTTACCGGCACCTCCGGCCATTTCTGTTGTTTTGATATGCTTGATTTGCGGAGGCAGCGCGGCGTTGTTCCAGAAGTTGGTCCCATTAACCTTATCGACGGCAAAGAAAATACCCACATGATGCTGGTGGTCGTCACTGCCGCCTTTCATTTCCACGAGCGGATTTCTTCGAGTTACTACAACTCCAGAAGGGCTGCGCAACGGAACCAGCATCGGCTTGGTGAGCTCGTTTCCATAAACATAGCTTGTAAAGAGCCGGCCTCCCACCATCACATCGATTTTGTTTTTGCCTTTTACGAACTCCACCTTCGGAACTCCGGCATTTCCTAATGCTGCCGCGCAGAGCACGAGTACTACTAAAACCACAGCGGTTCTTTTCATAATATAACCTTTCTAAAGCTATAGGATTTCGCGCAGGACAAAATCAATTCGTATTTTTATCCTCTGCCCGGTAAAGATGAACATCCCACGCCTCGAAACTGTCACTGAAAACACCATCCTGTGAAAGAATCGTTCGATTCTCGCCAAGCACTTCTACGGTTCTCTTGCCTTTCAGGGCCGGGGCGGTGAATGTCGCCTTTGTCTTACCATCCCTCATACCCACAGCAAAAAGATACGTCGCGCCTTTATACTTCTTTGCCATAACCGCTACTGGAACATTATTATTCTCAGATGACACACTCACACCAGCATCAATAGTTGGACTGTTTAATACCGGCGCAAGGGCACTAATCTGCTTATTTATCTCGGTAACCGTCGAAAGCATTTCCCCGTCGCTAAGAAGCGCCGATTCATTGAACTTAGGCTGCCATTCGTGGACAAAATAAATTAAACCCATTGAGCCGTGAATGATAGACATCCACACCTCGCATTTGACTTGCTTAGGAGTAGCTTTTGTTTCCTTATTACTTATTCGAGTACATTCGATACAGTTCCACACTACTTTTGTTCCATCGGTCCATTTCTTCAGCCTCTCAACTCCTTTTGCAACATACCACAGATTACCAGCAACCTCTGGTTTTGAATGAACAACCGGATAGATATCGAACGAGGCAATATCACAGCCCTTAACGTATTCGAGATAATCCTCAGGATGGTTTGTGCGAACACCGCGGCCGTACCAACCATCCCAGGCCACACCCTGACTCAGGTTCAGAAACACCGGCCGAGTGGGATCAGTGCTGCGAATCTTATTATAGTCATCGATTATTTTTTGGGGCTGAATCGGCGGTCCGTACCCTTTTCCCTTTCCCAGAGATTGGGCATTATCCGGCTCGTCCCCGTGCATCCAGCCTATAATAGTCGGCTCATCAATATATTTAAGAGCCCGTTCATTTTGGTGGCAGATGACTTTCATACCGGAGTTTTTCAACTCTTCGAGCTGTTTTTCCGTCGGCCCTCTCCAGAGACCCACGAATGTGTTGAAACCGGCTTCGCGGTACCGTAATGCCTTGGCCGGGTTTTGCAGCCATACTGCAATGGGAAAAAAGTCCGCACTATGTAATGGGCCGTTCTCCCATTTTACATAAGGACTTGTAACAATGTTTTCCCCGCAAGCCTTATCAAATGCACATACAAGAAAAATCCCGCAGGTTAAGAAAATTATATTTCGTCGCATAAAACTACCTCCTGAAAAGACCTGAGTACCAACCTCGGCACACACTATTATGTTAGCCTATATGATTAAGGGCTTATTATAGACCCTCCAAATTCAAAAAATCATCGAGGTTATTTTACCAAATAACAGCAATATAAGGGAAGGTTAAATTAAAACCAAATGCAATTGCAAAAGATATGTAAATGCAATCCCAAACCGATGGAATGCCCGCGCAAATTGCGTACAAATTACTTTGCTTCAATCCCGCCTGATGAGTTGGAGATAAAAACCAACCGCAAGCAGTTTTTCTTATTTAAATCAGCGCTTCAACAGCACCCACTTAACTTTACAGCCACCGAAGACAAGCATCGGAATACAAGACGACTAATAACGTCCTCCGCCTCCCATGTCATCATACATTTCACCATAATTATACATGTCTTCGTATCCCCCCATTTCATCACCACCAAGTCTTCCGGGACGCGCACTGCGTCCGCTTTTGAAGGTCTTGAAAGGCTCCTTAGTCACGTTTTCCGATGTGCTGATCTTACCATACCAATTCTGCAAATCTTTGGCCCAGTATGCCGTTCTGACAGGCATGTGTTCAATATCAGTTCCATCCATACTGTAAAGCATATCGTAATAGCGCCTGGCAGTGAGATTCTTATCACCGGCCCAGTCATCCACTGCCACAGCATCAACCATAACAGCTCCCGTACTATAATCAATCAAATCCGGTACAACAGACTTTTCATTAGGCCGACCAAAAGAAATAGAACTCATTCGGGGATCCGTCATCCCCCTGCCAGCACCCAATCGCGGATCGATTCCTCGACCGAATTCGCCTCTTCTTTGTTGTGGCTCGATCTCGGTCTCAACAACACTTCCGATGAGCTCTCCCTGACTTACCTTAAAATCTTCACTGTGCCAGTACCCATTGACATATTTGGACACCTGGACCGTAACAACATCGGCCGGTTCACGTATATGCTTTGCGAAGAAGTACATTCTCCCCGGAATCTCCACCTGCTCGGTAATATCGGAAAACTCGCTCCATAAAACAACTTCGTTTTTCCGCGATTCGTCCTGCTCACTTAACTGATTAGTTCCTGCCACAGGGTTAAAAACACCCAACCTGATTCTGTATCGATAGTGCTTTTTCGGCTCAACAGTATCATCATGGGCCCAGAACACCAGAGGCTCCTTCATTTTCTCTAAAACAGTCATAGCGTTAAGCCGAATCTTGTCAAAATCGTCATAAACGTCGATCATGGAAGGTCCCCTTCGGGCAGGTCTATCTCCCGGCAGCCCGGATATCATATAGTCGTCTGCTCCTCCAAGGGCACCCGTCTGGTCACCCCTGCCTCCGGTTCTTCCTCTTGTTCGCCTGTCGGAGGAACCAGCCAGGCCGCCACCCTCATATGACTGTGTACCAGTTCTACCTCCTCCGCTGCTCCCTCGACTGCTATCTCTTCTGCGTGAGGTACCTCCGCCGGCACCCCCATAAAGATTCTCCATTCCTACCCCTGCACCGCCTCCGCCGACTCTTCCGCCAGCTCTTCCGGCGGTTCTTCCAGTCGTACCACCTAATGCAGAATCTCTGGAACGGCGGGAGTCTGATCTGTCATTAGCTGTCTGCTGGCCTTCTCTGGCTTTTCTTGCCTCCTCAGCGTCCTCTTTTTTCTGAATATCCAGGAATTTCCTATGTATCAAAGGAGGATACCACTCCTCTTTCGCAGATGCCATTGAATAAGCCTCGGGCTGCAACAGGTCTGTTTGGAGTTGCCAGTCATCAAACTGAAGCTTCGTTACTTTTAACCTGCCGGGTGGTAAGCTGCCAGCATCTTCAACAATTTCAAACAATTCACCATAATGGTCAATCTTGGTGCGGGGAATACTCCGCCAACTACTCCAGCTTCCGTCTTTGCCCAGTTCCTGTCGCTGCAACTGCACGGCAGCGAAAATCGGCTCAGCAAGACATGGATCTGAATACTGTTTCTCCACATCATCGACAAAACATTGTTTAAATCTCTCATATAACCCCGCAATATCAAACTTGGCTTCCACTGTTATAAGGTCGATATCGTTGGGCTCATTCGCAGCTTTATCATATTGATTTTCCGGTGTAATAACATCCGTAGGCACATAAGCGGCCGCTCTAATGTGCTCGATCGCAACTTCGGTGACCGGGCCAATACGAGGAAGACGATATTTCCCCCCCGTGCCTCGTAGTGTCTCATCAACTACATAAGGCATCTGCGGCCATATGCTAACATCAATATCATTTATGGAAGAATCAAGCAGAGCAAGAAATTCGGTAAGTTTCGACTTATATAGCTCCGGGCCCTCGGGGGGGGTGTTAACCTTATCCCTCAAAAGCTTAGCCTCTTCGAACACCTGTTCATCGATTGCTGCAGGGCTGTATTTCCCATCGCCATATGAAACCTGGTTGGGACTGAAAATAACACGTGTAATCATAAGCCATATACACACAAGTCCAACAATCATCAACACTATCTTCTCTACATGTGCTTCGAGAAAGCTTACTATTTTATTCATATCTCAAATCCCACTTAAAATTGTTTTTCTGAAAGGTTTTATCTACCGGTCGTTGGTGCTGCGGCCGCTGCTATCGCGGCCGTGACGGATGCCGGTTTAATTTCCTTGTAACCATCCGGATTAAATACGTATTCGCAAATTAAATCCAAATCTACAATAGGATCGTCTCCAAAATCATAAAGACTGTAAGGATCGTCTGAGGCCGATAAGAACTTCGACTCTAAAACCGTTATCTGATTATGCTTAAGAGTCAGCTCCGGCTCATCGCCGGAAAATCCTCTGAATTTATGCTCCTTGGCACTGCAAAGCTCCTTCAGAAACGGCATAATTGATTTTATATTAATCACAAGAGAGACATTAAATTGTAAAACATCATTATCACTATCAACACCGGTAAATCTTCCTGTGCAGGATTCCGCCAGACCATCATCATTAGAATTAATGTAAAGAGGCTTATCAACATCGTCTTTTCTTTTCGAACTCCTGCGACTCCTGCGTCCTGTATATACCCCGCCTCCTGCTCCGGGTCTTCTTAAGCCCATATTAAAACTCATCTGCTTAAGCTGTTTGACCGGTGCCGTCAGAACGCTGTCGAAGTCCGAATTCACAGCACTTATAGTATCGAAAATATCTTCGATGACCCAGTAAGCTAACTGGAAATACCAGCAATCCTCGATGGCCTGATTAGGTTCAACAGCAAGTTTATAATCCGCCCAGAAATCATATCCGCTTAAATCAATCGGATTCGCATAAACAGATATAGATTTTGCTCTCTCTCTGCAAATCTCGTCAATTATCATAAGCTCAAGCTCACCCTTAATCATCGACCTGGGTATAGACCCTCTGGAAGACGCTGCCCCTGTACCTCTGCCTACACCTCCACCACCATACGGAGACATTCCCATCATCGGGGAGCGACCACCCATCGTACCTCCCATCATCGGAGACCGCCCCATCATCGGGGCCCCACCCATCATTGGTGAGCCACCCATCCCCGGAGAAGACATTCCCCTCATACCTCCCATCATACCCCTTCCCCGCCGTAAACGGGAATTTACTGCTGACTCCTCAAGGCCTTTCTCTAACTCGGCCTCTGTAGGGTAATCACCCGCATTGACACGGACAAGCAGGTCATCGACGGCTTTTCGATATTTTCGGCCAAACTCGCGAAAAACCACTGTAGAAGAAATGTTAGGACCAAGAAAAATATCATAGCTTAACAACTCTCTCATAGTTGTTTGCTTAGCCAATAGTGCTATCTCACTGGCATCTTTGGCATGTTCTTCCTGAAGCTTCTGCTCTTGCTCCAATGTTTTACTGGGAGGAGGACTATTGAGTGCGCTCTCCACTTGTCTGCCCATCTTAACACTTGTAGCCTGTATCTCACCCTTGAGTTTAGCGCTCATAAGGTGCGTTGGGACCAGGAGAATTACAGCAACAAGCGCTATAATAACCGACATCAGCAGCGGTACGTTATTCTTAAAAACACTTAACTTCTGTAAAACATTCTGTAAAACATCTTTGAAATTCGGCATATCCATTTTTTCATCTCACAAAATTATTCTATTTCAGTCGTCACTTTTTTACTGCCTGTAGGGGCGGTAGTCGTCGGCGGAGCCGATCTGCCAGCTGCGCCTCTCATATATAGAGGTAATTCAGGGGCTTTCGCCTTGACCGACTCAGGGGCATCTCTCCATACAAATTTAACCTTTAATACAAACCAATGGTCATTAACTGTAACAACCTGCGTTCCCCTGCTATCGAGTTTCGGCCTTCCGTTCTCTTCCCACTCGGCAATTCTACTAATTGTTTCACTTGTCATAGGGTCAACTAATATCCACTCATAACCTTCTCCCTGCTTAGTAGATCCGGGAGGCACTGGTTTATACCTGATATCCGTTACACCTATCCCGGCAGGCATCTGCTCTTCCCTGTTTACTTCCCCTATTTCCAGCACGAATTGGTTAGGGTCGTTCTTCTTATACACCTCAAAAGGGCTGTTGCCGTCAACAAAATCGTCGAGGTGCAATAAGCGAGTAATTAAACCCCATTTATCCTGATTATCATCTACCTTGTAAGGATCCATCAATTCAGCTATCTTTTCGTATGGACTGTAACCGCCTATGGTTATTATAAAGCCGGGCAGCTTTTCCTCCGTGGTTTGCCCAGCCATTCCGTACATTTCCTCCCCATAATACCCCCCCATCCTCTCCATCTCCATCATGTCGTACCCCTCCATCATATACTCATCTTCTCCCCCTGCACCGGGCATACCCCGGCTCTTGCGGAACATATCGGCGCCTCCGAACTGGGCGGCCGCAATGTCACTCGAAAAGAAAGACTCCATATTCGTTATAAATATTTGTTTTCGCTGCTTGCGCGGAATCTCCTTAATCCCTTCGACGTCACCTCTGGCAAAAGCCTGATAGAGCCCGGCTTGTTTGGAATTGTTCTTCTCATTCGGCAATGCTGAAATTATAGTTTCATACAGAGACGGGATCATTTCACGATATTTAAAAGGTTCAAACTCCCTTTCTATTGTCGCTACAGATTCGGTGCCTTTACGTATTTCAGCTTCGAGCTCCTGGTCGGCCTTATCGATAGTACCAAGAATATTGCCGGTTCTCGCTCGGACCTGACTACCCTTTCCGTAATTCATCTTGTCCAGACCGGTCCTTCCAAAACACAAAAGCGAAACCGTAAGCAGCATACATGCGGCAGTGATAAAATACCTGCCCTTGCTCGCCCAGGCCATTGACCGCGCAACGCTCCGCGGCAGAAGGTTGCTTTCTAACCGTGCAACACCTAATCCCTGTAAAGCAAGACCATAGACAACACCAAAACCGCTGACATTCTCATGGAATTTAGCCGGTGAAACACCCGGGCCCATCCCAAGTCTCTTAAATGAATCCGGCCTTTCAACTGGTATCTGCAACGTCTGCTGTAGATATTTGAGCAGGCCCCGCAGCTTCGTTCCTCCACCTAAGGCAATAATCCTCGTTATTTTGGTGTCGGGATTGGAGTTATTATAAAAGCCGAGAGACCGCTGAACTTCGGAGCCTAAATCCGTGAAAACCGGCTTCATCGCCTGGAAAATCTGGCGGGCATATTTGCTCACCGGAGCCGTACGTTTGAGCTTTTCAGCTTTTTCAAAATTAAGCCTGAATGCATCTGATATCGCCCTGGTAAAGGAATTGCCGCCAATAAGAATGCACCTTTGCCAAACGGCCGACTTTGTGCAGACAACCAAATCCGTATTGTCGGCGCCTATGTTAAGAACAACCGTTGCTTGTTTGTCGGAAGTTGCCAGCTCAGGACGGTCATGTAACAAGTAGTTATATAAAGCCATCGGTGCCATCTGTACGTAACTAACCTGGACATCTTCTCTGCCGAAATGTTCCAATGCCGCATCGACCACTTCATTTTTTATCGCAAAAATACCCACCGTGATTTCAGGGCTGTCTGGCTCAGTCATCAACTGCCAGTCCCATTGCACATCGTTAATGCCAAAGGGAATCTGCTGGACAGCCTCAAACTTAACCATCTCAGGAATGCGTTTCTCCTCAACAGGCGGCAGGTTCACAAAGCGCGCAAAACTATTCTGACTCGGGACAGAAATAATTATCTCGTCCATGCTCAAATCGTATTTATTGACAAACTTGCGCAAACTCAACGCAATAAGCTCCTCTCTCTCAGCATCTGTCACACCATCACCGCTCAGAATCTTGCCGTGCCTGATATTGTCGAAGCCTATTACTTCAACAACACCACGCTCAGTGCTCAAGTGCAATGCTTTGAGAGAATTGTTGCCTATATCTATAGCCCAAACCATATCGGTTTCTGCTGCCATAACAAACCTCCTGCTTGGTTTTCAATTGCTCTTGTAAATACGTCTTAATAAATATACATTATATCTTATTATGAAAACTTTTTCCATAAATACTCTTGGCTGCAAAGTCAATCAATACGAAACACAGCAGATTCACGAATTGCTCGAACAACTCGGACTTCATAACTGCGAACCACCCAAAAAACCCGATCTCGTTGTCATCAACACCTGCTGTGTAACTCACACCGCCTCAGCCAAGAGTCGGCAATATATTCGAAAAGCCCAAAAGCTAAGTCCTGACGCTGCTGTAGTTGTCTGCGGCTGTCTGCCAACTGTACAAACCAACGAATTAAACAACATCAGTAAAAATGTTCATCTCGTCGGGGATCGAAAAAATCTTGCTGAAACGCTAAACCAAATAGCCCACGGCAACGCTGCCGCTCCGTACTTCCAAAGCCCTCAATCCAGCCTGAACATTAGTACTATAATTAAAGCAGAAAACGACTCTAAAATCAAGTTTAAAAAAGAATTGAATAATCATTTGAAGCTTCCACCATTAACTTCCTTCAAAAGCCAAACCAGAGCTTTCCTAAAAGTCCAGGATGGCTGCGACGGATACTGCAGCTATTGTATTGTACCCAAAACTCGTCCTTTTGTTCATAATAAACCGGTCAAAGCGGTTATTCGGGAGGCAAAATCACTTGTAAAAGCCGGACATAGGGAAATCGTTGTAACAGGCGTATTCCTCGGCGCTTACGGCCAGGAGAGCGTTAGAAGAAAAAATTGGCCAAGCCGGCAAAATGACAAACTGGCTATTTTACTCGATAAAATGGCCAAAATACCCGATCTTGCAAGGATAAGATTAAGCTCGCTGGAGCCTGCGGACGTAACGCCGGAATTACTCGATATTTTCTGTAAACACCCCAATATTATGCCACATCTGCACTTGTCGTTACAGTCCGGCTCGGATGCCATCCTCAAAAAAATGTGCAGACAATACAATTCTGATGTATTTAGAGAAAAAATTGAATTCGCCAAACTATACCTCGACAGGCCAGCTATAACGACCGATATTATCGTTGGTTTTCCAGGTGAAACCGATGATGATTTTGAACAAACTGTTGGTTTGGCTAAAGATATTGGCTTTGCAAAAATGCATGTTTTCAGCTTTTCGCCCCGGAAAGGTACAGCCGCAGCAAACATGCAGAGTAGAGTGAATATAAAGACTATAAAGGAACGCTCAAAAATCCTACACCGCTTAAATATTGAGTTGAGCCAAAAATTCCAGCAACAGTTTATTGGCGAAACCGCTGAAATCCTGCTGGAAAAGGATGATGGGCAGATTTGCGGCCGTACCGAAAGATATTTTCTGGTGTATCTGGAAAAAACTGGAAAAAAGCTTTATAAAAATGACCTGATAAGGACAAAGCTGATCAGATATGGCAATCATGGGATGTATGGGGATGTATTGCAGGAATAAACAGGATATTTTTATATGTCCTTTTCAAATAATTACTTACAATAGTTCGCAGGCATTACTAAAAGTTTGTCCTTTTTTTAATAATTTCTCATATTTTTTTTCTCAAATATTCCTAAAAAATAAGCATTCTTTACCTCAAACGTAGAACCCAAAGCATCCGTCAATCCAGAATTTTAAAGGTTATACACAGTTTGCATTATGAGCCACAATACTCGATTCCTGCAGTTCGTGAAAAATGGCTGAAAAAGCATAAGTTAGCAAGTAACCAAACCACCAATTTTACACAAAACTTAAGAAAATATTTGTTTTTTTCGTCTAAAGTTTATACTTGACGAAAAGGCTGCTAATCTGATATATGTTAATATGGTGGAATTTATAGATTCGGCCTTTCAAAGGATGGAATCCCGGGCTTTTGTCGATACAATTTCCCGGGCGGGCTGATGAGAACAAGGTAAAGTTGTAGGGCTTTTCCCCAGGAGGCGGTTTTATTTTCAACCACTGCTCATATCTGGCTTTTTTAGAAAGGAGGAATTTCAATTCATTATTATTTTCCTGGGAAAATTTAGATTAAGCATATCGACTTCAATTTAATTAGCAGTAGCTTTGGTGTGTGGCCAAAAGACGAATATTTTTTTTTATAAGGAGGACTATTATGTCTACGAAATTGATTTATTTTGTTTCTGTTGTTTTATTGCTGGGATCAGTTGTCCAGGCTGAGGACATAAAGTGGACAGATCTTGGCGCAGACCATCTATGGAGCACTCCGGAAAACTGGGATCTTGGTAGAGTTCCTACTCTGGCCGACGAAGTTTTAATTGATGTACCGGCCGCGGCAGCACCAAACGGCCCGGTGATTCAGGATGGTATCGATGCGAAGGTTAAGGGGCTCTGGACAGAAGCGCCCGGAGAGCCCACACTGACGATAACAGGCGGAACGCTTGAGGTAGCAGAATGGATTTGGTGGGGTGATGGAGCTGACTCCTTCGGCATCTGGGACATGAGTGGAGGTGCCGTAACTGTTGGCAGTGAATTCGAGCTTGGATGGGGCGGGGGCGCAGGCACTCTGACCATGACCGGTGGTACAATCAGCGCCGCAGAAGCTGTAATTCCTACGGGTAGCGGGGCTTTTGGAACACTTTACCTTTATGGAGGTACTTACAACGTCACCAACGCCGACGGCCTCAGTGTAAAGGAAAACGGCCTGATAGATATCACCGAAGGTACGTTAGTATTAGAAGGTGATGATACTGCCAAAGTCAATGACCTTATCGCTGCAGGCCAGATTACGGCTTACGGAGGTGACGGCCAACTTGAACTGGACTTTGACGGTAGGAATCCTGGCAAGACTACTTTAACAGCAGCTATCGAAAAAACCGTTTTGTTTGCGGAAGATTTCGAAGGCCTGGCTTTAGGTCCGAACG
>JACNGQ010000040.1 GCA_014384025.1 Planctomycetota bacterium | reverse complement strand
TGGAAAATGGAAACGGGACGGGGTTGGGTGAGCGTTGTTGGGTCCCTCGTGGCTATTCGGGTTTAGCTACGACCACAGTAGCCAGTGGCTTCTCTGGGCGGTACTTGTATCGACCGGAACAGCACTACTCATTGGCGTGGACATTCGCAGGCCAATAGTTATCGAATCAACAGCAGCAGCCGTGTTGGTGCTTCCCGCCGTCTTTTTGGCACCGTGGCCGTACCGTATTGCACTATTGCTTATCTTTGTCGGCCTCGTACTTGGCGCCCTACCGATTCCCCGCCGCTGGCCCGGAACTCTTGCCTCTGCTTTAATATTAGGGGGAATCATACTGGCAGTACAATCACTTGGGATTCTCGGCTACGAGTATGTCACTGCAAGATCGCATGAGCTTCCGTGGCCATGGCCCGGTCTGCTTTTTTCGATTTCACGGCTGTTAGGTATTCAGGCGGGATTGGCCGGCACTAATCTTGCCTTATACACTCCGAGAAGCTCCCACTGTCTTGGGACTACATGGGAACTGCTTTTAGACCCACCAACATTAGCCTTCCTGTGCGGTGGGATTGTGATGCTGTGTATCTGGAAATCTGCAAGCCAACCATCACCCGTACCTGCACAATCACCGATGCAGGCAGGCAAACAAATACCTCGCTTAAGAAAATATTTGGCGGCTTTTGTCATATTGATTGTCGCCTGGCTGCCTGTCCGCACAGCCATATTGATATCGATTTTTATGCATCGTGCACTTCGAACCAAATATGATGCAGAACTGGTTCTAATAAACCAATTCTGGAATCCATGGCTGCTGATGGCCCTTCTATTGGGCCCCATCCTTCTAAGTTTGCGATTCATTCACACACCGTGTGATGAACGGCGGGCTTTTGTTTCCCAACCAAGTGTGAAGTGTCCAAAACATCTCAGTGCAATTGTTCTGACCATTGCAGGGAGCTTAATGTTGATTATGGGCGTGCTGTTGGATGCACCGGGACGACGCAAAGAAGGCCGGGTTTGGGTCGATGAATATCACTCGACATGGGAACCAACCGATAAGCCCTTTGATACCGAATGGTACGGGCATGACTCCGGATATAACTATTACTGCATCTACGATTACATTTCACACTTCTATGAGACAGATCGCTTCAAGACTCCCATCGACGATGCCGCTCTCATGGATTGTGATGTCCTTGTAGTAAAGGTGCCGACCGAACGATACGAACAGAAAGAAATAGCAGCAATAGAACGATTTGTCGAACGTGGCGGAGGTCTGCTGCTGATCGGCGAACACACAAACGTCTTTAATACCGGTACCAACATAAATGATATAGCAAGAGTTTTCGGTTTCAGCTTCCGTTACGATTGTTTATTCGGCATCGATACGGTTTTTACTCAACTATACAAACCGCCGTTAGTGCCCCACCCAATAGTCCAGGACATGCCGCCGCTCGATTTTGCGGTTTCCTGCTCTATCAGCCCCGGAATAAGTCGGGGCCGAGCGGCTATTCGTTCTACGGGCCTGAAAAATCTTCTGGCTGATTATCACGCGAGCAATTTCTATCCTCAGGTCGAAGATAAGGCGGAGATGCGATATGGCGCTTTCGTACAATTATGGACAACTAATCGCGGTAAAGGCCGGGTCGCAGCCTTTACTGATTCGACAATTTTTTCCAATTTCGCAACCTTTGAGCCCGGAAAGGCTGAGTTAATGCTCGGCATGCTCGAATGGCTCAATCACCGCAACAGCCCTTATCCGTTACGATTATTTCTTTTCATTTTGGGGCTCCCACTTCTTGCCTATGGACTTGTGCTCTGCCGAAAATGGAGCGTGGCCTGGTTGGTTGTAATCTGCTCGATGGTGTTCGGGTGGTCGATTGCAGCTGCAGGAACACGAGCAATTCATCGGAATTCCATGAGTCTTCCAAAAGCAGTTCGCCCTATGGTCCAGGTTATGATTGATCGTACCGTATGTAACGGACCTCTTTCAAAGAGTGGATTCATTTCAGGGAAGCAAAAAGGTTTCGGGATTTTCGAACGGTGGATACTGCGCCTCGGTTACTTCACATCCCGCAGGAGCGGCACCGAAGCACTGACCGGTGACCTTGTGGTGTTTATGGATCCCAATCAGACAGTTACGAACAATTTCCGCGAGGAGCTGGTCAATTACGTCGAGCTGGGCGGTAAAGTGCTCGTCCTGGACTCCCCGGCAAATACCGGGTCAACCGCAAACAGCCTGCTGTATCCATTTGGACTGACTGTTACTCCAAATATGCAGCTTAGAGGCCAGTTGAAAGCACCGGAGAAGTGGCCTGTGATACAAATCGACTCGACCTGTGAGATTAAGGGGGGACAGGCAATTGCGTCGGTAACAAACGTACCGGTGATCGCAAGGGCTATTCACGGCAAGGGGACAGTTACCGTCGTCGGATTCGGTTCGCGATTTGCAGATGCCTATATGGGTGTTACAGGTGACGTCGTACCCGATGACGAATTGCGGAAGGTGTTCGACATACAGTTTGCGATATTAAAGGGCATCGTTTCCGGACAACAATAAACTTATCACAAGAAAATATACAAAGCCGGATTTAGAGAAAAAATCACTGCTTTATGGTTCATTTAACAATAGAAGCATGGTATCATTCACTGTAGTTCCGGGACAATGAGTGGTTATATATGAGTTCGGAGTAAATCAACAAGGACAAATTTTTTGAGGAGGACAGGACCATGCGAAACCTGAGCTTGCTGATGATGACTTTTGGAAGCCTTTGTTTTTTTGCCGCACCATCCGACGCCGACGGTTATTCACCTCGTGTTGGTCAAGTCCACCCCGATTTCACCCTGCCTGATATTGCAGACCGTGAGCCTGTATCGCTGTCGCAGTTTCGCGGCCGGAAAGTCCTGCTGGTACACTTTGCCTCCTGGTGACGAGGTTGTCGTCAGGCCGTGCCGGCCTGGAATAATAAAACGCGAGAATGGGTCCGAGAGGGAAAGCTCGTTGTGCTGGGGATAGCACAGGAGCAGCATCCCGACCGCAGCCGGCTATTTGCACAGTGGCATAAGATAGACTGGCCCGTCCTGCACGATCCGATCAATGTTATGCAGGTAAGGGGGGTGCCAATCGAGGTGGCCATCGATGAGAATGGTATTGTGCGCAGCCTTCGACCGAAGATGGATACGTTCGAGGAGGAATTTCTCAATAAGACGTTTACAGGCAAAGGTTCAGAACCATCGAAGATAAAAGCTACTCGACCCAACCTGGGAGACCTGCGAAGGCGTGCCGAAAAAAGCCGCTCATCCGAAGCTTGGAGAGAACTGGGCGATGCCCTGGTGCTCTGGGGAGGGCAGTCTAAAACCAACGACGCTATCAATGCTTACAAGCAGGCGCTTCAGATCAATCCGGACGATGGTGATGCGAATTTTCGCCTTGGAGTCTGCTACCGCCTTAGGTACGATTCCGGGCAGAGAGCTTCAAGCGATTTTCAAACGGCTGTGAACCATTGGACCAGGGCCCGTGTGCTCCAGCCCAATCAGTATATCTGGCGGCGGCGAATTGAGCAGTACGGCCCGCGACTTACTAAACCGTACCCATTCTATGATTGGGTGGAAACGGCGGCTCGTGATATCATTGCACGGGGAGAAAAACCGATTGAGCTGATGGTTTTACCCACAGGCTCTGAAATCGCCGGCAAGGATAGCAGCTTTGAAACAAAAGAACACAACGTTAAGCCGCCCGATCCTCAAGGTCAAATCTATCGTGACGAGAAGGGTTTGATTCTGAGCGAAGTGACAGTAGTCCCGCCTCAAGTGAAGCCCGAAGAGACCGTTCGTGTCCACGTGACACTTCGCCCAAATGCCAAGCTGAAAGCGCATTGGAACAACGAGGCCGAGCCTTTGAAGCTCTGGATCGATGCACCCGACGGCTGGAAGGTGGAACCCCGGTTGTTGACAGCCCCGCAAGGTGACCGGCCGGAGACTTCAGAGCCGCGGCAACTTGAGTTCGAGGTCCTCGCGGCTGCCGGGGCAAGGGGGACAAGCAAACTGAACGTTTATGCTTTGTACTATGTTTGTGAAGATGCGGGCGGCGTGTGCTACTTTTTGCGAAAGGACATCCCTGTCACAATTACGGTAGATAAGTAGTGACGTTAAGGGCAATATCCATAGTGAAGCCGAGAGAAACCAACAGAGCAGGGAAAACTTACCGACAGATTTTCTCAATAGTCCTTAAAACTCTTCATCCACTCCGGCCAGTCACTCGGCTGACACCCCCCTGCCGTTGTCCAGGGGCCACTGGTGTCGTACTGCCGATGCCACTTAAACGTCCACAACTCCTTAAGCCCTATTTTCCTGGTAGAAAAATCCAGAAAAAGCCCATTCACAAAGCCATCGTGCCGGTTTAGACAGTAACGTAACATACGTCCTTCGCCACCTTCAGACCACCCCTGGCCGTCAAATGCCGGAGGAGCATCTACTGAATCCACTACACCATTATAGCGCTGAGCACCCAGGAACAAGGGCACGTATGCGGCCCCCGCCACAGCCAGCCCGCGCCAGTACCAGGATGCTTGCCCGCGAGGTTCCCTGCCTGGCTGGATATCAACACAATAGCCGTTGATGCCATAGCTTCCCTTCATCGGCTTTTTCCAGTAAGTCTCTCCGGGCATATAGCCCCAGGCCATAGTCACGCCGACATCCGTCCCCTCAGCTCCTTCACTGATGCCATTCTCATCAACCCACGGCTTCGTCGCATTCGGACAACAGGTAAATTCGTCATCCCATTTATAGTAGTCCCCCATTGCGCTGACCCATCGATTGGCTTGGGGCTGGGCCGTATGCCCCGCCATGAATCGGCCATCGTGATCTTCGGCATACATCGCAAAGTATAAGCCCCACTGCTTGAGCTTATTTAGACACGCAACGCCTCGGGCCTGCTTTCTTACCCGCTGTAAAGCCGGCATCAGTATCGCCATCAGTATTGCAATGATAGCTATCACCACCAGAAGCTCTATTAGGGTAAAGCCTTTTTCTTTGCTCACGGAATTCATCCAGTTCCTTCACAGAGATATAATGAGTTCTGCTGATATGTGTTTCTGTCTCAATTATAACAGATTCGCTAAAGGTAATTCAAGCCATTGGCTGATATTTTAGTCAGGAATTAAGAGTTTTTAACAGGACTGGTTATTGCAAAGTAAATATCAGAATGCGGGAATCCGGCCCATCGTCGGGAAGAAAATACAAGTTTCCATCGAAAGCCATACCTTCACGCGTTAGAGAGCTTTTCCATCTATCTTTCGGCAAAACGAAACGTTTTATCAAAGTCCAGTTTTCAGGATCGATAATATCTACAGCGGAAACATCGTCCTTATGGCCGCTGCATAAAAGCTTACCCGCAAAATACTTGATGTCCTGATAGGCCATTGAGGTCGGAGAATCGACTTTATTTAACTTTCGTCCGTCAATGTCCCATGTATAGAAATGAAGGGCGTCCCAATTAACTCCATAAAGAAGGCTTTTTCCATCAGATGCAATAGCACCAATGTGGTCATGAACCGAAAACGAAGTGCGTATTTCCAAAGTATCCGGATCGAGGCCATAGACCATTGTTCTGCTTTGTCTTTTATACTCAGCGTTCGGGACCCAAAGGGAACGGCCGTCATACTGCAGACCTCCGGGATGAATCAATGCACCATCAGTTAGTTCTTTTTTTGAAATCAGGCGTGCGTTTTGCCTGTCAACCTTAAACAGCCAGGCGCGATCTTGCTCTCTATCCACCGAGGTCACAAAATAAAATTGCTCTGCGATATCGAGCCCCTGCACATGATAAGTGGAAAACTTCAGCGGGACCTGTCGTATGAGTTCCATATGGCCGGATTGAAATAAGAGGTCCAGCGCATTGGCCTGAGAAATTTCATTGCTTTTGTGGCAACTTAAGATACGCGGCAGAGTCAACAATAAAATAACGAAAAGAGCTCGATTGACAATTATGACGGTACGTCGAATCATCTTTAGCCTCAATTTAAATTTGCCGGAATTCATTCCTGACTATGCCAATACAATATCAAGTCTGTTGCGAAAGGTCAATTTTTCCGATTACTTTTCAAAGATTCTACGGGCTTAATTCTAAAAAGACTATTGCGGGCAAAGCGGAACTAAAGTATTTTGTTGCTAAGTCGTTAATTTAATATGATTAGATAATTCGCAGGAGCTGTTTGTTATGAGTTTGTCCTATTATTTCGAACATACGCAAGGTATTGGTATTTTGGCCACAGCCGATTCAGATGGAATGGTTGATCTTGCCGTTTATGCTAAACCGCATGTTATTGACGAAAAAACCATCGCATTTGTTATGAAGGAACGTCTTAGCCACCTAAACCTCAAATCCAATCCGCATGCCGCTTATATGTTCGTTGAGAAAGGCGAAGGATACACCGGCAAGAGGCTGTATCTGACCAAGCTCCGAGAAGAAACCAACACGTCTGTAGTGGAGATGTTCAGACAGAAACAGCCGGAGATATGTGCGGCCGACGATGATTCAAATAAATATCTCGTGCATTTTCAGGTAGATGAAATCTGGCCTCTTGTGGGCGACAAGAAATAGCACACAAAACCGACATGAGCTTATAGATAGCAGCATCATTGAAGTCCATTTCCAACTTTTTGAATCATTAACTCTGGTGTTCTATAGCTCCACAAAATCTCAGCCTGAGTTTGCACTCCAAATCACTACATCCACAAACAGGCGTTTCCCAACCTCTGTCATGCTCTCTGGTGAGCCGGCGAAACCCCAGAACAGATATCGATTATGCTCCCGGGCCAAAGGATAGTAACCAAAACTATTCACTTCCCCGCCGAGTACAGTTACCGTTTCAGGAACAGGATATAGATATAGGGTCACATAGTCGCTTTCCGTGTATAGTTGAAGTACTAAGTCTTCCGGGACATCAATTGGATATGGTGTGCCGAATAGTGAACTATTTGGATCTATTACCTCGATGCTATTGTCTCTGCCGTGCATGCCATTAGGCCAGCCGATTGATAGTCCGAGCTGCCCGAAGAATGCATACCCCCCCTCACCTAATCCAACTATAGGCTTGCCCAAACTTTCAATTGTAGATACAGATTCGATATCACCCCAGTGACTTAAATTACCGGTGTCAGTGCCTGCAATTATAAGATCGTAAGAATCAAGCTCTGTGGTTGGGATTTCATCTAAGCTCACTAAAATGGTTGAGCAGCCATAGGCAGTAAGTAAAGACTGAAAGTTCTGGGCCGCCTCTACATCGGATCTATAAATATATGCGACAGTTGGAAGTGACATTGTCTGCGGTGTCGTGGACATACCAGCCTCTTGGGTGCCACCGTATGCTCCCATATTAATCCGTTCACCGTGTGGCCATATCTCAGAAGTCCGGTCCGAATTCGGATCGCCTGCATCGATACACGGGCTGGTGACATCATCTATTACCCAGCTTTCGCCGTTCGGGTCCCAGCGGCCGGCCTCGGATTTCAAATGAAAATCATCGGCTCTCGAATCGGCAAATAGAGGATCAGTATTTATATTCCCCGGACCCCACGTAATAGTCGAATAGCGCCCTGATACTGATACGCCATCTTGCCCACCTTCTATGTTGCTGTATTTGATTGTTATGTGAGAGCCTCGGTCTTTGATTTCCTGATTTGAGCTGTCGGTCAGGGTTACTGGTTGCGGACAATCCCAGATAATACAATTAATCACGGTTGCCGTTCCGCCCCCCGGATTCAGGCGGTACGGAGGACCCCACCTGCCTAAGTCAAAAAGCCTAAGACCCCGGCCACAATCGAAAATCGTATTGTTCACCAGCAGGGCCTCGCACGAATTTTCAATTGCGATGCCGGCATTTCTACAATCATAGATTACGTTATTCATTAAAACAGGATAGCATTTATCCCGCAGGACAATTCCGTGGTCATCGCATCCGCCGATGATGTTGCCGGCAATGACAGCAGAACATTTGGTCGGATTAATCATGTCATCGTGTTCGGGATTCAAAAACAGGTTGTTTTTAATAAGAGGAGCCGGAAGGCTCTCTCCGTATAAATCAACGTCGTCATTATCTCCGCGCTTACCGGTAAAGTAGCAGTCCTCGACGAGAACATAGGAATATCTCGTATGCACACCCTGTCCGATTGAAAGGAACTGGCAATTCCTGATATTCGCTGTCGCATCTCCGGGATGATCCTGATCGTCCGTTATGATGGCTATGGCATCTCCATCGGCATTCGCGCCATCGTCGGGTAGTTTCTGAAAAATACACTTTTCGAAATCAACATGACTTGCCAGAACAACAACTGCCTCATGATACGTCCTTGGTCCGGGCTCATAGTAGTCCTGGTGTTCACCCTCACTGTCCGCATACTCAATAATGCAGTGAACAAGACGGCTGTCTGCCGCATCGATGAACATAATGTGCTTCCACGTTGTGCCTTTTTCGAACCTTGTAAAGTAAATTGGCTCGGATTCGGTCCCTTCAGCAAGGAGTTGTCCATAGACAACCAGCTTGGCCGCATCCTTCATCAACACTACAGTCCCGGGCTCAATATTCAAAACTATCCCCGCTGGAACAACAACCGCATCTTCAAGAACATGTGTTCCGGACCACGTGGTATCATGGATCAGCTCTTCGGCTTTTCCAACAGCAGTTGAGCAAACCGCCACTAATAGCAGTATAGATATTGTCAAATATGCTATTCGTCTTGTTTTCACAGACATAGCCGCATCCTCCTATTATGCTTCTGTATTAGTTCCAATATATCAAATCTTTGTCACCAAGACAAGAAAATACCGGCCAGGCAAAATTAACAGCAGTGAAGGAAACAGGAGCAAATTTCTCACAATGTCGGATTATCTTAAAGAGGCCTGTGTCTGGGCCAGGGCTTGCTCAAGCTCTTCAGGAGTAAGCAATTCAATCTGCCCACCCAGCCGCAATACACTGCATCGGCCGTCATGAACCGGCTTCGATTCGTACAGAAGAACATTCGCAGGTGACATATCGCTACGTTGACCGGGAATATATACATATTTTCCGGCATCAGGAGAGGGACATTTAAATAACTGCGTACTTCCACTCCATTCAATTAAAGCCTGAAGTGATGGTGGAAAACCTTCATTGCTGAGAGCATATATTTGTATGTTCTGAGCAATTGTTCGCAGGTTCGTCTGGCACTTGACAGTTTCAGCGGTATACTTTGTATCTATCATTGTCTGAGTATATTGCTCTCCGGCCTGTCCGAAGCTCTTGATAACCCACCAAACGCCTAAGCCTATCAGCCCAAAAAAAATCAGAGCAAAAAGGAGGCTAATAATCGTACCACCATGTAAATCCGCTCTATGAGAGTTTATGGGCTTGTTGAAATGAGCATTTTCCCGGAATTTGCTTCTTAAATGCGCCATAACCGCCCCTTTCCTTTTTTTCATACACTTGTTTTATTTAATCTTGTCGCCGGCTCTAATATTTTCAATAGTTTAGGCAGACAAAGGTAATCCAAGTAAAGTGAAAAACAGAGCAACCAGCGGCAAAATTACTCTCTCAAATCCTCCAAGAAATATAAATCCTATAAGGATAAACATTCCATATCTGGAAAAGTTTCGATACATGTTGATGGCTTCGGGAGATTTCAACCTGGCATATACCATTTTTGAACCATCGAGGGGCGGTATTGGAATCAGGTTGAACACAGCCAAAATGATATTGAAAAATATTGCCAGCAAAACGAAACTTCCCAGCAGCGGTATCGCCGACAAACGAAGTAAATGGAAAGCAACGGCCAGAATAAGAGCCAGCGATATGTTTGAAAGAGGTCCGGCGGCAGCCACCATAAAGATTTGACTTTTGCTAAGGACTGAAAAGTTGACCGGCACAGGCTTTGCCCAACCAAAACGCACCAGAAGCGGAAGGATAATCGTGCCAAACAAACTGATATGTGCCAAGGGATTCAACGTCAATCGCCCCATCCTTGCCGCTGTGTCATCACCGAATCTATAGGCCATCCAGCCATGGGCATATTCATGAATCGTCAAAGAAATAAGGAAAATCGGAAGAGTAAATATATATGTTAAAATCTGGTCGCCTGACATTATATTTTTTACCTCGAAAGCAGGGAAGTGTTTTGCCTGTAAACAACATTTCCTTAAACTATTAAATCATCTACAATCCTTTAGAATCCACCAAATTATACATGATCCTTAATCACATTGCCAATAGGTTTACAAAAGCAGATACAATTTGGGAATGGAATAATTGTTGTTGAGTCGTCGCAGAGAAGATGTTCTGTTGTTTGCTTATCGGCGGCAATCTTATGTCAGCAATTCATCACAAATCACTTAACCGGGTAAGGCGGCAATGGTGGTATCTCTTTCTCCTGTGTTTTCAATTCTTCAAGAATAACTTCGATTGCCTTATTTAGTTGCTCATCAATCCCCGCATATTCTTTAGCAGGATCGTTATCGACATAAATATCCGGCTCGACACCGTACCCTTCTATTATCCACTTTTGTCCTTCCACATCATAACGGGAGAACTCCGGCTTATTGAGAAAACCACCATCTAACAACGGCAAAGAGCCGCGAATTCCTACAACACCGCCCCACGTTCGTTTCCCGACGACTTTACCCAGTTTATGCCACTTAAAACGATAAGTAAACAAATCGCCGTCTGAGGCAGAAAACTCGTCCGCCAAACACACCATAGGCCCGTAAATCATGGCCGCAGGGTCCGACTCAGGAGCAGTATTCCTGGCGAAATCGACCATGGTAATTTCTCTTCTGAGCCGTTCTATCAACATAGGTGAAACGTTCCCGCCGCCGTTACCACGGACGTCTATGATAAGTGCCTTTTTGCGAATCTGAGGGTAGAAATACTTAACAAACTCATTCAAACCGCGGCGCCCCATATCAGGCACATGAATGTATCCGACCTTTCCGTCAGTAGCATCACTTACTTTTTCAATATTATCCTGCACCCATTTATAATAATATAAATTCTCTTCGCTGTCAGTCGGTACTACTATTATTTCACGAGCATCCTTGACAGACGGCTTCGAATTGAGCTTTAAAGTCACCTGTTTGCCGGCTTTGTTGATAAGCAGCTCATAAATGTTATTCACATCAGCAGTCGATTTGCCATTTACGGCAAGAATATAATCGCCCCGATTTGCGTCAACTCCGATCTCCGTTAGCGGCGAACGCAAAGTATCATCCCAGTTTTGACCACGTAATATTTTTTCAATTCTGTAGTATCCTGATTTTTCATCACGCTGAATTTCAGCTCCGAGCAGACCGGTTGTTATCCTTTTCGGTTTGGGGTATTCTCCACCGCCCACATATGTATGACCGACATTTAATTCGCCTATCATCTCACCGATGATATAAGTCAAATCCGCCCGGTGATTCACATGAGCAGCCAAAGGTTCGTAACGGTCTCGCATTGCTTTCCAGTCAACACCATGCATATTAGGAACATAAAAGAATTCCCGCATCTGCCGCCAGCATTCATTAAAAATTTGCGTCCATTGCTTTTTCTTATCAAGGTTGACTTCCATGCCGGACAGGTCTAACGTTTCTTTCATATCGATTTTTGATTTGGGCAGGTCGATAATGGCATATTTCCCGCCCGAAGCAACGAGCATCTTCTTTTGATCGGCCGATATTTCATATCCACCTATCCGGCTAAGCTCAGTTTCCTTTTGCTCTTTCAGATTATACATCAGCAACTGGGTTCCGTCGTCCTTGCTTCCTCTTCGATTGTAATACAAATAATCACCGACCGAACTTAGATTGCTGTAATTCGATACTTCAGTGGGCAGTGAGGTAATACGGTCCTTGATGCCGTCAATGTCCACTTTAATATTTTGCTTTTCCTTCTTCTGACTCTTTTCCTGCTGTTTGTCTGCATTTTCATTCGGGTCAGACTTTTGGGCATCCGGCTCTTTGGCCTTATCTTCTTTTTTGACCTCGACCTCGTCACTTTGAGGCTTAAAAGGAGAATCAGTGCTCTTCGAAAGCGTGATAAGGTAGATTCGTGACATCTCGCGGTAGGCGTGATTCCATTCGGTTCTGCTGTAAATCGGATTAAAATCCCGTTCGGAAGTAAAGAACACGAATTTACCATCTGAGCTGAATACAGGATTGCTCGACGAATACCAGCCATCAGTCAGCTCATGGGATTTTTTATCCTTGAGCGAATAAAGATAAATCCTGTCCATCGCCTCGGTTTCCGATTTGGTGTAAACTATCCACCTGCTGTCCGGCGCCCAGGAATAATCCCTGAACTCCCATTTATCAGATTTATCAACTTCGACTATCCTGCCGCTCTTTATACTTACAAATCTCAGACGTAATCGTTTGTCCCCCCATAGAATCTTCTTACTGTCCGGCGACCATGCGATTTTGTATTTATAGGTTTCGGCGTTTCTTGTTATCTGCTTTTCCTTTGAGCTGCCGTCCTGAGGAATGATATAGATTTCATCCTCACCGGTAGCGTCGGATATGTACGCAATCCACCTGCCGTCGGGTGACCATTTGGAATTTCGTTCATGAATACCCGGGCTGTCCGTCAGATTTCGGACAGCACCGTGTTTGGCCGGAACGGTAAATACATCACCTCTGGCTCCAAACAAGGCACGCTTGCCGTCAGGAGCAACTTCATAATTGGTGACATTGTCACTAACACTTACAATACCGCTCCTGCCGCCGGATAAATCTTCCTGAATATGAATAACAACTTTCTCGTACTTTTCAGTCTCGATGTCTAAACGATAGATAAAGCCTGCGTTTTCAAACACAATTGCTTTTTTACCCAACGACGGAAATTTGATATCAAAGTCGGTGAAATCGGTTATTTTTTTTGTCTGCTTCGAATTGAGGTCATAAACGAAAAGATTCATGCGTTTATTTTCATCACGATCGGAGAGAAAAAAGATTTTATCACCGCTCCACATAGGGATAATATCCTGTGCAGGATTGTCGGTAATATTCTCGATTTTTTTTGTTTCGAAATCATAAATCCAGATATCATCCGCCATGCCGCCGCGATATCTTTTCCATGTTCGGAATTCCCGAAAGATGCGATTGTATGCTAACTTCCTGTCATCAGGCGAGAAAGAGCAAAAACCTCCGCGAGGAAGCGGCAGTTCATCAGGAAGGCCGCCTGATTTAGAAACGCAGTAGAGTTGGCCGTTAAAACTGTTAAATGAACTCATTCGTGAACGGAAAACGATATTCTTACCATCGTTTTTCCAGGCCATAACGATGTTATTGGGGCCCATTCGATCGGACACTTCATCCCGGCCAAGGGTTGCCGTAAAGGTCAAACGTTGAGGTACGCCCCCACCGGCTGGCATTAGATAAATCTCCGTATTACCATCATATTGAGCGGTAAAAGCAATTTGTTCCCCATTCGGAGAAAAACGGGCAAACATTTCAAAACCATCGTGATTAGTCAGCTTGCGGGCAACACCTCCGTCTGATGAAACACTATATAGATCGCCGGCGTAAGTGAAGACAATCTGATTATCATGAATTGCCGGGAAGCGTAATAGCCTCGCTTGGTTACCGGCAAATGCAGAATTTACAATTAAAACAGTAATAAACGTTACAGCACTTAACGTCAAACCCCTCTTAGTCATTTTCAACCCTCTCAACAAGCGTTAGTTTCTGATGCGTACTCACGCGCGATATTATCGCAGGAATACGAATTGGAACTCCCTATTGTTAATATAATTATACCCTCTGGAAGGCCTTCAAATCAAGGAGAAAATAACCGCAATACAAAACCACGTGTTTCCATTAAGGCAAAATAAGTTCTTAGAATCAACAGGCTGTTACAAGTGCTATTGAAACTCAAGAGGTGTTATGTTATTATGGGACTTGCAGCATATGAGAGTTTTTCTATGTAAGGGTATATGAGGAATATCAGATGAAATAATTTTTTAAAAGGCGTGGTATCATGCACAGAGGAAAGGGATTTACCCCGTTAGAAATTAAGAGTCGTGATAGGAAAAGAGGAAGTTTTCTAACGGGGTTTACTTTAATTGAACTTCTGGTGGTAATCGCCATTATCGCTTTGCTGATGGCGATACTTATGCCCGCCCTGAGTAGAGCGAGAGACCAGGCCCGGGGCGTCGTATGCAAGTCAAACCTCAGCCAATGGGGTAAGATATTCTATCTCTATGCCCATGACAACGAAAGCAAGTTCATGGTATGGAAAGAATCATCTACACCGGGCGGGGGGACATGGATCATACCATTGATGCCCTACTATGAAAAAGGCGGTGAGAAGAGCCGGTTATGTCCGAACACACGGAAGACCGAAGAGGAAGGGGAAACGGTTCCTGCTCGAATGGCGTGGAGCTGTGAAATCGACGGGAAAATCAACAAGAACAGCTACGGAATCAATAACTGGTGCTATGATTTGCGTCCGGGCGTCACAACTATATGGGGACTGCCGGATGCGGACCGCAGGGCCTGGCGAAAGATTGACCAAAGGCAGGCCGCTCAGATTCCAATGTTTTTGGAGTGCTGGCGCTGGGGAGGTGGTCCGGTGCTCCGAAGCGACCCGGCCCCGCCCGACGAAGCCTCACGACATAATACAGGATTTGGCCGTTATTGCATGGACCGGCATGCCTGCACAATCAACGTCTGCTTGATGGACGCATCCGTGAGCAGGGTGAGATTGAAAAGCCTGTGGGATTTGAAGTGGCACAAAGAATACCTTATGGCTGACCCGCTGCCGGAATGGCCCCAATGGATGTTAAACTTGCCGGGTCAGTAGGCAGATTGAGGGGATTAATATCAACCATGAAAAGGTATAACAGTGAAAGACCTGAAACTTACAAATAAGCTGAAGCAAATCTTTTTTGGCATTATCGTTTGTATTTTTTTGTCGGGACCGGCGGTTAATACTGCCGCCGATGAGGTGCAAATGCAGACTTATACCTACAAACGAGTCGGAGCTCTTGAAATCAAGGCGACTGTTTATCGCGCTGATGACGAGAAGGTTCGCCCCGTCGTTGTCTGGATACACGGCGGTGCATTAATCATGGGGGGACGTGACAGCATCAACAGGCGTTTTAAAGAAATGTTTCTGGATGCGGGTTATGCAATCGTTTCGATTGATTATCGCCTGGCTCCTGAAACAAAACTGCCGGCAATTATTGAAGATGTCGAAGACGCCTTCAAATGGATCCGGGAAAAGGGGCCAGGCTTGTTTGCCATTGACAGCAGTAAGATAGCCGTGTTAGGCGGCTCAGCCGGAGGCTATCTGACTCTTGCTGCGGGTTACCGTGTGAAGCCCCGCCCTGCCGTGTTAGTTGCGTTTTGGGGTTATGGCGACTTGATTGGCGATTGGTACAGCAAACCCAGTCCTCATTCCCGTCATCAGAGATCGAAGATGACCGAAGACCAGGTCAGGTTACAGGTAAGCGGGCCACCCATTGCAAATTCAAAAGACCGAAACGGCGATGGCGGTGCTTTCTATCAGTTTTGCCGCCAGCGGGGAATCTGGCCTAAAGAAGTTTCCGGCTGGGACCCGCACAAAGAAGCGAAAAAGTTTTATCCATACATGCCGGTCAAAAACGTGAGTAAGGAATATCCCCCAACCCTCTTAATACACGGTACGAAAGATACCGATGTGCCTTACGAGCAGTCGGTTATGATGGCAGAACAATTCAGGAAGTTTAATACCGACCATGAGTTTATCACGATTACCGGAGGAGAACATGGATTAGGCGGCGGAGACCCTGAGAAAATCGTCGAGGCTTATAAAAAAGCTTTCAATTTTGTCCATCAAAGAATGACCGAAAAGTAAATCCATCTGCTGACCTTGGAAAGGCAATATAAAATGCTGCTAATCGACAAAATAAGATTTCACACAGCAACTTTAGTCACTTTATCTTTTGTCCTTGGTTTTTGCCAATCAGAGATAATGGCGTCCTCGCAGCAAAACGAAGATTCAGCCGACATTTCTTTTAGCATAAAGAGAAAGGTCATCCATAAGATTAATCCGCGTATATTCGGTCAGTTTATGGAGAGACCAAGCTGGGGTGAGATTGGAGTTGAGGGAGGGCTAATTCCCGGGACACGGAAACTTCAGCCAGGAGTATCGAAGCTGCTCGAAGAAATGGAAATACCAATTATTAGATTTCCCGGCGGGACCGATGTGGATTTCATGGATTGGCGAGATATGATTGACAACATACCAAGCCGAACATCTCAGCGACCTGTCAGCACCGGCCACCGCGGACACAAGGTAAGTAATAACTTTGGCTATGATGAGTTCCTTCAATTTTGTGAAGAAGAAGGCGCAGAGGCCATCCTGGTAGTGAATTTTCGGGATGGTCTGCTCAAGAAGAAGCCTCTGAAAGAAGCTGCCATGCACGCAGCCTCATTGGTTGCCTACTGCAATGCGCCAATTGGAGCAAAGCTGCCGGAAGGGATGTACGATTGGCCTGCCTTGCGGGCAAAAAATGGCCGAGCCAGACCCTATAAAGTAAAATATTTTCAAATCGGTAATGAAACATGGGCTTTCATAAAGAACTTAAAGGAGATGATGCCCAATTCTGCACCTAAGTTTTATGCCGAGTGTCTGAGCTCATACATCGAAGCAATGCGGTCGGTAGATCCTTCCATTGAAATTATTGTCGATGGTCACGATGCTGATATGTCGGGGATTTTTGAGCAGGTACATAAGCAAACAGCGGACAAAGTATCGTATTTTGCCACGCATTTTTATACGCCATGGGGCATTACGAAAGTCTTTGAAAACAGCAGAGAAGTCCCAATAGAAGAGCTTTCCGCCGAGGAAATCTGGCGAGCATGGATTGCCGTGACATGGTTTGACGATAATGGCCGGTCTGTTATTAACCACCCCGGCATAAATGCCGCGCGAAGAGGTGGCTATAAAGTAGCCGTAACGGAATGGAATTGGAATGGCTGGTGGAGGCGCAGCGGGCCCGATCCCGCCTTGAATTCGAGCTTTGCCAAAGGGCTTGGTGCGGCCGGATACCTTCACGCTTTTATGCGGGCCGCAGATGTAATTGAATTAGGCTGCCAATCTATGCTTGTAGGTAACTCTTGGGGAATTCATGCTATCAAAGCCGATGTCGAAGCTAAGATTCCGCCCTACTACATGCCTACAGGACAGGTAACGATGTTCTATTCAAAGCACCATGGAGAGAAATTGCTCGCTCTTGAGAGCAGCAGCATGCCGACATATAAACAGCCATATCGAATGGGTGGCATTGGGCATAAAGAGAAGGTCGCTTACATTGATGCATTAGCCACGGCTGATGAAAAACTTGTCTATTTTCATGCCATCAACCGGACCTTTGAAAAATCTATAGATGTAACAATCGATATTTCTGCTTTAGGCCCCTTTGAGGGCAGTGCCGTACATCATGTTATGGAAGGGCGCCTTAACGATGCACCTGAATCAAATGAAACCAGACAGATTGGCCGGATAACTAAAAGAGAGATATATTTTAACGGCAAAAGTGTGACAATTACCCTGCCGTACAGGTCAATTTCATGCATCGAATTCAAGAGGAGCTGAATATGAACAGGAGAGATTTTTTAAGACGGTCCGGAATTGCAGTTGCAAGCTTAGGCGTTTCGCAGGTATTGCACAGTACAAACCTGGTAGCTAAAATCGGTGGTCTGTCAAAATGCCATAACGCAAACGTTCTGATGATAACCTGTCACGACATCGGGCGCCATATAGGCTGTTATGGCATCAAGACAGTTCATACGGATAACCTCGACGCTCTGGCCGAAAAAGGAATTCGTTTCCAAAACTATTTTGCAACGGATTGTGTATGCAGTCCGAGCAGAGGAAGCATTCTTACTGGAAGATATCCCCAGGCCAACGGGCTGATGGGATTGACGCATCAGCCATGGGGATGGAGCTTAAAGAAAGATGAGAAACACTTGGCAGCAATTCTTGGCCACGCCGGTTATGAAACTACATTAGTAGGTCTCCAGCACGTTACAAGCGGCGACCCCGCTTCGCTCGGCTATCAGCACGTGTTGTCGCAGGAACGCCAGGCCGGTCAAACCGTCGAAACCACAAAAGAGCTGCTCCGAAAAGCACGGAAGCAGGACCGTCCTTTCTTTATGAAAGTGGGATTTTTCGAGGTGCATCGTCCCTTTACAAACGGCAAAGACACCAAAAAAGGTGTCTTTATCCCGCACTTCCTCAAAGACACACCCGAAATCCGCGAAGACCTTGCTAAGTTTCAAGGGACAATCCGCTTTTTTGATAAATGTGTCGGTGAAATTTTAGAAGCGCTGAAAAAAAGCCCTGTAGCGGATAACACACTGGTCGTATTTACCGCAGACCATGGGATTCCTTACCCCGGTGCGAAATGGTGTCTTTACGACCCCGGTATTCAGACACCTTTGATTATGTATCATCCCGGAACAGAACTCGAGGGAGGCAAGGTCTATAAGCAGTTAATGAGTAATGTGGACTTTCTGCCGACGCTGCTCGATATTCTCGGTGTTGACATCCCGCAAAACCTTCAGGGACACAACTTCAAAGATGTGATAGAAGGCACCAAAACAGAGTCACCACGAAATGAAATATTTGCCCAGCGTACAAGCCATGCACTGCGTGACAACACTTCCAGAACCGCCCGAACAACCCGCTATAAGTTAATTCGGTACTTCGAACCGGGCAGGCTGATTGAATTTCCCACCGATGCCGTGCCGCAACGGGTGGCCGAACATACAGAGAGGCCAAAAAGATCTATGGGCAAAAGACCTGTTGTACAGCTTTTCGACTTGAAGGAAGACCCGCACGAACGTAATGATCTTGCCGGCTCACCTGAATACGCAAATATCGTCAGAGACTTGTCCAATCGTCTTTGGCGATGGATGGAGGATGTGGGCGATCCGATTCTAAAAGGGCCTCTTGTCACGCCATACTACAAAGAAGCAATAGAAGATTATCGCCGGTTCCGACATCAAAAAGGTAAGTAGCCAGCCAAACAGTCTGGGGCTTCTCAAGACAGGTTCGTTATTTTGACATACTTAAATTATTCCGGCCCGCCGAGAAAGCCCTCATGGAAAAAGACCGGCTTGTATCCATTTTCAGTTAGCCAGCGGATGGCCACATCAAGCCTTTTAAAGTGGTCGGGAAGATAGTTGGAGTAAAACGGCCAGAAGTACTGCTCATGGGTAAAGATATCCATAATTTCCGCATGGTTCGTGTCTTTGGTGAGCGGTTCGAGAGTCGGTATAATGCCCTCAACGGGTGTGCTGTTGCAGACGATGTCAACTCTGGAAAAAACTATGCCGCTTTCGAAATCCATAAGGGCATCATGGCGTGACATATATTCGGAGCGGACATCATCTACCAGATAGTTGACATCCCATGCGTCACCTTGTCTGCGGAAATAGCCGCTCAGCACACGTACCCCGCGTTCATAGAGAGGCTTTAAAGCCTCAGGCTGTACCATTCCCCAGTGTATAACCGTAGGCGGTGAATAAGTCTGCTCGGAAGCAAAGCGAATTATCTGTTCGGCCACTTTGTCAAAATCGGCCATCAATTTCGACGCCGATGCATTTTGGTAAGGACGATCAGGTTTATTTGCATAGGCATGAAAAGCAAGCTTTAGCCAGTCGGAGTTGTCTTGCCACTGGCCTTTGTAACGATCCGGGAACTGGGGCAATTCAAATCCGTCTTCGGTAGTGTAATAGATATTCAGCACAAAGCGTACGCCGTATTTCGAATGGAGCTGCCGAAGATTTTTCAGATAGAAACAGTCGAACAGAGAGGCGTAATTATTCTTAGCGATATCGCGCAAGAAGAAGCTGTTATCATCAATCGAGAATCTATAACGGGGCACCGAATGTCTGTCCCATATAACTCGGATGCGATGCTCACCCCTGCCGAAGTTATTCTCAGAGACCGCAACGATTTCCGTCTCCTTTTGGCGGAGAATAATTTCCGAAGTGAATTTCGTGCCATCCCGTCGCGCAGGCGAACCGTCCACAATAACCCGGCCATTAAGAGGAGCCAGTCCTGACACCTTGATTTTCAAACCTCCATCGACCTGCTCTCCATGTCTTCGGTTCAATACCGCTCCGTGAAATGGTTCTTCAATTCTGATAGAGCCGGATGCCTGTGCCGAGAGTATCTCGGATTTTGAAAGAATGATTCCTGCAGCTCCTGCTGCGGTGGTTTTCATAAAGTCACGTCGTGTTTTTGGCAACTCTTTCATTTTCTCATCTCCGTTCATGATTGAATCTTTATATCGATTCAGCGATTTTCTTTAATTCCCATTTGTATATTCCAGCCGGGATTTTTCACATTTCCCTCGGATTCATAAGCGCCGACATCGAAAGGTGTTTTCCTTGGAGTATGATTAAAATCCAAATCTGGAGCAAAATCAGAAACAGCCTTTTCAATCAGCACTGAATCCGGCTTCGGCCAGTAGCTCTTTTTGTCAGGCCCGGCAAAGGCATTGTAAACAGTACCGCCATTACAAAATTCAGAGCCGTCAATCTTTATGCCGTTTAAGCGGCCTTGAACAAAGTTAGCGCCGAAGTCCGCATTGTCGGATCCCTGTGCATCAACGGCAGTGGAGCCGGGGCAATAGATTGCATTATTGGCAAAGACCATATCACTTGCATTGTTCCACCGAATCAGGACGCCTTTTGGATGATTAACGATTGTATTATTAACAATCTTAACATTACTTACATAAGGCACTGCGTTATGCGGAGCGGCGGTGATGCCGGTCATGGCACAATTGAAAACGATGTTATTTCGAACAACAGCATCGGAAACCACCTGGATACCTTCACCCGCATTCCAAATGACGTTACCCTCAACAATATTAATCCCTTTACCGCCGCCATATACGAAGATGCCCGGATACTGTTTAGATATGTTAGTATCGTGAATGACATTATCACGGACAACATTCCCGTAAGAGCCGAACTTTATTTCAATGCCATCGTTTCCGCCGTTGCTCGTACCGCGCGTGTGATGAATATAATTTCCTTCAAACAGCGAATCGGTCGTCCGGCATGAGCCGTCGTGACAACCGATATACATGCCTTCTCCTTCTGTACGACGCGATTTGCTCAGGCCGGTATGATGAATGTGATTTTTTCTGATAATAAAGGCATCACAGTCTCCGCTGTTCATTGTCAGAGCATTGTTGCCGGTCTCAAATATTTCACATTCTTCAAACGTTATATGGTGACCCCGGATAAACCGTACCCCGGAGTTGCCTCCCTTAAAATGTATCCCACGAACAATCAGATATGAGCAATCGGTAAACTCGATATTATTAAATGTATCTATGTTATTAGCGGGACGAGTCAGCAGCGGTTTTTCACCTTTTGCCGCACGGATAATAACAGGTTTTGCGGCTGAGCCTTTAGCTGTAACAGCCCGGCGGGAACTTTGTGAATAGAGCCCTCCATGTAAAATCATCTCATCCCCGGGCTTTAGAGAATTTGCGACAGTTTCGAACTCCTCCTGAGACTCAACAGTCGCCGGGTAAATTTCATAGACCGCCCCTTGGCATCTCTCATAAACAAATCCATCGGCTAAAAAAACAACCAGCAGAAGAAATAAAAAGATTTTTCGAATGCCTTTTTTTCCCATTTTGTAAATCTAACCGTGCAAGTTTTTTTACAAACTCCAACCTTCCCGATACTGTGTCCGGACATACTTATTAGCCTCGGGCAAATTTGTTACTTTCATATTGTCCGGGTCCCATTCGATTCTTGCATCAACCCGCTTAGCCACATTTCCAAGCAGACATATTTCCGTCAGACGGCCGGAATACTCGAAATCCGCTCCTGCCTGCTGGCCGGCCTTGCAGGCACGCACCCAGTCCTGCTCATGTGAGCCATTCACCCTTGGGATGGTCTGTTCGGGCATCTTATATGCTTTCATTTTGCTTTCAGGTATCAAACGCGGGTCTTCACCGTAAACACCGGCAACAATCTTCCCTTTACTTCCTTTGAACAGTGCACCGCCTTCGGCATGGCCCATACGCCTTCCGTCTTCAAGCTCTTTAGGCCGGGGCGGGCGAACACCCTCATACCATGTCAGCTTGACCGGCGGCAAATCACCCCGGGCGCCGAACCGATAGG
>JACNGQ010000403.1 GCA_014384025.1 Planctomycetota bacterium | reverse complement strand
AAATCGGCCGGGATGAAATACATCTGTATGAAAGTATAAATCATCCGGATAATTTCCTGGAGTGTATTAAAACACGCAAAAGGCCGGCCAGTGACGCTGAGGTGGGATGCCGTTCGATTACGGTCTGCCATCTGGGTAATATTGCATACTGGCTCAAACGGCCGCTGAGGTGGAACCCGAAGGGCGAACACTTCGTCAATGACCCGGAAGCCGACAAGATGAGAGCAAGAGCCTTACGCGCACCGTGGCGAATCTGATCAATGATTAATTACAAAGCAAGTGGCGCGAAATGCTACAGTGCAAAGTAAGCTCCCTACGAAGCGCGAGTATCTCAGACTACATATTTCAATGCAATCCAGAATAATAATGGAGAACTTCAGCATGAAAGTAAGAATCATTACCATCGGGTCTTTTCTAATTCTTCAATTATCAGGTTTCTTTATCTGTTGTTCGGCGGCCGATGCCATTAAGCCGGTAAATCGAAACGCCAGCGCCGAATCGCGGAAAGTCCTGAATTATTTAAAATCGGTACAGGGTAAACAAATGTTAGCCGGGCATCATGTGATGTACGGAAGAATGAAGGACAGAGATTTGAATTTCATTATCGAATCAAGCGGAAAATATCCGGCTTTAATCGAATTCGAGGGAGGAATATTCGCCCGGAAATATCATGAAGACTATACCTCGGCACAAAAACAATTAGTGGCCGATGCAATCGCCTACTGGAAAGAGGGCGGTTTGATAGCTATCTGCTGGCACTGGGGAAATCCGCTGGAGGCGAGGAATACTTACCGCGGCACGAAAGTTAAGTTCGATATCGAAGCTGCTTTTAAGGATGGAACCGAAGAGAATAAGGCAATGATTAAAGACTTGGATGTTACCGCCGAAATGCTCAAAGAGCTTCGCGACGCCAATGTCCCGGTATTGTTTCGGCCTTTGCATGAAATATGCGGCGGATGGTTCTGGTGGAGTATGCAGGGAGAGGAAAACGCCGAAAAGCTCTGGAGATTCATCTATAATTACTATACGGAACACCACAAGCTCAATAACCTGTTATGGGTATATTCTTTTTCGCAGGAGCTGCGCACTAACTGGTTTCCGGGGCTGGAATATGTTGATGTGGGCGGAGTTGATATTTACCGCAAAGGCCAGCAGAGCCAGCGCAAGAACTTTGACAAAGTCGCTTCTGTAGCCGGTACTAAACCAGTCGCACTTTCTGAATGCGACATTATTCCGGATCCCGACGTGATGAAAGAGCAGGGTTTCATGTGGAACTGGTTCTCAACCTGGCACAGCCAATGGGTACGTAAAAACGAGCCGGACGACTTAAAACGTATCTACAATCATGAGTTAGTCATAACGCGGGATGAATTGCCGGATTTGAAGTAACTAAAGAAGTAAAACCGAAACGTAAAACTAAGGAATCCCGGCTATGCCGGGATTTTTTCTTGCCTAAATCAACAGTCTCTATCATAATAGAATCCGTAGGGAAATAATTCAGTCCGTTCAATTAAAAAAATTCCGCCAATTGAGCGGCGGATAAATGTTGGATATTAGTATGTTATGTTTCTAAAGGGCAATAGATGACAAGCGTAATAATTCCTAGCCCCGAATCAATAAGTAAGTATCTAGAAAAATGGAATACGCTTGAAAATTATATACTTCAGGAGCAAGCACTAAATCATTTGTTTCATAATTTATGCCCAACAAACAATAAAATAGAGGATGTTTTACTCAAAGTAAGTGCACTTAACGATTTCTATAGCACATACATTTTTGATACATACACTGTTGCTAAACACATCTTGAGCAAAAACATTGATTCAAGATTGAGAAACAAAGACTATTCACTTATTAACGATATAGCACAAGTTGCTATTAAAAGTAAGACAAGAAACTTTTACTCATTTGCCTCGAAATACTGCAGCCATCATAAACCTGATGATTTTCCAATTTATGACTCATTTGTTGAAAAAATGCTTATGTATTACAAGAAGGTCAATAAATTTCATAAATTCAAGAAAAAGGATCTAAAAAGTTATGACATATTTATTGAAATAATAAGTACGTTCCAGAGATCTTATAGCCTCAATAATTTCTCATTAAGACAAATTGACATTTTTCTTTGGTTAGCAGGTAAAGAATTTTTCCCAAAAAACTACACAAAAACATAACAATTAGATCAACAAGAACGATCCTGACGTCGCGCCGATGAGCACCGATACTATTCCTTAAATTGGACTGGCCTTGATAGCGTGATTTTGTTGATATTAACATAATTGTGGCATACAATCATATCTAATAGGTGGCATCAGGATTTCGCGTTGAATATTATCATACCAGGAGAATGTCGTTGTGCGAAAGATATGGATTTTATTATTCTTCATGATCTTCATAATCGCAGGTTGCGGGAAGCGCACATCCGGAGATGTTTCAACAGATGCTAATATATCAAAAACAGAAATGCGTACGCCAATTCGCAAGGCTGAGGCAGGGCTTGAGCTAATCCGTATCAGCGCCGATGGCAGGCGCTTCGTCGGCGCAGAATCTGGTGATAGGTTCTTTGCATGGGGTTTTAATTATGACCATGATGATTCCGGCAGGCTCATTGAAGACTACTGGCACAATGAGTGGTCAACTGTCGCCGAAGATTTCAAAGAAATGAAGGCACTCGGGGCCAATGTTGTCAGGATTCATCCTCAACTTGCGAAATTTATGAAGACGGCTAAAGAACCCAACGAGGCAGCTTTGAAACAGCTTGTTCGTCTGGTGAAGCTGGCAGAGGAAACGGGGCTGTATCTCGATATTACAGGGCTGGGCTGCTATCACAAGCCGGACGTACCCAAATGGTATGATGAAATGGACGAGGCCAGGCGATGGGAGGTCCAGGCTTTGTTCTGGGAGGCGATTGCAAAGAATTGCGCTGAAAGTCCTGCCGTTTTCTGTTATGACCTTATGAACGAGCCTATCCTGCCGGGTGAACAAGATAAAGAAACCGATTGGTTGGCGGGCGAGTTCGGGGGCAAGTATTTTGTCCAGCGAATCAGCCTTGACCTTGAAGGACGCACGAGAAAGCAAGTCGCCAGAATGTGGGTCGATAAACTCGTTGCGGCTATTCGAAAGCACGACAAGCATCACATGATAACTGTTGGGGTGATACCGTGGGCACATACTTTTCCGAATGCCAGGCCGCTTTTCTATTCGAAGGAAGTCGGCAAAAATCTTGATTTTGTAAGCGTTCACTTTTATCCTAAGAAAGGAGAAGTTCAAAAGGCACTGACGGCACTTGCGGTGTATAATGTTGGCAAACCGCTGGTTATAGAAGAGACATCTCCTTTGTATTGTGGCCAGGAGGAATTTGATGTTTTTGTCGATAAATCACTTGATATTGTAGATGGCTATGTCGGCTTTTATTGGGGCAAAACTATCGAAGAGTATTCGGTGCCAAATGCCAGTATAGCCAAAGCGATTATGAGAGACTGGCTGAAATACTTCCGCACGAAAGGGCCGGAGGTTTTCAGAGTTCGCGACAGACAAAGCGAGCAATAAGTTAGGAGTAATTATGGATAAATTCGAAGCCATAAGTAAAGAGTTATTATCACTTATTAAAGAATGGCAGCCGAAGCTGTCGGCGCTCGGCGATGATGTTATTAGCGAGCGGCGTAACAGTCAGAACCGCACCATCAAGCAAATTACGGGGCACATGGTGGATTCGGCCACTAATAATACGCACAGAATAGTTCATCTGCATTACCAGGAAAGTCCCTTGATATTTCCGTGCTACGCAACTCATGGCAATAATGACAGGTGGATTTCGATCCAGAACTATCAGGAGGAAGACTGGAACGACCTGGTTCAGTTATGGAAATATACCAATGTGCATATTGCCCACGTTATAAAGAATATGAATAAAGAAAAATTAAACAATGTCTGGATATCCGGCTTAAATGAAGAAATATCACTCGAAGCAATGGTCGTTGATTTTCCGCGGCATTTCAAACTCCACCTTAACGAAATCGATGAATTAATAAACCAAGAATAAACGCCCATACAACGATTCCCTCTTTATCGGCAGGTGTCGCGCTCGAATTATTTGAATTTATGGCCCTTGAATCTTTTATCTTCGTCGAGGACGTCCCCGATAAGGTTCTCCGGGTGGGACTTCCTAGTATATGCTTTCATTTTGTTCCAGATGTCGTGGGGGTCCTCCTCGTTATTATTTTTTTCGCCGACCTCCTTGCTTTGGTCATATAATTTGA
>JACNGQ010000415.1 GCA_014384025.1 Planctomycetota bacterium | reverse complement strand
CGGGCTACTTCACCGCAATCATCGGGAAATGGCACGCGGGCGAATGGCTGAAGGAGCACCTGCCGATGCAGCAGGGTTTCATGCACCAATACGGTCACTACGCCTGGGGCATCGACTACTATGACAAGATGATCCCGCACAACGCACCGGCGAGTTTTGTCGTGTACGACTGGCACCGTAATGAACAGCCAATCCGGGAGGAGGGCTATACCACCGACCTTATCGCTGCGGAAACCGAGCGTGTCATCGCGAAACAGAATAAAGAAAAGCCGTTTTTCCTCTATATCCCGTTCAATGCCGTGCACGGGCCGATCAATCGAGTTGCCCGATACACAGACAAATACACTGCTCGCGAAGCCGCTCTGAAGTGTTTCGATGACGCCCTCGGGCGCATCGTGGCTGCACTGAAAAAACACGGCTTTGCCGATAACACCTTGCTTGTCTTCGCAAACGACAACGGAGGCCTCACCGAGGAGATGAACAAACCATATCGCGGCACGAAGAACACCACATTCGAGGGTGGCGTACGCGTGCCCTGCATTATTCGCTGGCTGGGGCACACCCAGCCCGGCACTACCAACAACGGGATGATGTTTATTGCCGATTTCTTCTCGACTTTCATCACAATCGGCGGCGGCCGCCACGAGCAGGAACTCCCCGTTGACAGTCTCGATATGACCGGTATGCTCTTTCGCGGTGAGCCCAGTCCACGCGATGAAATCGTCTTTGAAGTCAGCGGCAGCGTCCGCATCCCTACCATTCGCAAGGGCGATTACAAGCTCATGGGGAAACTCCTTTACAACATCAAGATAGACCCATACGAGACAACCGACATAGCCGCTCAGCATCCGGATATTGTGAAACGGTTTCGCGACCGACTTCTGGAAGTCGACGCCGAGCGCCCACCACTGGGAGATAAGCCGCTACTGATGGAGCCGCCGTTGCCTTACGTCTATGGAATCGAAGAGAATGAGAATCCACCCGAGTGGTTGAAGAAGGCCGTAGACAGAGTCCGCGCGACGCAGCCGAAGGAATGGGCTCCCGGAGAAACACCATGGCCGCAAGCACCAAAGGCTCCGGTCGGAAGCCTGTAAATACAACCACATTTTTTTGAGGCATCCTGTTATACGATGCTTCCTATTACTTTATTTCTTGAATATAATTAGTAGTCATGTGATTTAGAAAACCTTAAATATATCTAATAGAATAAGGAACGAGATTATGAAAAAGCTCATCACCGTCTCCATCGTATTAATGGCCACTCTATCATGCAAATCTCTGCCTCAACGTCAATCAACCAATCTTTTCAATGGCGAGGACTTAAGTGGATGGCACGTGGATGTTCCCAAGATGGATAATGACCCAAATGTGAAAAGCCCGTTCATTGTTCGTGATGGTTTGCTCGTCAGCTTAGGCAATCCAAACGGGCACCTCATCAGCGACGCGGTCTATCAGAACTACCGACTCGAGGTTCAATACCGTTTTGCCGCAAAGCCTGGAAACTGCGGTGTTCTTGTTCACGCCTCAACTCCGCGTGCTCTTTATAGTATGTTCCCCAAATCTATTGAAGTACAAATGTTCCACAGGAATGCAGGTGACTTTTGGTGTATCGTCGAAGATATCAGTGTACCCAACATGGAGCAACGGCGCGGGCCCAAAGAGGAGTGGGGTATAATAGAAGGCAAGAAACGTCGAATTCTCAATCTGACGGAGACTTCCGAAAAACCAGCAGGCGAATGGAATACTATGGTTATTGAATGCCTTAACAACTCCGTTATGGTTTGGGTCAATGACGATCTTGTCAACCACGGCTTTGATTGCACTGCGAATAAAGGCCAGATTGCTCTGCAGGCGGAAGGTTCCGAAGTTGAATTCAGAAAAATAAAGTTGACTCCCATCACCAAATTCAGCGAAGAGAATTGACAATAACATAAACATTTTAAAGAGTTGAAGATTAAAAAATAAATTCGAACCTTAGGCCAATTATCAGGTAATCAATTAGATAATCCTGGAAGAAGGATGTAGCAACAAAAAGTATGAATGAACGCGAACGCTTTCTGCGATACATGCATTTCCAGCCTGTTGACCGAATTCCCCTTATGGAGATGGGCCTTTGGCCTGAGACAATTGAGCGCTGGCACCAGGAAGGACTTCCCAAGTGGGTCACATCTATTCGGCATCTGGAGGATTACCTGCGGCTGGACCGCAGCTTCAATGTAAACTGGCTTGAAATCAACGGTGAAATATATCCACCCTTTGAAGAGAAGGTACTCGAAGAAACAGAGGAAGAACAGGTCATATCCGATACGAATGGAGTTATCTTCCGCCAGCGCAAGAGCCACAAGACCATTCCAAACTATATTCGATTCCCGATTGAGAATGAAGCAGACTATATGGATCTTTTGCCTCGCCTGAACGGTTCGGACCCTGGACGATACAGTGAAGACTTTGACGATGACCTGCATTGGCGGAGAGAGCGAGGAGAGATCATTGGTGTGAATTTCAGAAGCTTCTTTGGTTTTCCAAGAAACTACATGGGACTTAAAAACTGGAGTATGGCGTTCTACGATCAACCACAATTGGTAAGGCGGATAATCGCTGACAGGCTGCAATTCGCAAAAGACTTGTTTAAACGTGTATTGTCGACCGGCTATCTGGATTTCGTTCAGATTTGGGAAGATATGGCCTACAAGACTGCACCAATGATTTCTCCGAAGCTTGTTCGTGATTATATGCTCCCGGCATACAAAGAGTTAGTATCTTATTTACGAGCCGGTGGCGTCAAACTCATAATGGTAGATACAGATGGGCGAGGGAACGACCTGCTGCCGATTTTTCTGGAGGCCGGCATAGATGGTATGCACCCTTGTGAAATAGCAGCCGGCTGCGATCCCGTACTTCTCAGGCAAAAACACCCGAACTGTACGTTGATAGGTGGATTAGACAAACGTGCCATTGCCAGCGGGCGGGAAGGAATTGACTTTGAGTTAAGACGAGTGCAGCCTGTGTTGGAACAAGGCGCATATATCCCCATGCTGGACCACTTTGTTCCCCCAGACGTTTCTTATCAGACATATCTCTACTATGTGGAACGGCGGCGAGAACTGCTGAATCGTCAATAGGGACGCCTCTGAATGTGATTGCATCTCAGAACTTATCTGGTATGTTAAATGTCAATGAAATTGAGTAACCACTTCCACTGAAGACGGCAATCATAACGATACACCGGCCAATTACTCTTCGCTGGTATATTATTACAACATTCTCCAATATATCAGGTTTACTGATCACCTTTGGATTGTTTTCTCTTTGTAGCCGTAAGCCGCTTTGAGAGTTTTTCGGTAAAGGCTTCCGGCATAACGAAGATCGCCATGAAGTGATCACTGCCGGGGATTAACTCACATCGGAGCAGCATCCACCCTGCTTGCTCTGCCTGTTGACCCAACAGGCCCGGCTGCCACGCATGCTCTTTACCGCGCCCACTCGCAAGATCAGCATGACGCTCAATGATCACCACACGCCCTGAAGGCTTGACCACCTTTTTCAGATGCCTAAGATAATCGACGTGAGTATCCTTGTCAAAGTGGTGATACGTCTTGGAAATAAATACCAAATCGCATGAGTTCTCCTCCTGGCCGGTCCCATCAGTCGGGCACAAATACGGCTTGATCTGAGGCACAGACTCCCACTTCTCCTTCATCGTATCGACTTTCTTCTCATTGACTTCGCCAGCGTGGATTACACCTTTGGGTCCGAGCTTCTCAGCTATTTTCGACGACCACCAACCATCACCAGCGCCGATATCCACCACTACGCTTTTGCGCCGCAGACCCAGTCGCTTGATCACGTAATCCGCCGCTTCGCGATATCCATTCTCCCCAACCGAATTGCCACCTCGACCGCCACTCTGCTCTCTTTGCTGACCGACCGCTGGCAGACATAAAAACAGAATCGCTACAATTGCACCGCCAATTCTCAAACGCTTTGACATTTCCAAGCCTTTCAAATAAGCCAATCACCCAATTACATAGCATTCTTGAGGCCCTATTCAACCTGAACTGATCCTAAAAAAATCTGCCTCAATGGTTATTGTATCAAAGAATTGATGATTGTTCAAGATACATAGCTCAGCGCAACTGATAATCTGAGACACTGTTGGCTCTTCTCGTCTTTAAGGGAGTACGATGGCCATTGAATCCTCTATGTAGCCAGACCTGCCAAGTCTATAGTATGATTTGATTGCCTCATTCCTCTCTCGGACTAACCAAACTCATTTCCCAGAAACTTACTGAATGAGGGTGCAGTGCGTCCGCCCTGCTGATGTATGACAAAATGGGTTTTTTCCAGTTATTGCAATAAAGCTACCCTTAGGATGCGTCTATATTGATGTGATTTGTAAATAACGCGAAGATAGGAGGATTCTAATGATTGAACTTCCGAATAATTCTACACAAGAAAAAATACAGCTTCATTTTTGCATATCTGTGATCCTTTACTTAACTATTCTCGCCTGGTTTCCTGAGGTATTGGCAGCAGAGGTATCAACCGGCAGAGTCCCGTACACGATTGTCGATACCGCCCAGATCAGGTGTTACAGCAACAATGCAGAAATTGAATATCCCAAAGCCAACACCAATTTTTTCGGTCAGGATGCACAGTACATCGGCAATGAACCTGCTTACAATGACAATGGGGACGGAACAGTGACAGACTTGAACACAGGGCTGATGTGGCAGAGTGATCCGGGTGAAAAAATGACATTTAAGCAGGCCGTCGCAGGAGCCGCTACATGCAGCCTCGGCGGGTATGATGACTGGCGGCTGCCGACCATCAAAGAACTTTACTCGCTTGTTCTGTTCAGCGGAACCGATCCGGACCCGATAAGCCGGGATTCCGCCAGTCAGCAGCCATTTATTAACAGGAAATATTTCAAGTTCCAGTACGGCAATCCTGACCGTGGTGAGCGTATCATCGATTCACAGTTTGCTACCAGCACAAAATACGTCAGTACCACGATGCGTGGTGATGAAACCATGTTCGGTGTTAATTTTGCTGATGGGCGGATTAAAGGTTACGGCATGAGGAGTCCGCGCGGTTATGGAGATAAGACATTTCATGTTCTGTATGTGCGAGGTAACACGAGATATGGAAAAAATGATTTTAAAGATAACGGCGACGGCATGGTAACGGATAAGGCTACCGGCCTTATGTGGATGAAAGTTGACAGCGGTAAACTCAGGGCGGGTAAAAACAAAGATGGAAAGCTGAACTGGCAGGAGGCACTTTCCTGGGCCGAGAACCTGAAATACGCGGGGTATTCAGATTGGCGGCTGCCCAATGTCAAGGAGCTTCAGAGCATTGTGGATTATACGCGTTCGCCCGCGACGGCGAATTCGGCGGCGATCGATCCGGTTTTTCAGACGACTTCGTTCATCGCCGAAAGCGGCCAAAAGGATTATCCATGTTACTGGAGTGGAACAACTCATGCCAGCCTGTCGAGGGCCAGTACTGCGGCCTATGTTGCTTTTGGCAGGTCATTTGGCTGGATGCGGGACAGGCGGAGCGGCCGGTACACACTGATGGACGTCCACGGTGCCGGTTCGCAACGCAGCGACCCCAAGTCAGGCGACCCATCGAGATTCCCCTACGGCCGCGGCCCGCAAGGCGATGTGATCCGAATCAACAACTTCGTCCGTTGCGTCCGCGGCGGTACCGCAGAACTGAGGACCAACGGTCCGGAAATCCGGATGAGGCAAGCACCAATACACCCATAGATAGAGTCGTTCAACAGCAGGTTCAGATATGAATTGCTCAATAGAGAGCTGTTTTTGAGTATTGATGAGCTAAGATATGTTGCAGATCGCTGGCGGATGGATTACAATCACTATTGTCCGCATAGCAGCCTGAATTATTTGGCTCCGACGGCATTCGCTGAAACATATCTTGAGCAAGGCTTCAATTCCCTCTGCCTTACTTAAGATAAGGAGAATTGTTTTTAAGTACGAAAAAATATGGGAAATCCAATATCTTAGCGGGGTACGTAATGACTAATAGAATACTCTCTTTAATATTGTTGTCATGGTTTTTATCGGTGGACGTCCTAGGGCAGATTCCCGCGGGATTCGTGTTCATTAAAGGTGCCCAGTACGAAGAGGGTCGCATTCATGTAGAGGACTTTGAGATGTTGGATCACACCGTTACCAATGCCGAATACCGGGCCTTTGTAGATGCCACCGGGCATGCTGCTCCACTACATTGGCAAAACGGGCAGGTCCCGGCTGGCAAGGAAGAGCATCCTGTAATTTTTGTCAATCGCTATGATGTCCGAGACTACCTGCAATGGCTCATGGAACAAGATGGCCGGGTGTACCGGTTGCCAACGGGCGTGGAATTTAGGCATGCAGCCTACGGCGGCCTGGAACGTCCTCGCTATCCGTGGGGTAATGATAAACCAGCGGATCAGGCTAATTGCGATGCGCACGGATCCCGGCGATTTGATGCATGGCAGGAGTATCTGCGCCCGGCAAATTGGGGTCAGGCCAACGGCTATGGCTTATACTGTATGGCGGGCAATGTATGGCAGATGATACTGAACCGATATGATCCGGCCACCCAAAAATGGATCTATCGCTTAAAGGAACCCGAGTTTAAGGGACAGAGTGTGATGGGCGGCTCGTGGGCACGGGGCCCAGCCTATCTGCGCTGCGGGTACGGTGTGGGGATGCAAACAGGTCTGCGACACCCTGACTTAGGATTCCGACCGGTGCGGGAACCCCAGGGGCACGATTGGCGTGTGCAGGTGCGGCGTGTGTGCGCGGTGTCACGCGATAACAGTGAAATTGCTCTGAGCTGGGGATTCCTTCGGGGCGATGCCCAGGATGTTCGGTTTCATGTGTACCGGGCATCGGATCGAAACCACGGGGGGCAAAGAATTACCCAGGTTCCCGTGAGTGGGACAACGTATTTTACAGATACTGGATTAACGCCTGAAAGGCGATACCAATACTATGTGCGCCCGGTGGATACAAAAGGCCGGGAACTGCGACGTTCGGAATGGGCAGGTGCCGATGCAAGAGTTGTAGGCGATCCACTCATTGCCACCTTTACTCCTATTTGCAAACCGGGTTCCTTAGTTCCGATCTTTGGTGACCTGAACGGCGATGGCGCCCTGGACTGTATTATCCGTATGGACAACGGCAATCGCGAGATGTCACAGGATTCAGGCGTACCCGTACAAATGGAGGCCTTTACCTCGTACGGGCGTTCCCTCTGGCGTAAGGACATCTGCTTTCATGACCATTGTTACGGCAGTGCTAACAATGTACCTTTTAATGTCTGGGACATGGACGGCGACGACAAGGCGGAGGTCATTACGCGCCTGCAAATCGGTGATGTGGTCTATGCAGCGATTCTGGATGGGATGAGCGGCCAAGTGAAACACAAAACGCCTTGGGTACCGATTGCCACCGACCACCAGGGCTCGTCCACACGAATTCACCTCTCTATTGCCTATCTCGATGGGAAGCATCCGGCCGTAGTAACTCAGAGCGGTTTGTATGAGAACGAGATATTCACGGCTTATGATGCCCAACTGAATCCAATGTGGCAGTTCAAGAGTTTCAGTGAAACAAGCGGCAGTGGTGGGCACAAAATTGAAGTGGCTGATGTTGATGGGGACGGAAAACAGGAGGTTTTTAACGGCACTACATGCATCAATCATGATGGCTCGCTGCGATGGTCTCTTTATCGGCAACATCCCGATATTGTCTCGATTCACGACCATCTGCCCAAGCGACCAGGGCTGGAGGTTTTTTATATTGTAGAATCGAGTATGCATGCCGGTGTCTATATGGTGGATGCGAACTCAGGAGAAGTCATATGGAAACTCAACCGGGAGGACGATTCACGCTGGACCCACGGCCATCGCGGTTGGAGTGCGGACATTTGGGACGATTCTCCTGGATTGGAGTGCGTTTCCAACCGAGCCGGTCATAATGATAATCACATCCTGATGTTCTCGGCGTCAGGACGTTTGCTGCTGGATCCCTTTCCAAATGGCTATACACCCGTCGAGTGGGATGGGGACGGTACGCGCGAACTGCTGAGCGCAAACGGTACAGCTCTCAGTAATTTCAATGGTACAGTAGCCGTGGCCGTTCCGGGAGTCAGACCCAATCCTGTGCCGAATAGCAACCTGCTCATGGTGGCCGACCTCTGTGGAGACTTCCGAGATGAGTTGGTTTTAGGTTTTCGTACTCAAGAAGGAAAGGACGCCATAGGCATCGTCACTGCAACAAAACCTGTAGGTAAGCGATACCTGGCGGCCTGGGAGAACCTTGATTATCGACTATGGGTGGCACGCAATCGCGGTGGCGGTTATGCCTCTGTCTATGACCGGCAACTTCAATCAGGGGATTAAAGCCGAGCGCGGGCCCATTTTTGATAAAATCTGCTACACCCGCGGCATGCCGGGCTTGGGAACCGGCCGGATAGAGCCATCCCACCTGGCAATATCTGGAGGTGTCAGTCGGAGATTGGAATTTAGAATCTCATCCCACGTTACTTGTTTGCCTGTATATGCTGACTCACGACCCATAATAGCGGTTAAAGTCGATTCACACAAAAAGCGGGTGTCATTCGGAATCTCGCCGCGTCGGAGTGCCGCGATAAAATCAATATGCTCCTGTAAGTGGCTCTCGTGCTGTTCCGGGTATTCTCTGAAAATCCTGGCATTTTCACCAGTGAACTGTGCTTTGCGGCCAACCAACGAGCCGAAGCCTTTGGTTCCAACAATCTCCTCTCCGACCTTTGCGTCCGTACCTTGGATCTGGCGGCACATGCTGGTCATGCGAATACCGTTTTCGTATTCGAACTCGACTGTGAAGTGATCATAGATATTGCCGCCGCGGTCTGTATGATACTGCCGCCCACCCATCCCGTAGGCCTTGACGGGATGAGCCTGCATGATCCAGTTGCACCGGTCAAGATTATGGACGTGCTGCTCGACGATGTGGTCGCCGCAGAGCCAGTCAACGTGGAACCAGTTGTGGAAATGGTAATCAGGAAGTGACATCCCTCCTTCACGTTCGCGATACCAGATATTGCCCGTGTTGAAATAGGAGTAGAGAGCCATGATATCCCCGAGTTCACCGTTATGAATTGCTTTGACAAGGTCCGCGTAATGAAATACGTGGCGGCCGTTGAAGCCGGACAACAAAGCGATTCCCTTTCGCTTCATCTCATCCTCAAGGGCGAGTATCCGGCGCACTCCCGGTGAATCAGTAGCGCACGGTTTCTCCGCGAAGATATTCACACCTTTCTTGACTGCATATCCAATATGATCCGGCCGAAAGCCCGGAGGCGTACAAAGAAGGACGTAATCAATACCGGAGTCGATCACTTTCTGGTAGGCATCTAAACCCGCAAAGCAATGGCTCGGCTTCACTTTGAGGTTGTTTTGAATCGCCTTGTTGTTGCTTTTGAGTTTCGACAACCGAGCAAGGCTCCTCTCGACCTTTGCCATAAAAATGTCGCCCATAGCCACTAATTCAACATTCGGGCCGGCCATCATTGCATCTTGGGCGGCCCCGGTGCCGCGACCCCCGCAGCCTACAAGTCCGACGCGGATTCGGTCGTTGTTTGCTCCGTATGCTTGCGTGACAACAGAGAGTCCTGCCAGAGCGGTGATTTGAGTACTGGTCTTGAGAAAGCGACGACGTGTCATTGTATTGTTTTCTGGTTTCATTGGTAGGTGCCTTTCTTTTTTTAAGCTATTTATTGTCATCTTTTTAAGAATAACTGATGAGAAATCGCTTTTCAGGCGGGACGAGCATGGGCCCGTTGAGATTACCTGAAGAGACGTTTTCATAACGGAGATTGTAGCAAGATGTTGCTGAGATTGCAATAATTGAAGTACTCATCCTGCGCAATAATTAATCCGGGGAAGGATTCCAGGTAGTCCCTTACTATTTCTTTGATGACAAAAGATAATATACTTAGCTAACTTCATTTCCTCCGTCTCCTTAATCCGATATTAATGAAAATATATTCGGTTTTGAGCAAGAATTAGATGTTTGGTGCTTCCATAAATCATCATATTTGACATCCGTGGTGACAAAACGGAGACACGCTTTCACCTGGAAATCAGGGTGTTTTTCAGCTTCCGAAAGAGGTCACTTTTCGAAGAATTCTGGCATTTTACAACACAAAAAACAGAGACCATTTTGGGTTTATCAGGGCCGTTTCGCCCCGCCGACAGAGACAGCCCCGCGAGGTACGTTCTTTGCGCATTCCACGTGGTCAGGGTAAAGACCTTCGACGGTAATCGCACCGCTCTCAGAACCGCCGACGAGGAGAGGGGGACGCTGCCCGGAAAGGTTTACGTTCTTTATCGTTGCCTCAAACACATCTTCAAGCGCAATCGGGCGTCCGTTTGATGTTATGGAAACATCTTCCAGAGTAAGCTCCTTGACCCGATGGGCTATAGCACCGTTGACCACGTTTTCGAACACCGCGTTTTTGATATTGATGTTTTCCAGCCACTTCTCGGGCAAACCGATCATTTCGATGGCAGTACGGGCACCATTGACACGAATATTTTTGATGTAAACATTGCGGAACAAGGGCGATTTGCCGGTGGCCTCGCGCTCGTAATACGAATTGAAATTGATGGCCTGTGCCTCGATGTTCTTCATCTCGACCTTCTCGATATAGATATTTTCGATGACATTGCCGCGGCCGCGTGTGGTCTTGAAGCGAATGCCGCGATCACAGCCGTCAAAGTAGGCATCATGTACGTAGATATTGCGAATACCCCCGGAGGTCTCACTGCCGAAAACGATCCCACCGCTGCCGGTACGGACGTCACGAGCCGTGAAATTGCGCACCACGATGTTTTCACTGGCGATGCCAATCTTCAGTCCATCCTCGTTGAGGCCGGACTTAATGACCACAGCGTCATCCCCGGTTTCTAAATGATTGTACTCAATCAAGACGTTCTTGCAGGAATCGGGCACGATCCCATCGCCGTTGGGCGACTCAAGACTATGCACGGTTATCCCGCGAACGATGATGTTCTCACTGTAAACCGGGTGAACGTTCCACATTGGGGATTCCTCAAGTGTGATTCCCTCGATGAGGATGTTTTTGGCCTTCCATGGCACGATAAAAGTCGGGCGCATTCCTTCCCGCCCGCCGCCTTTACCGTAACGGCGTTCTTCCAGTGGCACTTTGGATGCTTCGATACGATTACCTCTATTATTGTTTTTGGCCCAATCCCACCACCAGCGCCCGTGGCCGTGGAGCGTACCCCGGCCGGTGATAGCGATATTTTCGACATGGGGCGCATAGATCAGAGGTGAGTAGTTGTAGGCCTCCACGCCTTCACAGCGAACGTGGACCACAGGAAGGTAATCCTCCAGATCATTGCTGAAATGGACAATGGCGCCTTCGGCGATATGCAGATTCACATTGCTTCTAAGATGAATAGCGCCGGTCAGCCAATCGCCTCTGGGGATGAGCACCTTACCGCCGCCGCTCTCGTGGCAGGCGATAATGGCTTTGTGGATCGCTTCGGTGCTCTTGTGCTTTTCGTCATCCTCCCACTTACACTGAACGGCTCCGTAGTCACGGATATCGAACGTTCGCTCGGGAAACGAAGGCCGCTTGAGCTGTGGCATCTCGAACGGAGTTTTGATCGGCGCGATCGTTACGGGCAGATCGGAAGTTGTCTTCTGAACCGCCAGGACCGTCCAGCCGCTCAGCAATGTACTGGCAGATGTACCGAGTATTAAAATGGTTGCCGCAAAACCGAACGGCCAAATGATGCTTTTTCTTCTCTTCATCATGAAATGCCTTTCCATTTAAAATAGATATAATCGGATTTTCCCGGATGTCTTCATAAGCAGTAGTCCTACACACCATAACAAGTTATTCTACCTGAATGGTCTGCACAATATCAACCAGAATTCGGTACAGAAAATACAAAGCATGCCTAAATGATAAAGCTTTACGTCTACACAACCAAGATATCACTTGAAAATCAGAGTGTTTTTCAACTCTCTCTGACATCAACAATTTCATCAGGCTTTTTCCCTGTTGTAGGAACTTACGTCTCATTGTATAATAACAATACATAACCTTTGCTTTACAGCCATGCTGCCCGAAAGCTGTGGTTAAAGATGAGGGAACATATGCTATGGAAACGAAAAAAACATATCAAATTGTCGAAGTCGTTTTGTTGGTCTTGACGTTGCTATTTTCCACTGGTGGGTGTGAAAGGGAACTAACCAAATCTACTGAGTTAACAGAATCAGCCGAACAAGCTCAACCATCCAATGAAACTGCTCTTGCCGGTGCAGACGCTGAAGAATTAGGAGTGATCATTGAACGAAATGTACCTGTTCCCATGCGGGATGGTATTATTTTACGGGCGGACGTGTATCGGCCTGACCGCGGAGATCCGTATCCAGTGCTGGTGCAGCGGACGCCCTATGGCAAGGATGGGAGATTCGATGGGTTTGTCAAGTCCGGATACATTGTGGTCAGCCAGGATGTTCGCGGGCGGTACGCATCTGAAGGAAAATGGGGATCTCTTTACCGATTCCAGACGCATGAAGCTGAGGATGGCTATGATACCGTAGAATGGGCCGCAAGACTCCCTGGATCGACTGGCAAGGTGGGGACGTTCGGAACTTCTTATCCGGCATTTCTACAATGGCGTCTCGCCCCGCTTCGCCCCCCTTCGCTCGTAGCCATGTCTGCTTGCAGTATTCCCGCACAAATCTGGTATGGGGAAAATCCTTGCACAATTCGTCCGGGATTTCGTTTGGAGTGGTTGGCGTTAATGGCCGTTGACATGCGACGACATGAAAATCTTCCCGGTGTACATACCAGGTGGGAACATAGGCGATTATGGCAGAAAGAATCCCAGAAGTGGCTCGATTGGCTTCCCTGGTCGGACCTGCCTCAAGATTTTTTCGGTTATGAAACTGATATTCTCAAGTCCTGGCTGAAGAGTCCTCATGCTGATCCATGGAAATTGGCTGAAGGATGTAAAGATACTACCGTTCCAAACCTCGATATGGTTGGCTGGTATGACCACGCCAATGGCGATATGTTGCTCTTCCGAACAATGGTCAAGGAAGCTAAAACAACAGCAGCCCGTAAAGGCTCACGAATCATCATAGGTCCGTGGACCCATGGGACGACGTACGGTCATAAATATGGTAGTATAGACTTTGGCCCTGATGCCGTTTTCGACAAGAGAGAGCTGCACAAATCCGCTGGTTCGACTACTGGCTCAAGGGCATTCAAGACGGAGTCGATAAGGACCTACCTGTGAGAATCTTTGTCATGGGCGATAACAAATGGAGGGATGAGCAGCACTGGCCACTTCATCGGACTAAAGAGAAGATTCTGTATATTACCAGCGATGGACATGCAAATACCCCAAGTGGCAAAGGGAACCTTATCATTGAAAAGGCGACATCTGCTGGCATGGATACTTATGCCTACGACCCAGGCAATCCTGTCCCAACACCGTCTGGGGCGAAACGACCTATGCCTACAGATCAACGATCCTTAGCAAGCCGACAGGACATTCTTGTCTACCAGACTGAGCCATTGAGCGAGCGAGTCGAGGTGACGGGAAATCCTGTAGTCGAGCTTTACGCATCATCGTCAACTCCTGACACCGATTGGTTTGTAAGACTGATAGATGTTGCTCCAGATAGTCTGGCACGGGATGTTTCTTCCGGTGTGATGCGTGCACGTTATCGGCACGGATTCGATAGGCCCAAGTTGATTCAGCCGGGGAAAATTGTCAAATACACAATCCATATGAGTCCCACGTCAAATGCATTTCTACCGGGACATCGAATTCGCCTGGACATAACCAGTTCTGACTTTCCAAATTATGACCGCAATCATAACACGGCAGCAAATCAGAATGCTGATGCTACTTTGGCGATTGCGAATCAGATAATCTATCATGGCGGTGAGCGGGCAACAAGAATCATCTTGCCCTGGATACCGAATCCGATAGAAGAAGAAAAGCGTGAGCCGGTGACGGAAAAACAAATGTATCCCTTCCATCAGGCGGCGGCCGACGGTGATATCGAGCGTGTCAAACTGCTCCTTTCAAAGGGGGCCGATGTCAATGCTAAGGATGAAAAGAAGAACACTCCACTACGCTCTGCGGTCGAATCGGGAAGCATGGAAGCGGTACAGCTTCTCGTAGAAGCAGGTGCCGACGTTAATGCAGGGTCGTGGCCGCCTTTGTGCATGGCTGTTGATAAAAATAATACAGCCATAGCTGAATATTTGATAGAGCGCGGGGCGGATGTCAACGCTCCAGAAGGCTGGACACCTTTGCAGGAAGCACCCTACGTCAGCAACAACGTAGAGATGGTCGAACTGCTTATTGCCAAAGGGGCAGATATTAATGCAGGACCATGGACGGCACTTCATGGTGCGATGGACAAAGAACGCTGGGAGATAGCGAAACTGCTTATCGCCAACGGTGCCGATATCAATGTGAAGGATTCTTCGGGTAAGACGCCTTTAGATTATGCTTTTTCGAGCGGCAGGAAGGATATGGCGAGATTGATACTTGAGAGAACTACAGATTTTACTGCGAAAGATAATAAGGGCCTGACAATATTGCACCACGCAGCCGTGAATGGGTTTCAAGAGATTGCCAAACTGTGTCTTGCAAAAGGCGCCAAGGTAGATGAAAGAGATGAGGTGTATGAGTTTACAGCCCTGCACTATGCCGCCAGGTTCGGCAGTAAGAACGTTGCAGAGGTATTAATCGCCAATGGTGCCAACATTGAAGCAAAGGATAAATGGGGTTACCAGCCTATACACTGGGCAGCTTATCATGACCGTCCGGATGTTGTCGAGTTGCTTATAGACAACTGTGCCGATGTCAATGCCGAGACTTCATTGGGTCAGACGCCGATACAGTTGGCCGAACAAAGGAGGAACAAGGAGACCGTTGAACTGCTTCGGAAGCACGGAGCAGAGGAATAACAACCAGGACAGGCCTGAACGAATATCCCCAAAAGAGTTATAAAATAACAGATTTAATTTCATCCGGATACTTAATCAGGCTAAAAAAACCGTGAAATCCATGTGCCTTGGGGCTATTTTCGGTCAAAAACGCTCACAGTTAAAAACAAAAATCAAAATTTTCAAAAAATTTTATCTCTTTTCTCGACAACGATTTACAAACCCCGAGCCACGAAAAATAGCCAAATTTTCGACTCAAAACTGCACACTCGTCTAATTATAGAGGCGTAGTTTTTCTGCCCTCATATAAGGAGTTTTGAATTTGAGTTATTTGGATTTTGATATTGTTTCGGATTTAGATATTAGGATTTCGTGTTTATGCTATATAAATTCTACGAATTCTTACGTACGAATTTATAAGCAAATTATGTAAAACAAACCCAATTTCAGAAATGACAAAATGAACATAAATATAGATAAGACAAGCAATTACAAGATTTTATCCGCTGGCTCAGGTAAAAAAACAAAGCCAATTCAAACCCAATTCAAAGCCAATTTAAGCCAAAACAAAGCCAATTAAAGCCAAAACAAAGCCAATTCAAACCCAATTTTCGTAAAAAATTGACATTCATTCGGACTCGATATACGAAAAATTAACATTCGTGGAGACATTTTAGTGTCATAATGTCACCTATAAATCAGGGTGTTTTTCGGCTTCTGAAAGAGACGGCTTTTTGAAGGATTCTAGCATTTTATAACTCGCACAAAGGGCAATTTTGGAGGCAGATGTGCGAGGTCCAAGGCACATATAGTTGGCAGGTTGGGACCGATCCGAAAGCTTTTGAAGATCTGGCACTCTCATGATAAAGATATAGTGTGCTATAAAGAATATGAGAAGCACTATTACAAGTTGTTATCAATGGATTTTACTTGACGGGAAGGGCGCTAATTCAGTATAAATTATGTTAGGGAAATTTGCTTCTGCTCAGTCAGACATCTGTGGCTTTGAGGTCAACCAGCAGGTGCAATTCTTATAGTTTTGGGTTGAGGAGGATTTATTATGCGAGGTACGGAATTATAGTACACATTCGCATAGAAGAACTTTTACATTTCAATGAATAACCTACTTTTTAAGGAGGACATTTATGTGTAGAAAATTGATTTATCTTATTTCTCTTGTTTTGGTGACGGGTCTCGTTGGTAACACTTCAGCTGGTTTGGTGGGACACTGGAAGTTAGATGAGGGTTCCGGCACTATCACTTATGACTCGTCCGGCAATGAGAATAATGGTACCCTTAACGGCCCGATCTGGCGGCCTTCTGATGGCCAGATAGGTGGTGCTCTCGAGTTTGACGGAATTGATGATTATGTTGAAGTTCCTGATAACAAGAGTTTTGATATTACGAATGAGATCACTGTTACGGCATGGATCAATCCTGTGGATGTTGCTGAATGGAGAACTATCATCTCTAAGTACGCCCATACTCCTGCTTGGAGAAAGGACCTGTACTGGTTGCTTCATAGCGGTAACATCGGGGTTTCTTTAGCCGGACCAAGTGGAATTGGAGGTGATGATTGGATCCCAAATGTCCCCATAGAATCTGGCATCTGGGCGCATGTAGCGCTCAGTTACGATGGAGCCGCCATGAAAATGTATAAAAATGGAATTAACGTGGCGACAAATAGTATAAGCGGCGATTTGTTGCTTGGCGACTCCGCCAGTAATGAATCATTTTACATTGGCCAGAACACCGAGTGGGGAGAATTCTTCGATGGCCTTCTTGATGATGTCCGCATATACGACCGCACGCTGACACCGGACCAAGTAAAGGACCTGTTTAATGGTATCCCTCCAACATTTACAAAAGCTTTCAACCCCAATCCACCTGACGGTGGACTCCATGAGGATACATGGTTGAACCTTGGCTGGGGTGCGGGTGATTTTGCTGTTTCACACGATGTGTATATAGGTGATAATTTTGATGCTGTCAGCGAAGGCACCGAAGGTACGTTCAGAGGTAATCAAACCACAATCTTTTTTGTTGTCGGCTTTCCAGGATTTCCATATCCGGATGGTCTTGTTCCGGGCACCACTTACTACTGGCGAATCGATGAAGTCAACGATACCGAGCCGAACAGTCCCTGGAAAGGTCCTGTCTGGAGCTTTAGTATTCCCCCCAAGACTGCATACTTTCCCGATCCGGCTGATGGAGCCGAGTCTGTAGATGTAGATGTGAGACTTGGTTGGACCGCAGGTTTTGGTACTAAACTACATTACGTTTACTTCGGTGATAATTTTAACGAAGTGAACAATGCCGCCGGTGGTCTGCCACAGGGAATGACAACCTATAACCCAGGCCCGCTTGAAATGGCCAAGACTTACTACTGGCGCGTCGATGAGTTCGATGTTATCGAAACGCATATGGGTAACATTTGGAGCTTTACAACCCAGGGTGCCGTCGGCAGCCAGAACCCGGCTAATGGCGCCGTGGATGTCACACAGACACCTGTTCTTACCTGGGTTCCGGGGATCTTTGGTGCTTCACATGAAGTGTACTTCGGAACAGACAAAGATGCGGTCAAAAACGCCGATGCCAGTTCACCTGAGTACAAGGGCAGCGGCAACCTTGGTTCAGAGAGCTATGATCCCAGACTGCTCGAATGGGACACTACCTACTACTGGCGTATTGATGAGGCTAATAACGCCAACGCCGACAGCCCCTGGACAGGCCCCCTCTGGAGCTTTACGACCGCTAACTTCCTTGTCGTGGACGATTTTGAGAGCTACAATGACCTTAATGAAGATGAACCCGGGAGCAACAGGATATATCTTGCCTGGATAGATGGATTCGACAATCCGACTGTAAACGGTTCCGTAGTTGGTCATGCCAATCCTCCTTTTGCCGAGCAGACTACCGTTCACAGTGGAAATCAGTCGATGCCGATAGCCTATGATAATTCCGTTGGGAAATCCGAGGCGACTTCTGTCTTGACCGCCAATCGTGATTGGACAGTGAATGGTGTCAACAAATTAACAATTTGGTACCGAGGCGGTTCTGCCAACACCGCAGAACCGATGTATGTTATTGTAAATGGAACCGCGGCGGTCACTAATGATAATCCCGATGCGGCGCAGGCAGCCACTTGGACCCAATGGAATATCGACTTGCAAGCTTTTGCAGACCAGGGCATGAACCTCGCAAATGTAAATTCGATTACACTTGGTCTCGGTAACAGGGCTAATCCGACTGCCGGCGGTTCGGGTATGATGTATTTTGATGATATTCGACTGTATCCACCGGCACCATAAATTGAGATTTGTTAGACAGTTGAATTGTTTGTCTGATTCGGACTTGTATTATCTCGGGGCTTATACTGATTCATTCGGTATAGGCCCCGATTGTTTTAAGGCATCGCAGACAAGCTACACACATAAGTCTATAAGAGCGGTGTAATTATTAGGTTACTATATACTCAGATAGAAAATTTATCATATAATAAGACGAATTCTTCGTTCAATATGTGTGGTTCAGAAAATAATGGAGGTCTCGCTGTATGTCAGACTCAAGATGTATAATCGACACGAAATCAAAAAGTCATATAAGTCTTAAAGTGGTGCTTGAGTCATTATTAGCCTTCAGCCTATTATTGTTCTCTTCGTGCGCGCACTATAGATGTGATCCAACGTATGTCGGTCCAAAGATGAGGAGTACGGAACTCCTAAAATATTACAGCTATCCTAAGAAGACTATTGAAACCGAAATCAAAACGATTAATGAGAAGAAAATGTATGTTGTCAAAAGAATAGAATTTCCTTCTGCACTAAATGTTTTTGGAACGGCGAATATAAAAATTGACTATTACATACAGAGAAAACATGGAAAATTTCCCACCATACTTATTTTGCCAATATCTGGTGGGATAGATTTTTCTGTTAGAAGTTTTGCCAGCCATTTTGCATCAAGCGGATTTAATTGTGCTATTGTACATAATAGGAAGGCCGATCTGGAGGATGCCAAGTCTGGAGAAGATGTTGAAGATTACTTCAGACAAACAGTTTTGGATAACAGGCAAGTACTGGACTATTTAGTCACAAGAGAAGAAGTTGACGAGGATAGGCTTGGTTGCCTCGGCCTAAGTCTTGGAGGGATAAAGGCCAGCTTAATAACAGGAGTAGATGAAAGAGTGAAGTGCGTTGTATTGGTTCTTGCTGGCGGTAGTATTGCAGACATTTTTCTTCTTTCCAAAGCGGAAGGTATCAAAGATTACAGCAAGGATTTCGTGGAAGACGGGGTGACCTTAGAAACTATACATACAGAATTGTCAGAGAAAGTAGAAACAGATCCCATCAAGTTGGCTGGATATATGGATGCAAGAAATGTATTACTTTATCTAGCGTTGTTTGATAGAGTTATTCCAAGAAAATGTGGTTACAAACTGTGGGAAGCCATTGGTAAGCCAGAATTGGTTTGTTTTTTCGCAGGGCACTATAGTTCTTATCTGTATTTACCTTATGTCGAAATGGAGACTTTAAGTTTTTTTAAAAAGAAATTTGGCCTGAAGTAGGTGCTAATGATTAATTGCAACCGTGTAGTAAGTTTTGTAATCCCTGTGAAAAAAGCAACTGTTTCGTGCATTAATGAACATGAAGCCATTCAAGCACATTACGCTCTTGATTGCAGGATTATCCTTGACGGGGAGGTGGATAATTTGGTATAGATAACATTAGTGAAACTTGTGCCTGCTCAGTCGGACGTCTATGGATTTGGGTTTTTTTACAATTTTCACAAATAGAGGAGTTATCATGAATCGTTTCAGGAGCAGAGTTGTAGCGAGAACTTTATGCTTCATGTCGGAAATATTTTAAATTTCAATTAATAACCCATATTGGATTTTTGAAGGAGGATTATTATGTGTAGAAAATTGATATATTTGGTTTCTTTTGCTTTGTGGCTGGGCCTAATTCTAACGAGCGCAGCAGAAGCTACTGATCCATCATTGGTGTTATATCTCCCATTTCACGAAGGGACAGGAGAACCCAAAGACTTCTCCGTGTATGAGCATGTGGTAGAACTCGTCAATAATCCCAACTGGGTAGATGGGAAATATGGCAAAGCGTTGGAGTTTAATGGAACAAATTATGTTAGGGTTCCTATCAATGAAACCTTACAGTTGAGAGAGTCCTTCACAGTGGAGTTCTGGGTACAAAGGGAAGATTCTCAGCCAGCAACCTGGAACTACATGGTCGCCGGTGGCACTCTCATGTGGGCTGTTATTGTCAATGCTGATCAGAATGTTTATGTTTGGTCCCGATCAGGTGGAACGTGGGGACAACGGCTGGTTACTTCCATACCACTTACCACAGACTGGACGCATATTGCATTGACTTATGATGTAGGCAGTGGAATAGAATTATACTTTAATGGCGAGAAAGCAGGTGAAGGCGGAACACCTCCCGTTGTTGATGAAATCGATGGCTCCATAATGGTTGGTGCGAGAAATCCAGGGCAAGAATTCTTTGCTGGTATCATCGACGAAGTTGCCCTTTATAATCGAATTCTAACATTAGACGAAATCAGGACGGATATGGAAGCTGTAGGTGAACCATGGCCGTATGCCCTCGGTCCAACTCCCCCTGATGGTGCACTTCATGAGGATACATGGGTGAACCTTTCTTGGAGCGCAGGAGATTTTGCAGTCTCACATGATGTGTATTTGGGTGATAACTTTGGTGATGTGAACGTCGGTGCTGAGAGCACTTTCCTGGGCAACCAAGTCGGAACATTTTATGTTGTAGGCTTTCCCGGATTTGCTTATCCGGATGGCCTCGTTCCAGGTACTACATACTACTGGCGAATCGATGAGGTAAATGACGCCGACCCGAACAGCCCTTGGAAAGGTGATATCTGGAGCTTTAGTATTCCTCCCAAGACAACATACTTTCCCGACCCGGCTGATACTGCCGAATCTGTAGAACTGAACATAGACCTTAGCTGGACGGCAGGTTTTGGTGCGAAATTACACACTGTGTATTTCGGCGACAATTTTAACGATGTCAATAATGCTACCGGGGGTCTGCCTCAGGGAACTGTAACCTATAATCCCAGCCCGCTTGAATTGGCTAAGACTTACTTCTGGCGAGTCGATGAGTTCGATGCTATCAGTACATACAAAGGCAATGTCTGGAGCTTTACTACCCAGGGCGCTGTTGGCAGTCCGAGCCCGGCTAATGGTGCTGTGGATGTAACACAGTCATCGATTCTTACGTGGGCACACGGAGTCTTTGCCGATACACATCAAGTTTATTTCGGTACGGATAAAGATGCTGTGAAAAATGCCGGTACGAGTTCCCCTGAATATAAAGGCACTGGAAACCTTGGTTCCGAAAGCTATGACCCAGGACTACTTGAATGGAATACCACCTACTACTGGCGTGTTGATGAAGCCAATAACGCCAATGCTGACAGTCCATGGACAGGCCCACTCTGGAGCTTTACTACGGCCAACTTCCTTATTATTGATGATATGGAAGCCTACAATGACCTTAATGAAGGTGAACCAGGGAGCAATAGGATATATCTGGCCTGGGTAGATGGATTCGACAGCCCGGCTGTAAATGGCTCTGTCGTTGGTCACGCCAATTCTCCTTTTGCTGAGCAGACTATAGTTCACAGTGGGAATCTGTCTATGCCAATGTCTTATGACAACGCAGTCGGCAAATCAGAGGCTATTTTGACATTGACTTCCAATAAAGACTGGACAATAAAAGGTGTTAACAGATTGACAATTTGGTATCGAGGTAGTAATAACAATACTGCAGAGACAATGTATGTTACCTTGAACGGCAGCGCTAGTGTCGATAACGATAATCCCGATGCGCCACTGGCCTCCAGGTGGACCGAATGGAATATCGACCTCCAGGCCTTTGTTGACCTGGGTGTGAACTTTACCAATGTAACTTCGATTACTCTTGGTCTTAGATCAGTTACTGGCGGTACAGGTATGTTATACTTCGATGATATTCGGCTGTATCCGCCAGCACCTTAGACTGATATTTAAGTGTCAATTAATATTGCATCGTTAATATTGCAGATTTGTATTAACTCAGGGCTTATATCGATTGATTTGTTATAGGCCCTTTTTTTAACATCGGCCACTAATAAAGATTTCAAAATCAAATAGTCAACCACCTCCACCAAAGGTGGAGGCTTGAGGACTGGCCTCTAAAAGAGGCC